>DASYRI010000001.1:0-22557 GCA_036004545.1 Gemmatimonadales bacterium
CGGCGCCCGACGTCAACACCAACGAGCGGATGATGGCGTGGATCATGGACACCTACTCCATGCACAAGCGCCACACCGTCACCGCGGTGGTGACCGGCAAGCCGGTCACGATGGGCGGCTCGCTGGGCCGGCGCGAGGCTACCGGGCGGGGCTGCATGTTCGTGACCCGGGAGGCCCTCAAGCAGCTGGGCCTGGCGGTCGAGGGGACCCGGGTGGTAATCCAGGGCTTCGGCAACGTGGGCTCGACCACCGCCATGCTGATGCGGGAACAGGGCATGAAGATCCTCGCGGTGAGCGACAAGGAGGGCGCCGTCTACGACGCCAGGGGGCTCGACATCCCCGAGGTCATGAAGCACGTCGCCGAGCACCGGCATCTCAAGAGCTACCAGAAAGCGGAGCACCTCTCCAACGAGGAGCTCTTCGCCCTGGAAACCGACGTCCTGGTCCCCGCGGCGCTCGAGAGCGTGATCACCGGGGAAAACGCCGGGAAGATCAAGGCCCGGATCATCTGCGAGGGCGCCAACGGGCCGACCACCGCCGACGCCGACCAGATCCTCCAGGACGCCGGCATCCTCGTCATCCCCGACATCCTGGCGAACGCCGGCGGCGTCACCGTGAGCTACTTCGAATGGGTGCAGGACCGGGGTGGATACTTCTGGGACTTGGAGACGGTGAACTCCCGGCTCGAGAAGATCATGGTGACCTCGTACCAGGAGGTGGCCGCGATGGCCGGGCGGACCAACGTCAGCCTGCGGATCGCGGCATACATGGTGGCCATTGACCGGGTGGCGGGGGTGCACCGGTTGAGGGGGATGTACGCTTGAGACGGGAATCAGCGAGGAGCGAATAGCGAGGAGGGGTGGAAACCCATTTGCTCGCGGTGGGGAAGCTCCGGCCCGGCTACCGGGCCATGTGCGACGATTACCTCCGCCGGCTGCGCCGCTACGGCCGGCTGGTCGAGCGCGAAGTCCGGGAGGCGCAGGGGGCGGGGAGCCCGGCGCTCCGGCGCCGGGAGGAATCGGCGCGGCTGCTCGATGCGGCGCCGGAGCGTGCGCTGCTCGTGGCCCTCGATCGCGGCGGCTCCGCCTGGACCAGCGAGGAGCTGGCCCACCGGCTCGAGCGCTGGCGCGCGGGAGGCAGGCCGCTGGCCCTGCTCATCGGCGGCGCCTTCGGGCTCGATCCCGAACTGGTGCGGAACGCGGCTGCGCGCTGGAGCCTCGGGCCGCTCACCCTGCCGCACGAGCTCGCCCGGGTGGTGGTGGCGGAGCAATGGTACCGGGCCTGGACGATTCTGAGGGGGGAGCCGTATCACAAAGGGGGGGCGACGTGAACGGGCAACAGTCAGCGGTCAACAGTCACCGGGAACCGCCTTGCACGCTGAGCTTCTCCGCGCGTGCAGGTCCCGTTGACTGTTGACTGTTGACGCCCTTTTCGCCGTGTCCGACTGGTACGAGGAGTACTTCGGCGAGGAGTACCTCCTCCTCTACCCCCACCGTGACGAGGAGGACGCCGAGCGGCTGGTGGCCGCGCTCACCCGGGTGGCGCCCCTCGCGCCGGGCGCCCGGGTGCTCGACGTGGCCTGCGGCACCGGCCGGCACGCGGCCGCCTTCCGGGCGCGCGGCGCCCGGGTCACCGGGGTAGATCTTTCCCGCCAGCTGCTGCGGCGGGCCCGGCAGGACGCGCGGATCCCGGTGATCCGCTGCGACGTCCGCCGGATCCCGGTGCGCCCCGGCTCGATGGACCTCACCGTGAACCTGTTCACCAGCTTCGGCTACTTCGAGTCTGACGCGGAGCACCTGCGCGCGCTCCGCGAGATGGTCGCCACGGTGCGGCCCGGCGGCCGGTTCGCGCTCGACTTCCTGAACGCCGCGCGGGTGCCCCGCGACCTGGTCCGGCTGGAGCACGGCACGCTGGCCGGCCGGCCGGTGCAGATCGACCGCTGGCTCGACCCCGCGGAGCGGCACGTCTTCAAGAGCATCACCACCGGGGACGGCCGCCGCTTCGTGGAGCGGGTGCGGCTCTTCGCTGCGCGGGAACTGGAGCGGCTCCTGGTCGAAGCGGGTGGCTCGGTGCGCCACCGGCTGGGCGATTATGACGGCGGTCCGCTGGCACCGGATTCCCCCCGCGTCATCCTCGTGGCCCTGGTGGCATGAGCCTCCCGATCGTGGACACGCCGCTCCCCGAGCGGCCCGGCCTTCCCGAGCCGCGAGCCGAGGCGTGGGACCGCGCGCTCGAGCCGGCGCTCGTCGCGGCGCCGGGGCTCGACGCGATCATCGGGAGGCTCCGGCAGCCCGGCGCGCTGGTGGTCACCACCGGCCAGCAGACGGGGCTCTTCACCGGCCCCGCGTACACGGTGTCCAAGGCGCTCTCCGCGCGCGGACTCGCGCTGGTGCTGGAGCGGCGCTGGCGGCGGCCGGTGGTGCCGGTGTTCTGGGTTCCAGCCGACGATCACGACTTCGACGAGGTCGCGACCGTGTCGTGGCTTGGCGCGGACGGCGGACTCGTCACCGCGTCGCTCCCGCCCCGGGCCCCCGAGGCACCGCTCACCCCGCTCGGACGCGAGCCCCTGGGCGCCGCGGTGCTGGAGGGGCTCGACCGCTTCGAGCGGTCGTTTCCCGATGCCGCGACGAGTGGGGAAACCGTGGCCTGGCTCCGGCGCCATTACCGCCCCGAGGCTGCGGTGGCCGGCGCGTTCGCAGGCGCGATGGCGCAGCTGCTGGCGCCGCTCGGCATCGGCTGTCTCGACGGCGGGCATCCGGCGGTCAAGCGGAAGAGCGCGCCGCTCATCCTGCGCGCGCTTACCCGGGCGCCCGAGCTCGACCGCGCGCTCCTCGCGCAGGCCGAGGCCCTCGCCGCGGAGGGGAGGGATGCCGGCGTCCCCGTGGGCGATCGCGCGGCGCTGGTGTTTCTGGACGGCACTCTGGGCCGGGACCGGCTGGTCGCCGACGGGAGTGGTTTCCACACCCGGCGAAGCAAGACGCGCATCTCGCTTCAGGAGCTCGAGCGCATCGCCGCGGAGGCGCCGGAGCGCCTCTCCGGCAACGTGCTCCTCCGTCCCGTGCTGGAGAGCGCGCTGCTTCCCACCTCGGCGTACGTGGCCGGACCAGGCGAGCTCCGCTACCTCGAGCTCGCCGCCGCGGTCTACCGGGGGCTGGAGGTTCCCCGCCAGCAACCGGTGCCGCGATGGTCGGGGGTGTTGGTGGAGCCCCGGGTGACCAGGGTGCTCGCCAAGTACGGCGCCGGGCTCGCGGAGCTGCTCGACGACGACGGCGCGCTGGAAGCCCGGATCGCGCGGGAGGCGCTCCCCCAGGGCGCCGAGGCGGCCTTCGCCGCGCTCCGCGCCGCCATCGACCGGGGCTACGAGCCGGTGGTTCGCGCCGTGGCCGAGGTGGACCCGACCCTCGAGCGGCCGGCGGCCTCTGCGCGGGGGCAGGCGCTCCACGCCGTCGGCGAGCTCGAGAAGAAGGCGCTCCAGCACGCTCGCAAGCGGTCCGCCACGGAGCTCGCCCAGATCGCGCGGGTTCGGCTGGCGGTCCGCCCCGAGGGCAAGCCCCAGGAGCGGGTGCTCACCATGGCGGGCTTTCTCGCGCGTTATGGCGGCGGCCTCCTCGGGGCGCTCGCCGATCACATCGCCGAGTGGTACACCCGCGCTCTTGAAGCCGATCCGCCGATCCCGTAGACTCGACCCATGAGAATTCTCGAGATCGTCCTGCTGCTCGTCCTCCTGATTCCGATCTTCGCGGTCCTCACCGACTCGCCGCTCGGGCGCGCCCTGGCGCGCCGGCTCGAGGGCCGCACGGCGACCCCCCAGGAATTGACCGACCTCGCCAGGCGGGTGGATGTTCTCGAAGGGGAAGTGCGGGACCTCGAGGGCACCATGGCGAGTCTCAAGGAGGAGAACCAGTTCCTCCAGCGACTGCTCGAGGAAGGCGGTGGCCGGCCTCCCCTGCCACCGCGCTCGGCCCCCTGAGCGGCCCCGCCCCCCGGCGAGGCAACGCCGCGCTGGTCGCGGCCGGCATCTTCCTGAGCCGGATCGCCGGCCTCGTCCGGCAGCGCGTCCTGGCGCATTTCCTCGGACTCACCGACGCCGCCGATGCCTTCGCCGCGGCGTTCCGGATTCCCAACTTCCTCCAGAATCTGTTCGGCGAGGGCGTCCTCAGCGCCTCCTTCATTCCGGTCTATGCCCGCCTCGAAGCCCAGGGGCGGCACCAGGAGTCGCGCCGGGTGGCGGGCGCGGTGGCCGGGCTGCTGGGGCTCGCCGTGGCCGTCCTGGTGGCGCTGGGCGTCACAACGACGCCCTGGCTGGTGTACGCGCTGGCGCCGGGCTTCGGCGGGGCCAAGCGGGCGCTGGTCATCCAGCTGGTCCGCATCCTCTTTCCGGGCGTCGGGCTCCTGGTGCTGACGGCCTGGTGCATGGGGGTGCTCAACAGCCACCGCAAGTTCTTCCTGTCGTACGTCGCGCCGGTGATCTGGAACGCGGCGATCATCGCGGCGACGCTGCTCCCGGGGCGGGGAACCGCCTCGGAGACGCTGGTGCTCTGGGCGGCGTGGGGTGCCGTGGCCGGGAGTCTGCTGCAGCTGGGCGTCCAGCTCCCGACGGTCTGGCGGCTCACCGCCGGCATCCCGCTCTCCATCGGACGCGGGGACCCGAACGTCCGGACCGTGGTGGGCAATTTCCTCCCCGCGTTCGTGAGCCGCGGCGCGGTCCAGATCAGCGCCTTCGTGGACGCGATCCTGGCGAGCCTGCTGCCGACCGGCGCCGTTGCCGCGCTCGCCAACGCGCAGACCCTCTACACGCTCCCGGTGAGCCTGTTCGGCATGAGCGTGGCCGCGGCCGAGCTGCCGGAGCTGTCGGCCGCCGCCGCAGCGTCGGACAGCGCGTACCAGGCCCTCCGGGAGCGATTGGAGCGCGGAATGCGGCAGGTGGCCTACTTCATCGTGCCTTCGGCGGTCGCCCTCGCGGCGCTGGGCCAGGTCATTGCGGCGGCCCTGTTCCAGACCGGCGTGTTCACCCGGGCCGACTCGTTCTATGTCTGGGGGATCCTGGCCGGATCGGCGGTGGGACTGCTCGCCTCCACCCTGGGGCGATTGTATTCCTCCGCCTGGTACGCGCTGCACGACACCCGGACGCCCCTCCGCTACGCCCTCATCCGGGTCGGACTCACCACCGGGCTCGGCTACGTCGCCGCGATCCACCTGCCGGGATTGCTGGGGCTGCCGCCGGCGTGGGGCGCGGCGGGCCTGACGGCGTCGGCCGGGGTGGCGGGATGGGTGGAGTTCCTGCTCCTCCGCCGAGGGCTCGATCGCCGGATCGGGGTCACTCGGCTCCCGGCCGGGCTGGTCGCTCGCCTGTGGGCGCCGGCGCTCGGCGCCGCGGCGGCGGGATGGGGGGTGCTCCGTTGGCTCGACGGCCGGCTCGGTCCGATCCTCACCGCGATCCTGGTGCTGGCCCCTTTCGGCGCCGTCTATGTTGGAGGGACGCTCCTGCTCGGCGTGGCGCCGGCCCGGGAGCTGACTTACCGATTCCGACGAAAGGCATGACCCATCCGCTTCTCCCGCCCGCCCTCCAGCGCAAGCTGGACTCCCTCCCCGACGGCCCCGGCGTGTACCTCTGGCGGGATCGCGCGGGTGAGGTGCTCTACGTCGGGAAGGCGGCCAATCTGCGGAGCCGGGTCCGGAGCTACTTCACCGGTGATCACTCGGCCAGCCCCAAGAACCAGCTCCTGGTCCGGCTCATCGCGGACGTCGAGACCATCGTCGTCGGGCACGAGGCGCAGTCGCTGCTCCTGGAGAACAACCTCATCAAGGAGTACCAGCCGCGCTTCAACGTCCGCCTCAAGGACGACAAGAGCTATCCCTCCATCGCGGTGACGCTCCGGGAGCCGTTCCCGCGGGTCCTGGTCACCCGACGGCGCGACCTGCCCGGCGCGCGCTACTTCGGCCCTTACACCGACGTGGGCGAGATGCGCCGGGCGCTCGCGCTGGTCCGCCGCATTTTCACCGTGCGCAGCTGCGCCGACGACATCCCGCGCGAGCGGCGCGAGCGGCCCTGCCTCGATTACCACATCGGCCGCTGCCGGGCGCCGTGCGTCGGCTGGCAGGACCAGGCGTCGTACCGGGCGATGACCGACGAGGTGGTCGCATTCCTCGAGGGGAAGACCGCGGACGTCCGCTCCCGGCTCCGCGACATGATGCAGGCGGCGAGCGAGCGGGAGGACTTCGAGCGGGCCCGGGACCTGCGGGACACCCTGCGCTGGCTCGAGGAGGTCGAAGTCCCGGCCACCGTGGAGATCATCGGCACCGGGGACGCCGACGTCATCGGCTATGCCCGCGACGGCGACGACGCGGTGGGGGTGCTCTTCCGGGTGCGCGAGGGGCGCGTGGTGCACCGCGAGCACCGGTTTCTGGAGAACGTCGAGGAGGAGACCGACGAGGCCATCCTCGAGGCGTTCCTGGTCCGCTACTACGTCCCGGCGGAGGGGAAGGCGGAACGCGTCGTGCTGCCGCTCCCACCGGCCGAATTCGACCAGATCAAGGCGCTCCTCCCCGGCGCCGAGTGGCTGCTGCCCCAGCGGGGGATGGCGCGGCGCTGGCTCGAGCTGGCCGAGCGGAACGCGCGGCACCTGCTGGAGAGCCTCCGACTCGAGTCGTTCGAGGCGGACCAGCGGGCGGAGGACCCGGTGTACTCGCTGGGCCGCGACCTGGGCCTCGCCGTGGTCCCGCGGCTGCTCATCTGCGTGGACATTTCCACCAGCCAGGGGCGGGATACCGTGGGCGCGCTGGTGACGTTCGAGGGCGGCCGGCCGAAGAAGAGCGAATACCGGAAATACCGGATCAAGGGCGAAGGCCAGCAGGACGATTTCGCCGCGATCGGCGAAGTCGTGACCCGTTATCTTGCCCGGCGCCGCGAGGAGGGGAGGCCGCTTCCGGATCTGGTGGTGATCGACGGGGGGAAGGGACAGCTCCACGCCGCGGTGGCGGCCGCGCAGGCCGCCGGGCTGCCGGAGCTGCCGGTGATCAGCCTGGCCAAGAAGGAGGAGGAGATCTTCCTCCCCGGACGGCCCGATCCGCTCCGGCTGTCGCGGAGGAGCCCGTCGCTCCGCCTGCTGCAGCGGGCCCGGGACGAAGCCCACCGCTTCGGCGTGAGATACAATCGCAATCGCCGGGCCGCCCGGACGATCACCTCGGCGCTGCTGGATGTTCCGGGCGTCGGCCCGGCGCGGCGCACCCGGCTGCTGGAGCGCTTCGGGAGCCTCGCGGGGGTAAAGAGTGCGACACCCGCCGAGATCGCGCAGCTGCCGGGATTCTCGCTCGATCTCGCCGAGCGGATACTGGCTCACCTTACCGCGAGCGGCGCTCACAAAACCCCTGATCCCTGATCCCTGACCCCTGACCTCTGTCTCCATGGACTGGCACCTGGAATGTTCCGCCTGCGGCACGACCCGTGACCCATCGGGCCTGCCCACCGTCTGCGCCTGCGGCCATCCCTGGCTGGTGCGCTACCCCGGCCGGCATCCCGATCCGAAGGAGCGGTCGTCGCCGGCGGGGCAGCGGGGAATGTGGCGGTACCGGAGCTTCCTGCCCCTCGCCGCCGGCGAGGAGCCGGTCACGCTGGGGGAGGGGGATACCCCGCTCCTCCCGGTTCCCAGGATCGCCGAGCGGATCGGGCTCTCCCGCGTCTGGGTCAAGGAGGAGGGGGTCAATCCCACCGGAAGCTTCAAGGCGCGGGGGCTCTCGGCCGCCATAACCCGCGCGGTGGCGAACGGCGCCCGGAGCTTCACCCTGCCGACCGCCGGCAACGCCGGCGTCGCCGCGTCGGCGTACGCCGCGCGCGCGGGCGTCCTGGTGCGGGTCTACGCCCCCCGGACCACGCCGCCCGCCATCCTGGCCCAGATCCGCGCCTTCGGCGCCGACCTCCGCCTCCTGGACGGCCACATCGGCGATTGCGGGAAGGCGAGCCGCGCCTGGGCCGCCGAAAGCGGAGCCTTCGACCTCTCCACCCTGCGTGAACCGTATCGCATCGAGGGGAAGAAGACCCTGGGCATCGAGCTGGCGGAGCGGTTCGACTGGATGCTGCCGGACGCGATCCTCTATCCCACCGGCGGCGGCACCGGCTTGATCGGGATGTGGAAGGCGTTCCGGGAGCTTCTGGCGGCGGGTTGGGTGAGAGGGCCGCTGCCCAGGATGTTCACCGTGCAGTCCGCCGGCTGCGCTCCGGTGGTGAAGGCCTTCGAAACCGGCGCCGACCACGCCGAGCCCTGGCCCGATCCGTGGACCAAGGCCAGCGGGCTCCAGGTTCCCGCGCCCCTCGGCGACCGGCTCATGCTCAGGGCGCTCCGGGAAAGTCGCGGTGGGGCGGTCGCGGTGAGCGATGACGATCTCGAGTGCGAAGCCCGGGAGGGCAGCCGGCTCTGCGGTATTGATTTCGCACCGGAAGGCGGGGCCTCGATCGCGGCGGCGCGGGTGCTCAGAGAGCGGGGTGTGCTGGGCGCGGAGGACCGAATCGTCCTGTTCAACACCGGGGCGGGGTGGCTCTATCGCGATCCCGACGAATTGCCTCCAGCATGAGGGCGAGTGATATTTTACTCCATGTCCGCACATCGGTTCGCCATCATGGACCCGGCGGCGGGAATCAGCGGCGACATGCTGCTCGGGGCGCTGGTGGACGCCGGGGCGCCACCCGATTGGCTGCCCGGACTCCCGGCCCGGCTCGGCATCCCGGATACCGCGGTGGAGATCGAAACCACTCTCCGCTGCGGCGTCCGCGCGGCGAAGGTCACCGTGCGCGCCCCCGGCGGCGCCGTGGAGCTGCCCGGTGAGTTCCATGCTCCGGCACCGGACGACGCGGACCCCCGACGCCCGCACGGGCCCCACCGGCACGTCGCGGAGCTCGTCGGCATCGTGGAGCGCGCCAGGATCTCGGCTCGCACCCGGGAGCTCGCGGTACGAGCGTTCCGCCTGCTGGCGGAAGCCGAGGGCAGGGTCCATGGAATCGCTCCCGAGCGGGTCGCCCTCCACGAGGTGGGCGCCTTCGACGCGCTGGTGGATATCGTGGGCGGCATCGAGGGGTTCGAGCAGCTCGGCGTCGGCGCCGTCTACTCGCTTCCCGTGGCGCTCGGAACCGGCTGGGTCCGCGCGGCGCACGGCGCCCTGCCGGTTCCGGCGCCGGCGACGGCGGTGCTTCTGGAGGGACTGGACCTGGCCAGTGGCGGGCCGGTGACCGGCGAGTGTACCACGCCGACCGGTGCGGCGCTGCTTCGGGTCCTCTCGGAGGGCCCGCCACCGGCGCGCTGGAGGGCGGTGCGGACCGCCTGGGGGGCCGGCACCCGCAACCCGCCCGGCTATCCCAACGTGCTCCGCCTGGTGCTCGCGGAAGCGGCGGCGGAGGCGGCCAGCGTGGTCCTACTCGCCACCGACCTCGACGATCTGAGCCCGGAGTACCTGGAGCCGCTTCGAGATGCCCTCAGCGCCGCGGGAGCCCTGGACGTCCAGATCTGGTCCACCCAGATGAAGAAGGGGCGGATCGGCTTCCGGGTCGAGGCGCTGGCGCCCCCGGGCCAGGCCGATGCGGTGGCGGAGGCGATCTTCCGCCACAGCACCACGGCGGGCCTTCGCCGCTTCACCGGCGAGCGGATCACCCTGCCGCGCGACGAATGGGCGTTCACCACCCGCGAGGGGTCCGGCGTGCGGATGAAGACGGTGGAGGCCCCTGGAGGACCGAGGACAAAGCCCGAGTACGACGACGTGATCGCCCTGGCCCGCCGCACCGGTCGGCCGGCGCACGAGATTGCCCGGGAGCTCCGCGAGGAGGCCGGACGTCGCGGCCCGGCAGAGGCGGTTCCCGCCGGCGCCGGAACCACCGCACCCAAGGAGTCGGCATGACGACCCGCACGATCGTACACGCCTTCGCCGCGTCGCTCGCCGCCGTCCCGCTTCCGGCGCAGCAGGCCGCCCCGGGCGGGTCTGACCTCCGGCTCGCGCAGGGCCAGCCCCCTAAATACACGCCGCCCCTCTGCAACCTCAAGGCGATGAACGCCAAGGTGGAGAACGGCAGCAAGCTGCTCAGGAAGGCCTACGACGCCAAGGCTCCGGCGGAGCGGAGCACCTCGCTCGAGGAGGCCAAGCGCACCCTCCTCCTGGCCATCACCCAGGAAGCCCAGGCGAGCAACGGCGCCGCGTGGTATTTCCTGGGCCGCGTGGCCCTCCTGCAGGGCGATCCCGCCGCGGTGGATTCCGCGTTTACCAAGGCCGTGGAGCTCGCGCCGTCCTGCGAGCTCGACATCAACCAGTACCGGCAGAACAGCTGGGCGCTGCTCGCCAACGCCGCCCTGGAGTTTCAGCGGAAAGGGCAGACCGACTCGGCGCTCACGATTTTCCGCCACGCGTCGTTTCTCTTTCGCGGACTCCCCCACGTGTTCTCGAACATGGGAGTGGTCTTCGCCAATACCGGGATGGCGGACAGTGCCGCGGTGTATTTCGGGAAGGCGCTGGAGATCGCGGAGCGGGACACTTCGCTGACCGAGGACCGCAACGTCGCCGCGCTCAACCTTGCGGTCATGTACCAGCGCACCAACCGGCATCCCGAGGCCATCGCGATGCTCCACAAGTACCTGGCCTGGAAGCCGGACGACATGGACGCGAAGCGCGCGCTCGCCGTCTCGTTCCGCAACGCGGGGATGGCGGACAGCGCCGGGGCGATCGAGACGTCGATGGTCGAGACGTTTTCCAAAGGCAATCTGGATTCGCTGGACCTGCAGGACCTCATGTCGGTGGGGGTCGCCGCGTTCAACGCCGGCAAGTACCAGGACGCCGCGAACGCCTTCGGCAAGGCGCTCAAGCGGAATCCCTGGAGCCGGGATTCCCGCTTCAACCTGGCGAACAGCTACCTCGCCCTGAAGGACTACCCCATGCTGGTCGAGCAGGCGACGAAGCTGCTCGAGATCGAGCCGATGAGCGAGGACGCGCTCAAACTGCTGGCGCAGGGCCAGCGCAACCTCAAGCAGGACGAGGCGGTGCTCAAGACCGCCGAGCGGCTGGTCGGGCTGCCGTTCACGCTGGAGGTGACCGGATTCCAGATGTCGGCCGGCGGAGCCACGTTCAGCGGCGAGGCGGTGGGGCGATCGCCGCAGGACGTCAACGGCAAGCCTCTCAAGGCCGCGCCGATGACGCTGGTGCTGGAGTTCGTGGACACCAACGGGCAGGTGATGGACACCAGGGAACTTTCCATCCCCGTGCTGGTGAAGGAGGCCAGGCACAAAATCGAGGCTCAAGGGAAGGGAACCGGCATCGTGGGGTGGCGTTACCGCGCTCGATAGCGGCGAAGCCGGTTGACCAGGATCGTGGCCGGCGCCATACTCAGGCCGGTTCTGCGGGCGTAGCTCAGTTGGTAGAGCGCCAGCTTCCCAAGCTGGATGTCGCCGGTTCGACCCCGGTCGCCCGCTCTGTGGTAAATGCAGGTCCGACACTGCGGCGGCCGCCCTCACGGGTGGCCGTCTCTCGTTTCAACCGGTTGTTGGACCGAAGACATGGGCTCCAGGACCTGGCCAGGCCCCGCATGAAGGTAGCAGCCGGGATCGCAGGTGCTCTGGTGGTGGCGGTCACCTTGTGGTTCTGGATGCAGTGGGAAGCCTCGCGGCGGTGACCGACGGGGCCGGCGAGATGATAGGCAGCCTAACCCGCCTGTGCTGCTGACGAGGCCGTACGAAATTGGCGCATCCGCCGCGGCGGGCTTACCATTTCTGCAGGAACGGTGGCGAATGGACGCTCCAAGCGATCCGATGAGGCTCCTCGATGAGATTCGCCGGTGAGTACTCCACGATAGGCTTTCTGTTTATCGGTTCCCTCCAGACGCTGACCCCGACAGTATCCGCGGGCGGAGAGTATCTCGACTACCGGCTCTTCGAGAGGATCTGCAGGCTGTTTCCCGAGCTTCCATCACCTCGCATTCCCGGCTTGACGGAATCCGGGCATCAGCTCTGGAAATCCGGGTCGTTGCGGCTGCCCGCGCTGACCTATTTCGTGCGCGGTGATGTTGACCGTCACGGTACCCACGGAGCGCTTCTTCTCGTTTCGAGCGGTACCGAGAACTCCGTTCTCGTGGTCGAGATGGAAGGAGCCCGTGTCGCCGGGCGAAGGCAGCTGATCTCCCGCGTCCCGGGGAGTAGTATCGCAGCCATGGATGGGGGGTTTCAGCTCGGGGCCAAGGTCTTTCTGGTACCGGATGGCGGCAGCTTGAAGTTGGAGGAAGGGGAAGGGGCACGGCTGGAACATGTGGTCTTTCCCGGCTACCGGCGGGAACTCGCGAACTCCTCTGAGCCCGAATGGCAGGCGGTGAATCTACTTCGTGATCTCGGCAGAGTACCGGCGGGTTTCCCCGCGGAGATCAGAACGGTCGCGAGTCCATCTTCGCAAGTTGAAGTCGTTCTGACAAAAGACGGCGGGACGCTCGCTCGCTTCACGACCAACAGTGATGGGGCTCTGGTGGTTGTCGGGGACGTTCTCTATTTCACGGCGTTCTCGCAAGCTGCCTCCGGAATGTCGCTCGTCGCGTACGATCTTCGGCGGTACGGAGAGCTGTGGAGGAAGAGTCTACGAGGGTTGGGTCCGGTGGCGCACTCCGGGTATCGTAATTTCGGCGCTCATGTGGATCACGTCGATGGGGCTGTTCGTGTGCACGGTCGAGAATCATATGGTGCGTATGTGGAGTATGTGCGGCAGAGCGACGGTGAAACCGTGGCGCACAAACTCTTCATGCACACCGGTACCCGAGGTAGCGAGCCGGCCGGCGAGCACCGACTTGGGGTCGAGGATCCCGGGTGTATCCCGGGTGAGTGCATCTGCCGCGGCCGAGTCGATCTTCGTGCCCGGCTCAATGAAACCGGGCCCGGGCCAGAGGAGCTGGCGGACGGTGTTCGTTGCATCGTGGCCGACTACGACGGCAACGGCGCGAACGACTACGCCCTGCCGGGAGCCGAAGGCACCGCAACTGTCATCCTCTCGAAGCCTGATGGTGGTTTCCTGAAGGCGATCAGGCTGGACGCCGGGGGACTCATCCACCTCTACCGGCCCCGGGCGAAGCCCGGGCCGGGTGGGGAACCGGCGTCGTTGCTTCATGGCCTCTTCGTACCCTGGGTTGGATCGGAACATGCCGTGTTTCTTTGGACCGGTGAAGGGTTCGCGCGGACGCTCTTCCCCGCCAAGCCCCGGTAACACGGCATGACCGCTCGCCGATTCTTGCATTGCTCGATCGCCGGGGCGCTCTGGGGCGGGTTCGCCTACCTGCTCGGCGTCCGCGCCTTCGGCCGTCCGATCTGGGGCGGAGTTCTCGCCGGACCGATCATCGGAGTTGTTGTCGGCGGGGTCATCCAAGCGCGGTTCGAGCGCCAGGCCGGGATCCGTCGCGCCCTGCTCGCCCTCGTCAGCCTGTATCTGGGCGCAGCCCTCTTCGGCGTCGCCGTCGGCATCGCCGATTGGCGCGCGCTGACCGCCGGGAGCCCGAACCCGCTGCGGGCGCTTGCCACGGAAGTGCTCGCAGTCTGGTGGGGAGTCACGCTGACGGGGTTTCTCCTCTTCCTGTGGCCGCTGGCCTATGGTACTCACTGGATCCTCGCATGGCGCGAGACACCGTAGGAGGGCTTGCGGGGCGGTCGCCCTCCAGGCGATTCCATCCGGATCGGCCAACCCGCACCGCTCCCGCTCGCGACGGGGATCGCCCTGGGCGTCCGGTGGCTGCGTAGGGTCAACTCGAGCTGCAACCTTTCCCGCGGACGGAACGCTTCCGTCCAGGCGCCTCCAGCATGGCAGGCCCCCGTCTCCGGCGTTCACTCTGCGAAATCACCCGATTTCTGAACCCCTAACTCTTGAAATTTGAGGAAATTAGGGCCATCTTTTCCCCGGGCCGCCGGCCGGTCGTCCGGCGCCGTCACGATTCCGGGGAATGCGATGATCAAGGTGACCGCCGTGCAGGCCGGCTCGATCGGCGAAGAGCTCGGGCTCCGACCCGGCTCCGAGCTCGTGTCGCTGAACGGCCGCGAGCTCCAGGACTTCCTCGACTGGGAGTTCCTGAGCGCGGAGGAACAGTTCACCCTGCGGGTGCGGCAGCCCGGGGGCGAGGAGATCGAGTTCGACATCGAGCGCCCGCTGAGCGAGCCGCTCGGCGTGGCGGTCGAGCCGGCCCGCATCCGCCGCTGTGCCAATCGCTGCGACTTCTGCTTCGTGGACGGCCTCCCGGAGGGGCTCCGCGACGTGCTGTACATCCGCGACGACGACTATCGGCTCTCCTTCCAGTACGGCAATTTCGCCACCCTCACGAATCTCAAACCGGCGGATGTGCGTCGCATCGTCGAGTATCGGCTCTCGCCGCTGTACGTCTCCGTACACGCCACCGACCCCACCGTGCGCCGCTGGCTGCTTCGCAACCCCACCGCGCCCGACATCGTCCGGCAGCTCGGCGCATTCGCCGCGCACCGGATCCGGTTCCATACCCAGGTCGTGCTGTCCCCCGGCGTGAACGACGGCGCCGTGCTGGAGCGGACGCTGACGGATCTCTACAAGATGGGCCCGCCGATCCTGAGCGTGTCGGTGGTTCCCGTCGGCCTCACCGAGTTCAGCAAGCACTCCCGGGTGCGCGAGCCGAACCGGGGCGAGTGCCGGGCCGCCGTCTATGCCGTGGAGGCGTGGCAGGGGCGGGCCCTCCGGGAGCGCGACGGCCGCTGGGTGTACGGAGCCGACGAGCTCTACCTCCGGGCCGGCCTCGAGCTTCCTTCGGAAGAGACCTACGGCGACTTCGAGCAGGTGGAGAACGGCGTGGGCTCGGTGCGCTACCTCCAGCGGAGAATTCGCCAGGATGCGCCGCTCTTCCGCGCCTGGGCCGGGCGGCGCATCGGCATCGTCACCGGCGCCTCGATGGGCCCGCTCATGCCGCAGGTCATCGCCCCCCTGGCGGAGGCCTCGGGCGCCGACTTCGAGTTGATCGTGGTGGAGAACGGCCTCTTCGGGCCCCGGGTCACCACCGCGGGACTCCTGCCCGGCCGCTCCATTTCCGCCGCGCTCGAGGAGCGGCGCGATCTCGACCTGGTCCTCCTGCCTGGTGAGTCGGTGAACGACGACCTGCTTTTCATCGACAACCTGAGCGCGGAGGCGCTCGCGGCCTCCCTCCCGATACCGATTCGCCTGAGCGCCGCCTTCAGCGACGCCCTCCTGGCGGAGGCCGTGGCGTGAGCAAGCCGACCGTCGCGATCGTGGGCCGCCCGAACGTCGGAAAGTCCACCCTGTTCAACCGGATTCTCGGCGGGAGGGACGCGATCGTCTCCGAGCACGCCGGCACCACGCGCGACCGCCACTTCGGCGAGGCGGAGTGGGGCGGGCGGCGGTTCTGGCTGGTGGACACCGGAGGGCTCCTTCCCGACTCGAAGGAGGCGATGGACCAGGCGGTCCGCCGCCAGGTGGAGGTCGCGCTGGCCGAGGCCGACCTCATCCTCTTTCTCACGGACGGGAAGGAAGGGTTACATCCGGTGGACCAGGCGGTGGCCGAGAAGCTCCGCCGAGCCGGGCGGCCGGTGGTGCTCGCGGTGAACAAGCTCGATCGCGGCGAGGACGACGTCCTGGCCCACGAGTTCCACGCCCTGGGATTCGGCGCCCCGGTGCCGGTCTCCGCCGCGGTGGGTACCCGGAGCGGCGACCTGCTCGACGCCATCGTGGCGAAGCTTCCCCCGCCCGGGACGGAGGAAGGCGAGGCGACGGTGGACGTGGCGATCGTGGGACGGCCCAACGCGGGCAAGTCCTCGCTCGCCAACCGGCTGCTCGGGGAGGAGCGCTACGTGGTCCACCCCGACGCCGGCACCACCCGCGACTCGGTGGACTCGGTGCTGCGCTACGGCGGAAACCTCCTCCGGTTCATCGACACCGCGGGCCTCCGCCGGCGCGCCCGGGTGGAGGAGGACATCGAATTCTACTCCTCGCTCCGCACCCGGCGCGCCATCGAGCGGGCCCAGGTCTGCGTGCTGGTGGTGGATGCCGCGCTCGGCCTCCACAACCAGGACCTGCGCATCGCGACCGAAGCCTGGGAGCGGGGGGCGGGGCTCGTCATCGCCGTCAACAAGTGGGACCTGGTGGCGGAGAAGGACGCCAACACCGCCCGCCGGGGCGAGGAGCTCCTGATCCGGAAGGCCCCGTTCCTCCAGTACGTGCCGTTCGTGTACACTTCCGCGCTCACCGGCCAGCGGGTCCGGAAGATTCTCGACCTCGTCCTCGAAGTGGCCGAAGCGCGCGGGCGCCGGGTGGCGACGGCCGAGGTGAATCGGGTGCTCGGCGACCTGCTCCAGCGCCAGCAGCCGCCCCAGCAGCCGGGCGAGGAAGTGAAGCTCCTGTACGCCTCGCAGATCGGCACCGCGCCGCCCGCGTTCGCGATCGTCTCCAATCGTCCCGACGACGTTCCCGAGTCGTATCAGCGTTACCTGCTGCACGGGTTCCGGGATGCCTGGGCCTTCACCGGGGCGCCGGTCCGGCTCAAGTTCTCCCGCCGGAGCGGCCGCCGATGACGGCGGTGCTCCCGTGGTTTCTCGCCGCCTATCTGCTCGGCGCGATCCCCACGAGCTACCTCGTGGTCCGGCTGGTGCGCGGGGAGGACCTCCGGAAGCTGGGCAGCGGAAACCTCGGCGCAACCAATCTCCACCGCGTGCTCGGCTGGCGCTACGCGGTGCCGGTGGCGCTGTTCGACATGGCGAAGGGCGCGGTCCCGGTGATGGTCTTCGGACCTCGCGCGGGCTCCGGCGAGCTCACGCCGCTCCTCCTCGGCGCCACCGCGATGGTCGGGCACGTCTTCTCGGTCTTCGTGGGGTTCAAGGGCGGGAAGGGTGTCGCGACCGGGGCGGGGGTGGTGCTCGGGCTCGCCCCCTGGGCCTTCCTCGCGGCGTTCGCCGCCTGGGCGCTGCTGGTGGGGACGACGGGCTATGTCTCGCTCGGGAGTATCGTGGCGGCGCTGGTGCTGCCGCCGGCGGTCTACCTGCTTCACCCGGAGCGGCGCCACCTGATCTGGTTCTTCGGGGCCCTCGCCGCCCTCGTCGTGCTGCTCCACCGCGCGAATCTCCGCCGCCTGCGGGCGGGCACCGAGAGCCGCTTCGGCCGCGGCGCCACGGCGCCATGACGATTGTCGCCGTGCTTGGCGCCGGCAGCTGGGGGACCACCCTGGCCGATCTCCTCGCCCGCCAGGGTCACGAGGTCCGGCTCTGGGCCTACGAGGCCGAGGTGGTCGAGGCGATCAACCGGGGCCACGTGAACGAGCTCTTCCTGCCGGAAGCTCCGCTCGCGCCGTCGCTCCTGGCCCACGCCGACGCGCGCGAAGCCGCGGCGGGCGCTTCGGTCGTCGTCTCGGCGGCGCCGAGCCACGCCGTCCGCGCGGTGCTGGCGGCGGTCGCGCAGTGGCTCCGTCCGAGGACGCTGGTGGTGAGCGCCACCAAGGGGCTCGAGTGCGACACCCTGCTCTTCATGTCGCAGGTCGCCGCGCAGGTCGTGCCCACGGCGCGGTTCGTAGCCCTCTCCGGCCCGAGCTTCGCCCTGGAGGTATACCGGCGCCAGCCGACCGCGGTGGTCGCGGCGTCCACCGAGCAGGCCGCCGCCCGGGAGGCCCAGGAGCTGTTCTCCAGCGGCTCCTTCCGGGTGTATTCGAACGCCGACGTGCTCGGCACCGAGATCGGCGGGGCGCTCAAGAACGTGGTGGCCATCGCGGCGGGCGTGCTGGAGGGGCTGGGTATGGGCCATAACCCGCGAGCCGCGCTGCTCACCCGCGGCCTCGCGGAGATGGCGCGCCTCGGCACCGCGCTCGGCGCCGAGGCGCGCACCTTCGCCGGGCTGGCCGGGATGGGCGACCTGATCCTCACTGCGACCGGCGGGCTCAGCCGGAACCGCGCTCTCGGCGTGGCGCTCGCCCGCGGGGAGCGGCTCGCGGAGTACACCGCCGGGCACCGCACCGTGGCCGAAGGGGTCAACACCGCCCGGGCCGCGGTGCGGCTCGCCGGGCAGGCCGGCGTCGAGCTGCCGATCACCGCCCAGGTCGCCCAGCTGCTGTTCGCGGGGAAGTCCCCGCGCGACGCGATCCTGGATCTCATGGAGCGAACCCTCAAGCCGGAACAGTGGACATGACCCTGCCCAGGCCCACGCAGGAGTTCTTCTCGATCGGGGAAGTGTGCGCGCTCACCGACCTCAAGCCGCATGTGCTGAGGTACTGGGAGAGCCAGTTCCGTTTCCTCAGTCCCGCGAAGAACCGTTCGGGCAACCGGGTGTACAAGAGCCGCGAGGTCGAGCTGATCACGCTGGTGAAACACCTCCTCTACGACGAGAAATACACCATCGACGGGGCCCGGCAGCGGATCGAGCACTACCGCCGGACCGGGGAGCTCAAGGTCCAGGCCTCCCGGGCCACTTCGCGGACCGCCCTCCGGGAGCTGCGCGCGCATCTGGACCAGGTGCTCCAGCTGCTCGACGGCACCGCGCCGACGGAGCCCGAGTGAACATCCTGGTCAGCAATGATGACGGGATTCACGCTCCAGGGATCGCCCTGCTCGCGGACGTATGCCGCGCGGTGGGGCAGGTGACCGTGGTCGCGCCCGACCGGGAGCAGAGCGGCACCGCCCACTCGCTCACTCTGCATCGGCCGCTCCGGCCGCTCCGCCGCCACGACGGCTCCTTCCAGGTGGACGGGACCCCCACCGACTGCGTCCTGCTGGCGGTCGGCGCCCTCATGCCGGAGCGGCCGGCGTTCGTATTCTCCGGCATCAATCACGGGCCCAACATGGGGGAGGACGTGCTGTATTCGGGCACGGTCTCCGCCGCCATGGAGGCGGTGTCCCTGGGGATTCCCGGGGTGGCGATCTCCTTCGCGAGCCGGGAGATCGAGATCCTGCTCACCTACCAGGAGCTGCTCACCGGACTGGTGCGACGCATCACCGAGGTCGAGGACTTCCGGCCCAACATGCTGCTCAACGTGAACCTCCCGGCCGTGGAAGCGTCCGAGGTGCGGGGCGTCCGGGTCACCAAGCTCGGGAGCCGGTACTTTTCCGAGGGCCTCACCCGGATGCAGGACCCGTGGGGCAAGGAGGTCCTCTGGATCGGCGGCGGAGAGATCACCTGGACCGGCGATGCCGAATCGGACCACCAGGCCGTGCACGACGGATTCATCTCGGTGACTCCGCTGCAGATGGATCTCACCGACTACGGCCTCTTCGAGACGGTGCGCGGATGGGCGCTGGAGGGCTAGGGGCGGGGGACAGCTACGCGGGCTATCGGGCCCAGCTGGTCGAGGCGCTTCGGGACAAGGGCATCCGGGACCTCAGGGTCCTCCACGCGATCGCCACGGTCCCCCGGCACCGCTTCGTGCCGGAGTCGTTCCGCCACCGCGCGTATGAGGACTGCCCGCTGCCGATCGGCGCCGGGCAGACCATCTCCCAGCCCTACGTCCACGCCCGCTCGCTCGAGCTGCTCCGGCTCCGGAGCAGCGACCGGGTGCTCGAGGTGGGCGCCGGCTCGGGATACCAGACGGCGCTCCTCGCCGCGCTGGCCAGCACGGTGCTGGCGGTGGAGCGGGTGCCGGCGCTCGCCAAGGCGGCCCGCGAGGTCCTGGAGAGTCTCGGGGTGGGCAACGTCAGCGTGGTGATCGGCGACGGCACCCTCGGCTGGCGGTCCTACGCGCCCTACGATGCCATCGTGGTCGCCGCCGGCTCTCCCGCGGTGCCCACGCCGCTCATCGAGCAACTCGCGCCCGGCGGCCGGATGGTGATCCCCCTGGGCGACCGGGAGGGGCAGGTGCTCACCCTGGTCGAGCGCGACGGCGACGCCTTGCGGACCACGACCGCGTCCGAGGTGCGGTTCGTGCCCCTGCTCGGTGAATTCGGATTCCACGGCAACGACGGAAGCTGAATGAGCCTCATCGAGCAATTCATTGATCTGGTGCTCCACCTCGACCGCCACCTGAGCGACATCATCGGGCGGTACGGGACCTGGACCTACGGCATTCTCGCGCTCATCCTCTTCTGCGAGACCGGCCTGGTGGTGACGCCCCTGCTTCCCGGTGACTCGCTCCTCTTCGCCGCCGGCACCTTCGCCGCGCTGGGCTCGCTGGACCCCGTGCTGCTCAACCTGCTGCTCTTCGCCGCCGTGCTCGCCGGCGACAATCTCAACTACTGGATCGGGCGCTTCACCGGGCCGCGCGCCTTCACCGACCGTGGCCGGTTCTTCCGCCGGGATTACCTCGACCGCACCCACGCCTTCTTTCAGCGGCATGGCGGAAAGACGGTTGTGCTGGCCCGGTTCATCCCGATCGTCCGTACCTTCACCCCGTTCGTCGCCGGGATCGGGGCGATGACCTACCCGCGGTTCCTGGCCTACAGCATCGCGGGCGGGGCGCTCTGGGTGACGATGTTCGTGTGGTCCGGCTACTATTTCGGCAACCTGCCCGTGGTGCGGAACAATTTCAGCCTGGTGATCCTGGCCATCATCGTGTTGTCGGTCGTGCCGCTGGTGGCCAGCCTGGTGCGAGAGCGAGTCGCGAGAGGGTCGTGAGGCGGCGTTATCTGGTGGAGGGGGAGGTCCAGGGAGTGGGGTTCCGGTACTTCGCGGTGCACCAGGCCCGGAAGCTCGGCATCCTGGGCTGGGTGCGGAATCTCGCCGACGGGCGGGTCGAGGCGCTGGGCGCGGGCCCGGCGGCGCGGCTCGCGGAATTCGAGGCCGCGCTCCGGCGGGGACCTCCCATGGCCTCTGTAACGAATCTGCAAAGCCATGAGATTTCAGATGAGACTGACCTGCTGACGTCCTTCAACATCAGATGACGTGGTCGCCCCACCGGCTCCGCCGATAGACGCGGGCAGCACCGCCTGGATGCTCACCAGCGCCGCGCTGGTGCTGCTCATGGTCCCGGGCCTGGCGATGTTCTATGCCGGCATGGTCCGCCGGAAGAACATCATCGCCACCATGATGTACAGTTTCGGCGCCATGGCGGTCATCGGAGTCCAGTGGGTCCTCATCGGCTACGGCCTCTCGTTCGGCAAGGACCACGGCGGGCTGATCGGGTGGGACCCCGCGCTCCTCGGCCTCGCGGGAATCCGCCCCGCCGACCTCTACACCGACAAGGCAATCCCGGCGCTGGCGTTCGTGATGTTCCAGGGCAAGTTCGCGATTATCACGCCGGCGCTCATCAGTGGGGCGGTGGCCGAGCGGATGCGGTTCTCGACGTTCATCCTGTTCGCCCTGTTCTGGTCGACCCTGGTCTATTGCCCGCTGGCACACTGGGTCTGGGCGCCCGGTGGATGGCTCTTCGAGCGCGGGATGCTCGACTTCGCCGGCGGCACGGTGGTCCACATCTCCTCCGGCTTCTCGGCCCTGGTCCTGGCACTCCTGGTGGGGCGCCGCCAGGACTTCGAGCAGGGCGGCGTCGTGCTGCCCCACAACCTGCCCATGACGCTCACCGGGGCCGGGCTCCTCTGGTTCGGCTGGTTCGGGTTCAACGCCGGAAGCGCGGTCGGCGTGGAACACCCGGTGGCCGGGACGTCGGCTGCGCTGGCCTTCGCGACGACCCAGACCGCAGCCGCGGCGGCGGGGCTCGCCTGGATGCTCCTCGAGTGGAGGCACCGCGGCAAGCCCACCAGCCTCGGCCTCGCCTCCGGCATCGTGGCGGGCCTCGTGGCGATCACCCCGGCAGCCGGCCACGTGATGCCGTGGGCCGCGCTGGTTATCGGGACGCTGGCCTCGGCCTGCTGCTACGGGGCGGTGCAACTCAAGGGGCGGCTAGGCTACGACGATTCCCTCGACGCGTTCGGCGTCCACGGCGTGGGCGGATTCTGGGGCGCCGTGGCGACCGGCATCTTCTGCTTCACCCCGGTGGCCGGCCTCGCCATCTCCGGCAGCTGGACCCAGGTGGGCCGCCAGCTGCTCGGGGCGGTGTCGGCGGTGGGGTACGCGGCGCTCGGCACCCTGGTGATCGCCGGGGCGCTGCGGGCGGCCGGATCGCTGCGCGTGCCGGCCGCCGAGGAGCGCGAGGGCCTCGATGTCGCGGTCCACGGCGAGCGCGGCTACCACTCGGAGCTCCTATGAAGCTCATCATCGCGATCATCCGGCCCGAGCGCCTGGCCGGCGTCCAGCAGGCGCTGCAATCGGTCCTCGACGAGGGCGACAACTACCGCCTGACGGTGCAGCCGGTCGAGGGGCACGGCCGGCAGCACGGCGACGTGGAGTACGTCCGGGGCAAGGAGGTCCGCGCCCGGGCGGTGACCCGGGTCGAAATCACCATCGGCGTCAACGACCCGTACGTCGGCCCGGCGGTGGACGCGATCGTCCGGGGCGCCCGGACCGGACCGAACGGGGAAGTGGGCGACGGGAAGATCTTCGTCCTGCCCCTGGAGGACTGCATCCGCATCCGGACCGGCGAACGCGGCGGCACGGCCATCTAGGATCCCGCATTCCGACCCATCCAGTGGCTGCTTTCATCGTTGACCCTCCCGGCGCATCTCCGGTACATTGAAAGGCTTGGCCCCCGTAGCTCAGGTGGATAGAGCAGCGGTTTCCTAAACC
>DASYRI010000002.1:0-9928 GCA_036004545.1 Gemmatimonadales bacterium
AGAGCGCGCACCTGGCGTTCGACCCCAAGGACCCGCGCTACGTCTACGGCACCGGCTACCACGGCCAGCTGGACGAGTACGACCGGGAGACCCGCTTCGTCCGCGACGTGCGACCGTGGCCCACGGTGGGGCTGGCGGAGCCGTCCGACAAGATGAAGTACCGGTTCAACTGGAGCACGCCGGTCATCACCTCGCCGCACGACCGCAACGTGATCTACTACGGCGGCAACGTGCTCTTCCGTTCCAGCGACCGGGGCCAGAGCTGGACGGTGGTGAGCCCCGACCTCACCCGGAACGACAAGTCCCGGCAGGGATGGGGCGGGGGCCCGATCACCAACGAGGGCGCGGGCGGAGAGGTGTACGGGACGATCTACTACATCGCTGAGTCGCCCAGGGAGGCGGGGACCATCTGGGTGGGGACCGACGACGGGCTGGTGCAGCTCACCCGGGACGCCGGGAAGACCTGGAGCAACGTGACGCCCAGGGACCTGCCGGAATCCCTGATCAACATGGTGGAGCCCTCGCCGCACGATCCGGCGACGGCGTACGTCGCGGTGAGCCGGCACAAGCTGAACGACAACACCCCGCTCCTCTACCGGACCACCGATTACGGGAAGAGCTGGTCCAGACTGGTGAGCGGGCTCCGCGAGGGGGAGCCGGTGCGGGTGGTGCGGGAGGACCCGAACCGGCGCGGGTTACTGTACGCCGGCACCGAGACGGGGATGTACCTGTCGTTCGACGGCGGCGCCCGGTGGCAGAGCCTGCAGCGGAACCTGCCGGCGGTGCCGGTGACCGATCTGCAGGTCCGGCGGAGGGACCTGGTGATCTCGACCGAGGGGCGGGCGTTCTGGATCATGGACGACGCCTCGCCGCTCTACGAGCTGGCCGATTCGGTGGCGAAGGCCCCGGTGTATCTGGTGGCGCCGCGGCCCGCGTACCGGACGACGCTGGGCGGTGGGCCCGACACGCCCCCGCCGGGCGTGGGGAAGAACCCGCCCAACGGCGCCATCCTGCGCTACGCGCTGGCCAAGGCGGCCGACAGCACGGCGCCGCTCACGCTCGAGATCCTCGACCCGAAGGGTGCCGTGGTGCGGAGCTTCACGAGCGCGGCCGCGAAGTACGACTCCGCGGGGGGCCAGGCGCGCCCGCCGAAACTGCCGGCCGCCGCCGGGATGAACCGGTTCATCTGGGACCTCCGCGCCAACGGCATCGCCGGGGTGCCGGGCACGCTCTCGGGCCCGGTGCCGGGACCGCGGGTGACGGCGGGGAGCTACCAGGTGCGGCTCAAGCTGGGCCCCGAGACGCGGACGAGGCCGCTCGAGGTCCTGCCGGATCCGCGCTCAACCTATTCGGCGGAGGCAGCGGCCGGGCAGCAGGAGCTGCTCCAGAAGATCACGGCGGATCTCGACGCGATCCACGGCGCCGCGCGGCGGATGCGGAGCGCCAGGGCGCAGGTGCAGCAGCTGATAGACCGCACCAGGGATCAGCCGGCGGCCGACACGATCGCCAGGGCGGGGAGGGCGCTGGTGGCGCGGATTGATTCGCTGGTGGGGAGCCTGGTGAATGTGCGGAACCGGACCTTCCAGGACGTGGTGAACTACCCCCCGGGGATCAACGCGTCCTTCGGTGCCCTGGCCCAGATCGTGGATGGCGGCGATGCCCCGGTGACCGCCGGGCTGCGCGCCCGGTTCGCCGACCTGGAGGCGGCGTGGGCGGCGATGCGGCCGCAGGCGGAGGCGGTGCTGGGGGCGGGAGTGGCGGGGGTGAATGCGCTGGCCAAGGCACGGGGGGTTGAAGCGGTCACCCCGGAGTGAAAACTGCGTGAACATCTGACGCTGTTTATCTCGCGAAGGGCTCCTCCAACGACGGGGAAGTCGGCGTAAACAGCTCCGCTCCGCTCTCGGTGACGTGCATGTCGTCCTCGAGCCGGACGCCGAACTCGCCGGGGATGTAGATGCCGGGCTCGTCGCTGGTGGTCATGTGGGCCTGGAGCGGGAGGGTGTTGCCGCGCACCAGGTAGGGCCACTCGTGGCCGTCCATCCCCATGCCGTGCCCCACCCGGTGGGTGAAGTACTTGTAGTCGGGGCCGAAGCCGGCGTCGGTGATGACCTTCCGCGCCGCGGCGTCCACCGCCTGGCACTCCACGCCGGGCCGGGCCGCGGCAAGCGCCGCCTTCTGGGCCCGCTGCTCGATCTCAAAGACCTGCTTCATCCGGTCGGTCGCCTTGCCTAACACGAAGGTCCGGCTGATGTCGCTTTCGTAGCCCTCCACTGTGCCGCCGCCGTCAATGAGGAGGATGGAGCCCGGCCTGACCACCTGCTTTGTGGCGGAGCCGTGCGGCAGCGCCGAGTACGCCCCCACCTGCACCCCGGCGCCTCCCTGGAAACCGAGCTTGTCGTGCGCCGCGCTCACCAGCCGGGCGAAGTCGTTCTGGGTCATCCCGTCCGCCAGCGCCTTCCAGGCCGCCTCGTAGGCGGTGAGGGTCACCTCGGCGGCGAGGCGCATGAGCTCGATCTCGTGAGGGCTCTTCACCATCCGGCAGCCGGCGGTGACCGGGGTGCCGCTCGCGAGCGCCACCGCCGGCATCGCGGCCTGGGCGCCGCTGGAGAAGACCCAGCGCACCGTCTCCTCGACGCCCAGCCGCCCGCCGGTGATGCCGCGGGCGCGGAGCCCGTCCGCGATCAGGCGGTAGGGGCTCTCGTGCTCTTCCCAGGTCATCACGTCAGCGTCGCCCTTGAGCGGACCGGCGGCGATCTGCTCCATCGCGCGGTCCTTCTCGAAGGCGGGACAGACGATAAAGGCGCGGCCCGACCCGGGGAGGACCAGGGCGAGGAGCCGCTCGGAGAGGCCCCAGCGGATGCCGGTGAAGTAGTCGAGCGAAGTGCCGCCGGTGAGCAGGAGAGCGTCGAGCTTCTCGGCGGCGAGCAGGCGCCGGGCCTGGTCGAGCCGGGCGCCGCGTTCCTCGACCGTGATCGGATGGGCGCGGGCCTTCTGTGAGGTGAGCGCCTGGATCGAGGGCGGGAGTGCGGAGGGGGCGCCCTGGAGCGGCGCCGCCGCCGCCTCGGGGGCGAGCTCGGGCGGCGCGGGAGGAAACGCGGGGGCGACGAGTGCCGCGACCGCGCCGGTCGAGACTCCGAGAAATTCGCGTCGGGTAGGCATGGCTTATTATACCGCCGCCATGCCGCTCCGTCGCGTGTGCCTCCTCTCCGGGTCGAGCCCCTCCGGGACCCGGCCCGAGTACGCGGAGGCCGCCCTGGAAGTCGCGCGGCTCCTGGCCGAGCACGGCATCACGGTGGTCTACGACGGCGGCGCCACCGGGCTCCCGGGTCCCACGGCCGATCTCGCCGACGGGTTCCTCGCGCTCCCGGGCGGCCTCGAGACGCTGGCCGAGCTGTTCGAGATGTTGGGCCGGGCCGGCGCCGCCGAGAAGCCGTGCGGGCTCCTCAACACGGGGGATTATTTCACCTCGCTCCTGCGATCGGAGGGAGACGAGGTGTTAACCCGCTTCGTGCGGGAGAGCCAGCGCGGGATGCTGATCGTGGACCGGGACGCCGGCGCGCTGCTCCGCGCCATGGCCGACTATCGCCCGCCGGAGACGCGGCGGCTCGAGCCCCGCGAAGAGTGACGCCCGGGTGACCTGGGTCCACGACTTCCTCACCGCCTTCCGTGAGGTCAGTCTCTTCGAGGCCGGGGCCGCGGCGCTCGGGATTGCGAGCGTGTTCTTCAGTACCCGGCAGAACATCCTGGCCTGGCCCACCTCGCTCCTCAACAACGCGATGTACGGGGTGTTCTTCTTCGAGCAGAAGCTCTACGCCCTGATGGCGCTGCAGGCGTTCTTCGGGGCGATCGCGGTGTACGGGTGGTACGAGTGGCTGTTCGGCGGGGAGCAGAAGACCGAGCTCAAGGTGTCGCGCACCCCGCCGGCGCTCGGGCTGGCGCTCATCGGGCTCGGCGCGGGCGGCACCGGGGCGCTGGTGTGGCTGCTGCACCGGACCCAGGACGCGAACCCGCTGGTGGACGGCTCGCTCACGGCGGTGAGCCTGATCGCCCAGTGGATGATGGCGCGGAAGCTGGTGGAGTGCTGGCCGGTCTGGGTGGGGGTGAACCTCGTTTCCGTGCCGTTCTTCTTCCATCAGGCGAACTATCCCACCGCGGTGCAGTACACCGTGTTTCTGTTCCTCGCGATGTCGGGGTGGCGACAGTGGCGCCGGTCGCTACCGGGGTAGCGGATAGCGCTCCAGGTGCTGGATGCCGAGCTCCGATTCCGCGATGGCGTAGACGCTCCGGCGCCCGACGGCCATGACCCGGCGGCCCGGCGGGAGCTCGACAGTGGTCACCCGCCGGCCCGCGTCGTCGAAGAGATCGTAGAGCACCGGCTTGCCGTCCTCGGGCGGCCGCCCCACCCAGAGCCGGCCGTCGGGGGGGGGCGGTGGCGCCGCGATCACGTCGGCCGCGCTGAACATGGGATGCCGCTCGCCGAACTGGGTCCCGCGGACCAGTGCCGCGACCTCCGCCGCGCTCGCCTTGGGAGTGAATCCCATGCCTCCACCTTCGCCCTTGCCGCTCGTGGGAGTCGTCGCCAGGAAACGCTCGACGTATGCCTGCCGGTCGGCGGCGGTCACGGGACGAGTGGCGTAGGCGTAGCTCGGCCCGACCACCCACGCCGCTCCGGGCGCCCGGGACGCCACCCGGTATCCGCCCGCCCGCACGATTCTGAGGACGCCGGCCGATGTCAGCACCCAGGCATCCTGGGAGGCGTAGCCGACGCTCGGAATCCGCGGCGTGAGCGCCGGCGAGCGGATATCGGACCGCATGCGGTCACCCTGGATCACGGCGACGGTTTCGGGCGCGCCGGTGCGCAGATTCCACTTGACGACCCGCACCGAGTCGTTGGGCAGCGCCTCCGGCCCCTCCGCCCAGCCCGGAATCGCGAAATAGAAGGCGCCGGCGGCATCAACGCCGCGCACCCCCATGACGCCGGGTCGCTCCGCGGGGATGCTGCGCACCACCCGGCCCTCGCCGTCGAGCAGCTGGAGGCGGTTGTTGCCGAGGTCCACGAGGAGGGTGCTGTCTCCGGGCACCGGGATCAGCCGGGTGGGGAGCCGCGCCTCGCCGGGGCCGCCGCCCCTGGTCACCCGGACCAGCACGGTGCCCCGGTCGAGGTCCACCAGCATCACCCGCTCGTCGAGGTAGTCGCTCACCAGCAGGCGGCCGTCCGCCAGCTCGCGGACGCCGCGGATCGCCGAGAACTCCTCGGCGAGCGTGGCGTTGGGGGTGACGAGGCGCACCACCTGGGCTGCCAGCGGGGGGACGGCGGCGGCTAGGGCGGCGATGGTGAAGCGGAATGGGGAGGGCCGCATTTCAGGAGAGGATGCCCCGGTGCGGACCCGGGTCGCAAGTCACAGGAGAGTCACGGGGGTGCGCGAGGTTCGGGGTGCCTCGGGCTGGGAGGGACGCTCGTGCTGGCCAATTGGATCACGCTCTCGCGGCTGCCGCTCCTGCTGGTCAACATTCTGATTCTCTACAACGGTTCGCCCCGGGCTCAGGTTGCCGGCGTGGCGCTGCTCTTCCTCGGGATCATGCTGGACACCGTGGATGGGGCGGTGGCCCGGAAGCGGGGCGAGACGAGCCTCTTCGGCAGCGTGCTCGATATCGCCGCGGACCGGCTCTACGAGCTGGCGCTCTGGGTGTGCTTCGCGGACCTGGGCCTGATCCCGGTGGCGATTCCGCTCATCGTGATCGCCCGGACCACGCTCACCGACGCGCTCCGGAGCCTCGAGGTGGCCCAGGGGACGGCCCCGTTCCAGCAGCACCGCACCGCCCTGGGCCGGTTCCTGGTGGGCTCGACCTGGATGCGGGTGGGCTACTCGGCGAGCAAGGTGGTGGCGTTCTGCGGACTGGCGCTGGCCCAGGCGCTCGGCTGGGCGGCCCCGGCCACGGGGGCGATGCCGCGGGCGTTGCGGGCGATCGCGTGGCTGGCCGTGGGTCTCTGCGTGCTGCGCGGGCTCCCGGTCATGACCCACGCGGTGCGGCAGCATTGGGGACCCAGGGGGCGTCGGCATGAGCGGTGGGCGGCGGGCGGCTGACGGCGGACCGCAACCCGAGGGCCGAGAGGCGTGGGGGTCCTCGCGAGGGGGCCGAAGCAGCGCGGGCACTGGGCGGCAGGTGGCTGACGGCGGACCGCAACCCGAGCGCCGAGAGGCGTGGGGGTCCTCGCGAGGCGGTTTTTCAGAATATGCCATCCAAGTCATAGGGCCTGGACGGCATATTCCGCAAACTCGGCCTGAAACGAGGGGGCGCCGCCCTGGCAGGAGAGAAAACTGCGCCGGCTCCAGCGCGGCCTCCGCCTCCGTCCCCCACCCTCCGCACCCCGCGATCGTCGGGTAGTGTGGACGGATTAGCCGGCGCGCCCGCGGGATCGGCGGCGGGCGTCCCACCAGAAGTAGACCAGCACGCCGAGGGCCAGCAGCAGCGACCCGCGGACCGCGTTGCCCGGGTGGGAGCTGATGGACCCGGCGACGACGTACCCTGAGGCGAGCAGGAAGACCCCCAGCGTGACCGGGTAGCCGGGGAGCCGAAATCCGACGGGGGGACGGGTGGAGAGCGCGGCGCCGGCGGCCCGGTCGCGCCGGCGGTGGACGATCAGCGTCGCGGCGGTGGCGCCAAAGAAGATCCAGTCGGCGAAGGTCACCCAGTCGAGCAGTTTCCCGTAGCTCTGCGAGGCAATCAGCAGACAGGCCCAGACCCCCTGCGCGGTGGTAGCGGTGACAGGGGTGCGGAAGCGCGGGTGGAGCCGGGCGAAGCTCTCGAAGAAGAGCCCGTCGGCCGCCATCGCCTGGTAGACCCGGGGCGAGACCATGATCACCAGGTCGAGAAAGCCGAAAGTCGAGGCGAGGATCCCCAGGCTGATGAAGGTCCGGCCCCGGGAGCCCAGCACCGCGGTCATGGTGTCGGCGGCCGGGGCGGTGCTCGCCGCGAGCCCGGTCACCCCTAACACGCGCAGGTAGGCGACGTTGGCCAGCAGGTAGACGGCGATCACCCCGGTCACCCCCAGCACCAGCGCCTTCGGCAGGTTCCGCTCCGGCTCCACCAGCTCCTCGGCGATGAAGTTGGTCTGCTGCCAGCCACCGTACGAAAAGAGCACCGGCACGAACGCGGTGGCGAGCGCCAGCGCGATGGCGCCGAAGCCCACCGGCACGGGAAGCGGCGCCGCGCCCGGGCTCGGGGCCGGAGCCGCGACGGGCAGGAACAGGCCGGCTGCGATGAGCACGGCGAGCGCGCCGAGCTTGAGCAGTGTCAGGACGTTCTGGGTCCAGGCCGCCGGCTTCACCCCGACGTAGTTGAGCGCGGAGAGGACCGCGATCGCCCCGCCCGCGAGCCACGGCAGCACCCGCTCCGGCAGTCCGAAGAGCGCGCCGGCGTAGCTCGCGAAGGTGAACGCAACCGCCGCGATCGCCCCGGTCGCCACCATGAGCAACAGCGCCCAGGCGTAGAGAAACGCGGGGAAGGGACCGAAGGCGTCGCGCAGGTAGGCGTAGCCGCCGCCCACCCGGGGCACCCGCGCGGCGAGCTCGCCGTAGATGAAGGCGCCCAGGATCGCCACCACGCCGCCCAGGACCCAGGCGAGGAGGGTCAGCGGGGCGGTGCCGACGCGGGCGGCGACGATCGCCGGGTTCAGAAAGATCCCCGACCCGATGATGCCGCCGATGACCGCCATGGTCCCGCTGAACAGGCCCAGACGGGGCACGTAGGTGACCGGGACCGGGCCGCCGGGGGCGGGGGCGGGGGCGGTTGAAGCAGGGGCCTGCATCGGGCAAACCTACCGCGGCCATCACGGGGCGGCGAGGCAACGGGAGTAAGACGCAAAGACGGAACGACGCAAAGACGCAAGGGACAGTTGGCGGGCTTGAGGCTCCGCTGTTTTGGGGGCAGATTCCCACCGCCCACCGCCCCCTGCCCACTTCTCACCAAGGGCATCCCGTGTTCGGTCAGACTCCCGGATTCCAGACCACCACTTACGACGCGATCGTCGTCGGGTCCGGCGCCGGCGGCGGCATGGCGGCCTACCAGCTCGCGGTGGCGGGGCTCAAGGTGCTGGTGCTCGAGGCCGGCCGGATGTACGACCCGGTGCGCGAGACGCCGATGTTCCAGCTCCCCAGGGACGCGCCGCTCCGAGGCTCCGGCTCCCGCTACAAGCCGTTCGGCTTCTACGACGCAACGGTGGACGGCGGGTGGGAGGTGCCGGGCGAGCCGTACACCACGGCGCCGGGAAGCGAGTTCCGCTGGTGGCGGGCGCGGATGCTGGGCGGGCGGACCAACCACTGGGGGCGGATCTCGCTCCGGATGGGCCCCTACGACTTCAAGCCGAAGACCCGGGACGGCCTGGGCGCCGACTGGCCGCTCACCTACGAGGAGCTGGCGCCGTACTACGACAAGACCGAGCTGCTGATCGGGGTGTACGGCGGAGACGACGACCTGGAGAACACCCCGCGCTCCTCGCCGGGAGTGCTGCAGCCGCCGCCCGCGCCCCGGGTGTCCGAGCTTCTCGCGAAGAAGGCGTGCGGCCCGCTCGGGATTCCGGTGATCCCGGCGCACCGCGCGGTGCTCTCGGTCCCCCAGGACGCGGCGAAGCTTCCGGCCAAGCTGCATCCCGATAACCCGCTGGCGCGGCGGGTGCTGGCCCAATCCATGCGGAGCCGGCAGGCGTGCTTCTGGGCCACCGAATGCGGGCGGGGCTGCTCGATCAAGGCCAACTTCCAGAGCACGACGGTGCTGCTCCCGCCGGCCGTGGCCACGGGGAACTGTCACATCGTGGCCGACGCGATGGTGCGCGAGGTGACGGTGGACAAGCAGGGCCGGGCGACCGGCGTCAACTACATAGACAAAGTAACCCGCGCCGACAAGCACGCGTCGGCGAAGATCGTGATCCTGGCGGCGAGCGCGTGCGAGACGGCGCGGATCCTCCTCAACTCGAAGAGCGGGCCCTTCCCGAACGGCCTCTCCAATGGCAGCGGGTTAGTCGGGAAGTACCTGATGGACACCGTGGGCGCCGGCATCGGCGGCCAGATCCCGGCGATGGAGAACCTCCCGCCGCACAACACCGAGGGCGCCGCGGGGATCCACATGTACATGCCGTGGTGGCTCTACCAGGAGCAGGCGGCGGGGAAGCTGGACTTCGCGCGCGGGTACCACGTGGAGTTCGGCGGCGGGCGCGACATGCCGGGGCCGGGGATCTTCGGCGGGCTGGAGCGCTACACCGACGGGGCCTACGGCAAGCGGTTCAAGGAGGCGGCCCGGCGCTATTACGGCTCGTTCGTCTACTTCGACGGGCGAGGGGAGATGATCCCCAACGAGGACTCCTACTGCGAGCTCGATCCCGACGTGAACGACCAGTGGGGGATCCCGGTGCTCCGGTTCCACTGGAAGTTCTCCGACCACGAGACCCGGCAGGCGGCGCACATGGTGAAGACGTTCGCCGGGATCATCGAGGCTATGGGCGGGAAACCGGGACGGGTGGAGACCGATGGAGCCAAGGTGATCGCGCGGGGCGGGCAGATCATCCACGAGGTGGGGACCTGCCGGATGGGCGACGACGCCAGGACATCGGTGCTCAACCCGTGGATGCAGTCGTGGGAGGTGAAAAACCTGTTCGTGACCGACGGGGCGCCGTTCGTGAGCAACGCGGACAAGAACCCGACGCTCAGCATATTGGCGCTGGCGTGGCGGACGACGGATTACCTGCTGGGGGAGATGAAGCGGGGGAATCTATGAAACGGGACGGGGGCAAGCGGCGGCAACCGGACGAGGAGCGGGGCGTAACCCGGCGAGATGCGATCAAGGCGATCAGTGTCGCGGCCGCGGGGCTGCCCGTACTGGACGCAAAGACGCAAGGACGCAAGGACGCAACGGTCGGTGGTCAGCAACCCGT
>DASYRI010000003.1:0-19680 GCA_036004545.1 Gemmatimonadales bacterium
CGCAGGGCGGGTAACCGTGTCGAAACCACACGGCCGGCCCGGCGCGCAGGACCCAACCGCTTGCAGGACAACGGGCTTTGACGTGGGCGGGGGCGGCATGCCCCCTGCCTTGGCTCCGAGGAGTGGCCATTGGGGCCGAGCTGGCCCCACCCCACTCCGCTCCCCACCCTCTCTAGGGATTGTCCACCATGAACCGCGTCGCGTTTCAGACGTTCGCCCGCCGTCCGCTGCTCGCCCTCGGCCTCCTGCTCGGTTCGGCGGGGGCACTCGCGGCGCAGGGCATCGTCTCCGGGCGGGTCACCGATCAGGCCAACGGGACCCCGCTGGTGGGAGCCCGGGTGATCCTGGTCGGCACCAGCTTCACCGCCTCCACCAATGCCGACGGGCGGTATCGGATTCCGGGGGTGCCGGCCGGGTCCGCGACGCTCCGCGCCTCGCAGATCGGTTACGCCTCGCTCACGCACTTGGTCACCGTGACCAGCCAGGAAACGGTGAACGCGGACTTCGCCCTCATCCTTACTCCCTATTCGCTGGATGAGGTGGTGGTGACCGCCACCGGCGACCAGGCCAAGCGCGAGGTCGGCAACGCGGTCTCCACGCTGGATGCGGCGCCGCTGGTGGCGAACACCTCGATCACCAACATGAACGATCTGCTGGTGGCCAAGGCGCCGGGAGTGCAGGTGCTTCCGGGGAGCACCACCGGCACCGGCGGCCGGGTCCGGATCCGCGGCAACAGCTCGCTCTCGCTCTCCAACAACCCGATCTACGTCATCGACGGGATCCGGATGACGAGCGACGTCAACTCCCAGTCCATCGGGATCGGGGGGAGCGGGCCAAGCCGGGTGAACGACCTGAGCCCCGAGGACATCGAGTCCATTGACGTGGTCCGCGGCCCCTCGGCCTCCACCTTGTACGGCACCGACGCCGCTAACGGCGTCATCGTCATCAAGACCAAGAAGGGCAAGGCGGGCCGGCCGGTGTGGAACGCCTACGCCGAGCAGGGATTTATCAAGGACCGGAACGACTATCCCAGCGCCTATCGCGGGTGGCGCACCGGCGGCACCAACACGACCAACTCGACCACCAGGAATCAAACCCAGTGCTTCCTGAATCAGGTGGTCACGACCAATGCCGCCAACCGCTGCATCCAGGACAGCACTACCTCCTACAACCTGTGGACCGACCCCCAGAACACTCCGCTCGCCACCGGCGACCGGAGCCAGGTGGGCGTGCAGGTGAGCGGCGGGACCGAAGCGGTGCGGTACTTTGTCTCGACCGACTGGGAGCACGAGCTGGGCACGCTCCAGATGCCGGAGATCTGGCAGGAGCGGATCCTAGCCAAGCGGGTGTTGTCATCGGTGCCGATCGAGCAGCAGCACCCCAACGACCTTCGGAAGGTGAATCTCCGGGCGAACCTTTCCGCCAACCTGAACGACAAGATGGACGTGACGTTCTCCAGCGGGTTCATCACGAGCCGCCTGCGCCTTCCCCAGATCGACAACAACGCGTTCGGGATCGGGTCCAACGGCTTCGGAGGGCCGGGATACAAGACCTTCGTCATCGGGCACAGGTACTGGAACGGCGTGGCGGAGACCGTCGACTCGGTCAATAACCTCGGCTGGCGCTCGGCGACGCCCGACGAGATCTTTTCGATGATCCATTACCAGAACATCAACCGCGGCATCTCCAGCGGAACCTTCAACTACCGGCCGACCCCGTGGCTGAGCGCGCGGGCTACCGCAGGGCTGGATTACATCTCCCGGAACGACACCGAGCTCTGCCGGGTCGGCGAGTGTTCCAATGTCACAACCGACGCGGAGAAGGGCTACAAGGAGAACGACCGGACGGAGTTCTTCGTCTACACCGGCGACGGCTCCGCGACAGCTTCCTACAAGCTGGCCAGCCAGGTCAGAGCCAAGAGCATCGTGGGCGTGCAATACACGAAGAGCAACAACATCCGGAACCTTTCCTTCGGCACCATCCTGAGCCCCGGGTCGCAAACGGTGGGTGCCGGCGCGACCCAGCAGTCGGGCGAAGCGACGACGACCACGGTCACCCTCGGTTACTACGCCTCCGAGCAGATCAGCTGGAAAGACCGGGTGTACCTCACCGGCGAAGTCCGCTCCGACCGGAACAGCGCATTCGGCAACCAGTATAAGCGGGTGTACTACCCCAAGGTCGCCGTGTCCTACGTGCTTTCCGATGAGCCCTTCTTCCCCAAGGGGAGTGGCCTGAGCAGCCTGCGCCTGCGCGGCGCGTGGGGCGCCTCGGGCAGGCAGCCGGGCCCGAACGACGCGATCCTCTTCTTCTCCCCTCTCACGGCGAGCCAGGACAATGTGGACGTGCCTGCGCTGGTCCTGAGCCAGCTGGGCGATGTGACGCTCAAGCCGGAGCGGTCCCAGGAGCTCGAGCTCGGTTTCGACGCCGCACTGGTCCGCAACCGGGTGAACCTGGAGTTCACCTTCTACGACAAGTCGAGCAAGGACGCGCTCATCAGCCGGGTGATCGCTCCCTCGGCAGGGACCGCGGCCTCGAAATTCGTGAATATCGGGGAGGTCCGCAATCGCGGCATCGAGGCCTCAATCAACGCCACCATCCTCGAGAGCAAAAACCTGACCTGGGAGCTCACCACCAGCGGTTCCTTGAACCGGAACAAGATCGTGAGCCTGGGCGGGCTGCCGCCGAGCCGCGGCACCACCAATTCCGACATCGAAGGCTACCCGATCCAGGGCTGGTGGCTCCGGCCCTACGCCTACAGGGACGGGAACGGCGACGGGATCATCCAGGGCGACACCGCCTTCGCGGTCCGCGAGCTCTTCGTGGGGGACACCACCATCTACGTCGGGCCGCCGCTCCCGCCGGCCGAGCTCAGCGCCTACAGCACCATCAGCATGTTCGGCAAGAAGCTGGAGATCCGGACCCTGGCGGACGCCAAGATCGGCGGCTACCAGCTCAACGGCACCGAGCGGATCCGCTGCCAGAACCGGCTCAACTGCCGGGGCGACGTGGATCGCACCGCCCCGCTCTCCGAGCAGGCCCGCGCCATCGCCGTGCGGGTTCACCCGAGCAACACCCAGTTCGGCTACGTCGAGAAGACCAATCTGCTCCGGCTCCGCGAGATCTCCGCCACCTACTATCTGCCGGACAAGTGGGCCCACTACTTCTCCGCCAGCCAGATCAGCGTCACGGCCGCGGGGCGGAACCTGGGCATCATGACCGGATACACCGGCATCGACCCCGAAGGGGGCTACTTCGGCGACAACATCGGGGTGCAGAGCGACTTCCAGACCCCGCCGCCGCCCACGTACTACACCTTCCGGATCAACGTCCGGTTCTGAGGCGATGACTCCCATGGCCTTCACTCGGCAAGGACTGGCAATGACCATCTCTCCGACGACCCGGGCCGCCCGGCGCTGGGCCGGCGGCGTGGCGCTTGGCCTCACCCTCGGCCTCGGCGCCTGCGACAGCATCCTCGACGTCCACGACCCCGACATCGTCCCCGACGCGGGCTCCGCCGCCGGCGCGTTGGCGCTCAAGGCCGGCGTGATCCTCCGCTTCAACCAGGCGTTTGACGGCTCGGGCGACGCCCCCGACGGCTTCTTCCTGCTCGGCGGCCTGCTGGCCGACGAGTGGCGCTCGGGCGACACGTTCGAGCAACGGAACACGACCGATTTCCGGGTGGTGCAGACGACCAACAGCTTCCTGCCCACGATTTTCCGGAGCGCGAGCCGGGTCCGGAGCGAGGGCCAGGCAGCGATCGACGCGCTCCGGAAATACCAGCCTACTCCGTTGTCCAACATCGGGCAGTTGTTCGCGCTCACGGCGTTCTCGGAGAATCAGATCGGGGAGTTCTTCTGCAACGGGATCCCGTTCAGCGAGATCAGCGGCACCGACATCATCTATGGCAATCCGGTCTCCTATGACTCCGCCTTCAAACGGGCCGTCAGCCACGCCGACTCCGCCCTGGCGTGGTTGGCTGGGCCCGACAGCGCGCGGATCAGGCAGTTCGCCTCCGTGATAAAGGGGCGGGCGCTCCTCAACCGCAACCTGCCCGCGTTAGCCGCCGCCGCGGTGGCCGCGGTGGCCACCAACTTCCAGTACCTGAGCACCCACTCCGTTAACTCGACCGTCAACGTACTGTGGCAGCAGGGGCGCGACCTCAGACGCTACGTCGTCGCCGATAACGAAGGTACCAACGGGTTACCCTTCATGAGCTCCAACGATCCCCGGATTCCGCACGGGCCGAACGTCAATTCGTTCGACAATACGCTGCAGAACGTCCCAACTCAGGGGATCTGGAACGACAAGACGGACCCGGTGATCGTGGCGTCGGGCATCGAAGCGCGGCTGATCGAGGCGGAGGCAGCGCTCCGCGTGCCTGATGCGACGACGTTCCTGGCCAAGCTGAACGCGGCGCGGGCCACCCGTACCGACCTTCCCGGCCTGGCCGACCCTGGCACCGATCCCGCCCGAGTGGACCTGCTCTTCCGCGAGCGGGCGTTCTGGATGTTCAGCACCGGCCACCGGCTCGGCGACCTGAGGCGGTTGATCCGGCAATACGGCCGCAATCCGGAGACGGTTTTTCCAACCGGCCCCTGGTTCAAGGGCAACGTCTATGGGTCGGACGTCAACTTCCCGGTGCCGTTCTCGGAGAACAACAACCCGAACTTCACCGGGTGCCTCAACCGCGCGCCCTGAGCGCGGCGCGCCGGACGGAGCAGCAGCGAGCGGGGGCCGCACCAGCGGCCCCCGCGTCGTTTCCGGGCCGGGATCCGGGTCTCGCCGCTCCGGGACACGCCCGGGCGGCGCGGGATACTCACTGCGGGTCGGGGACACGTCTCGTCGCGGGCTCGGGTGGAGCTCCCTACGGGCGCCGGAGGTGCGCGGCCGTGCCCGAGCCTGGTACCAAGGCGGCGGCGCACCAACGCGCCCTATGGGAGCTCCAGCCCCTCGCCCGCCGAACAGAGTCGCACGGGCGAGTGCGCTGGGGCCGCGCCATGCTACGATAGTCGGCGGGCGAAGGGGCCACGGTCCCACGGGGCGCGTAAGTGGCGCCCCCGGTCTGCCATCAAACCCGCGCATGCAGGCGCACTTGCCGCGCCCCGCAGGGACCGTGGCCAGAGCCCGCAGCAAGTACCCCGAGCCCGCGGAAGCAGCCCGAGCCCGCGGCAATACACCCGATGGCACCAAGCAACCCACCCGGGCGCCGGTGCCGACGCGCTCGTGGCCTCAACACCCGCCGCGGCGCCGGCGTATCATTCTGTTGGGCCAGGCCGGCGCCCCAAGCTCAGTCCCCCGACAGCCCCAGGATCCGCCATGTCCGTGATCCCCCTTCGTCGAGCCCGGCGAGCCGCTCTCGCGCTCACCGTGGCGCTCGCCCTCGCTCCCGTCCTGCCTGCGCAGAGTCACGTCACCTCGCCCAAGGAGCAGCTCGGCTGGAACGTGGGCGACGACTACAAGCTCGCCACCTACACCCAGCTGGTGGACTACTGGAAGAAGCTGGCCTCCGAGTCCCAAAGGCTCCGGATGGTGTCCATCGGGAAGACCGCCGAAGGGCGCGACCAGTACATGATGATCATCTCGAGTCCCGCCAACCTGGCCAGACTCGACCGCTACAAGGAGATCTCCGCGCGCCTCGCGAAGGCGGAGGGGCTCACCGACGAGCAGGCCCACGCGCTCGCCCGCGAGGGCAAGGCGGTGGTCTGGATCGATGGCGGCCTCCACGCCACCGAGGTGCTGGGCTCCCACCAGCTGCTGGAGCACGTCTGGCAGATGGCCAGCCGGAACGACCCGGAGACCCTGCGGATCCTCGACGACGTCATCCAGCTCGTCGTGCACGTCAATCCGGACGGGATGGAGCTGGTATCGAGCTGGTACATGCGCCGCGCCGATTCCTCCCGCCGCACCATGGCCGACCTGCCCCGGCTCTACCAGAAATATGTGGGCCACGACGACAATCGCGACTTCTACATGAACGCGATGCCCGAAACGGAAAACGACAGCCGGGTGATGTACCGGGAGTGGTACCCCCAGATCATGTACAACCACCACCAGACCGGCCCCGCCGGCACGGTGATGTTCGCGCCCCCCTTCCGCGATCCCCACAACTACTTTTTCGACCCGCTGGTGGTGGACCAGATCTCCCTGGTCGGCTCGGCGATGCACTCCCGCTTCTCCGCCGAGGGGAAGGCCGGCATCGTGGAGCGGAACGGCGCCACCTACCAGACCTGGTTCAACGGCGGGCTCCGCACCACCGCATACTTTCATAACATCGTGGGGCTCCTGACCGAGACGATCGGCAACCCCACGCCGATGACGATCCCGCTGGTGGCCGACCGGCAGCTCGCCAACAGCGACCTCCCCTACCCGATCGCCCCGCAGCCGTGGCACTTCCGCCAGAGCATTGATTACTCGATGACCGCCAACCGGGCCGTCCTCGACATCGCCTCGCGCTACCGCGAGACGTTTCTGTACAACATCTACGTGATGGGACGGAACGCCATTCAGCGGGGGAACCAGGACAGCTGGACCGTGACCCCCAAGCGGATCGAGGCGGTGAAGGCCGCGGCGGCTCAGGCGCGCGCCTCGCAAACCGCCGCGGCCGACGGCGCGGGCGGAGCTGGAGGAGGCGGTGGTGGGTTCGCCGCGGTCGGCCTCCCGGCCCGCTTCTGGGAGATGCTCCGCCGCCCGGAAGATCGCGATCCCCGCGGCTTCATCATCCCGAGCGACCAGCCGGACTTCCTGACCGCGACCAAATTCGTCAACGCCCTCATGAAGAGCGGCGTGGACGTGCTCCGGGCCACGGCGGCGTTCAGCGTCCAGGGCAAGCAATACCCCGCCGGCTCCTACGTGGTGAAGGCCGCGCAGGCGTTCCGGCCCCACGTACTGGACATGTTCGAGCCCCAGGACTACCCCGACGACATCCCCTACCCCGGCGGGCCGCCCCGCGCGCCGTACGACAACGCCGGCTACACCCTCGCGCTCCAGATGGGGGTGAAGTTCGACCGGATCCTGGACGGGTTCGACGGTCCGTTCGTCAAGATCGACGACCTCCTTGCCAGGCCACCGGTGACCGCCGCTCTGGGGAGCGGCAAGGCGTACCTGATCGACCGGCGCATCAACGACGGCTTCCTTGCGGTCAACCGGCTCCTCGCGGCGAAGCTCCCGGTGCAGGTGCTGACCCAGCCGCTCACCGCGGGCCCGGCGACCTGGCCCGCCGGCACCTGGTACGTCCCCGCGGGCAGCCAGGCCACCGCCATCCTCCGGAAGCTCGCCGAGGAGAAGGGGCTGCCGGCCGCCCCGGTGAGCGCGTCACCCCGCGCCCCGGCGGCGGTGCGTTCGGTCAGGGTCGGGTTGTGGGATCAATACGGCGGCTCGATGCCGTCGGGATGGATGCGCTGGATGTTCGAGCAGTTCGAGTTCCCCTTCGAGGTGGTCTATCCGCAACGGCTCGACGCCGGGAATCTCAATGCCCAGTTCGACGTGCTGGTGTTCGCCGACGGCGGCGTCCCGGCGCCCTCGGCGACCGGGGGCGCTGCGGCCACCGCGTCGCGCCGCTTCGGCGCCCAGCCCGCGGAGGACCTTCCCCCGGAGCTCCGGGCCACGACCGGGCGGGTGACCGTGGAGAAGACGGTGCCGCAGCTCAAGGCCTTCCTCGAGGGCGGCGGCCGGATCGTCACCATCGGGAGCTCGGTGGCGCTCGCCAGGTACCTCGGCGTGCCGGTGGAGGACCAGCTGGTCGAGAAAGGGGGAGGCGCCGACGGCCAGACCAGGCCGCTTCCGCGCGAGAAGTTCTATGTGCCCGCCTCGCTGCTCGAGGTCGCGGTGGATACGGCGGCCGGCTCCGCTCGCGGCATGGGTGCCACGGCGATCGTCATGTTCGACGAGAGCCCGGTCATGCGGCTCGGCCCGGACGCGGCCGCCAAAGGAGTCCGCAAGGTGGCGTGGTACGCGAACGGCAGCCCGCTCCGGAGCGGCTGGGCCTGGGGCGAGCAGTACCTGGAGGGCGGCGTCGCCGCGGCGGAAGCGGCCGTGGGCCAGGGGACGCTCTACCTCTTCGGCCCGGAGATCACCTTCCGGAGCCAGCCGCACGGGACCTATAAGTTTCTGTTCAATGCGATCTATGGGCGGTAGCTGAAAGAGGGAGCTAGGGCATCGCCGCCGCCCCGTTCCCCTTCACGTACCGATCCAGCCAGCTCACCATCTCGTACACCGTGTGCCCGATGGACTCGCGGGCCCGGTAGCCGTGCGCCTCGGCGGGCAGCAGCACCAGCCGCACCGGCGCGCCGTGGCCTACCAGCGCCGCGTACATCCGCTCCGACTGGATCGGGAAGGTTCCCGAATTGTCGTCCGCCATCCCGTGGATCAGGAGCAGCGGCTCCTTGATCTTGTCCGCGTAGTTGAACGGGGACATGTGGGCGTAGACCGCTTCGGCCTCCCAGTACGACCGCTCCTCGTTCTGGAACCCGAACGGTGTGAGCGTCCGGTTGTAGGCACCGCTCCGCGCGATCCCGGCGCGGAAGAGGTCCGAGTGGGCCAGCAGGTTCGCCGTCATGAAGGCCCCGTAGGAGTGCCCCCCCACCCCGATCCGCCTGGGATCGGCGACGCCCATCGAGACCACCTTGTCCACCGCCGCCTGCGCGCTCATCACCAGCTGCTCCACGTAGCTGTCGTTGGGCTCCCTCCCGTTCCGGCCGATGATCGGCATGGTGGGGCCGTCGAGCACGCCGTATCCCTCGAGGAGCAGGAAGAGGTGGGACGCGCCGCTCGGCCGGGTGAACCGGTAGGGCGAGCCCACCACCTGCGACGCCGCGTCGGCGTCGAGGAACTCGCGCGGATAGGCCCAGAAGAAGAACGGCAGCGGCCCTTTGCCCTTGTCGTACCCCGCGGGGAGGTAGAGCGTCGCGGAGAGCTGCACCGAATCGGCGCGGGTATAGGTGATCAGCTGCTGGGTCACCCCGGCGAACGCCGGCGCCGGGTCCTTGAACCGGGTGAGCTGCACCAGGGCGCCCGGGCCGCGCTGGCGGATGTCGCGCAGGAAGTAGTTGGGCGGGTCATTCACCGATTCGCGCCGGGTGAGGACCAGGCCGCGGTCGGGGTCGAGCAGCGCCACCGCCTCCTCGAAGTACGGCGCCTCGGAGCGCCAGAGCCGGAGCGTCTTCCCGGTTGCGAGCTCGATCCGGTCGAGGAACGGCCGGTCCCCCTCCTCCGACGCACCGTTGCCCGCGAGATAGGCGAAGCGCCCGTCCTTCGAGGTGAGCAGCGTCCCCTCGGCGGGCCGGGTGAGGAAGCGGCCCGGATCGCGGTAGCGATCCTCGCTCGACCGCTCGGACAGGAGCCGGGGGGCCGAGCCCGGGTGGGAGGGATCCACGATCCAGGTGCGGGCCCGGTGGGTGCGCTGCCAGCCTTCGCTCACGATGGCGAGATCGGCGCGCCCGAAGACCAGGGAGCGGGCCCGGAGCTCCAGGTCGGCCACCGGTGACGCATCCCCCGTGAACGGCGCCGCCAGCTGCACGATCCGGTCGCGCGCCGTGGCGCTCGCCGCCGGGTTCCCCCCGTCCAGCGCCTCGATCCAGACCAGCGTCGCCGGCTGGTCGGCGCGCCAGGCGACCGCCCGGGGGCCCGCTCGCACCGCGTCGCGGGTTCGTGGCTCGCTCTCCAGCGCCCCGTGCTCGGTCACCTTGCGCACCGCGGCGGCCCCCGCCGGGAGGTCCCACACCTCGGTGCGCGCCGCGAAGCGCTGGTAGGGGACCAGGTAGGAAAACGGTCTGGTGATGGTCGTGACCAGCAGGTAGCGCCCGTCGGGCGAGACGTCCACGCTCGAGTGGATGCCCGGCGAGCCCACCGGACGGTCGGTCCCGGAGAGCGGCACCAGCAGCAGCCGGTCGGTGAAATAGTGCTCGAACAGCGCCTCGTCGTGCGGGTTCTTGAGCAGGTCCTCGTAGGTCGCGTTGGCCGCCGGCTTGCCCTGGGATTCCTGCACCACCGGCCCCGACGGCGTCTCCGGATCAGGGGGCGGCGCGGCCCTCCCCGCGGGGATCACCGCGCAGAGGAGTGCAGCGCTCGTCGGCAGCCACTGGCAGGGATTTCCGAAGGCCCCGTTGAGCACCGGTCCGGTCAGCATCCGGCTTGCCCCGCTCGACGCCTCCGCCACCCAGAGCGACATCCCCTGCTCCTCGATCAGGGTGAACGCCACCCGCTTCCCGTCGGGGGACCAGAGCGCGCCGCCGATCCGGGTCTTCCCGGGGAGGACCACCCGGCGGGATTCGCCCTCGCCGATCGGGGCAAAGATGAGGGCGGTATAGGTCTGGGCCCGGGAGAGGGCGTTCGTCCGCGGATTGAGCCGCACGCCCGCGAGCCGGAGCTCCGGCGCGGCCACCGCTGCTATCGGGGGGAGTGCCGCGCGCTCCAGGATGAGGAGCCGCAGATGGTCGGGGCTTGGCACCACGGCCGGAGTGGACGGCGCGTCGAGGATCTTCGCGATGTCGGGACTGGGATCGTGGTAGGGCTGCTGGGAAACCACTCGTCCGGCCGACCAGGCCAGCACGAAGCCGGCGAGGGCGATCCGGCGCGCGCCGAGACGCATGCCACACCTCGAAGATGGGGGGATCCGGAGTGGATCAGCTCGGGAATACTATGCGATTCGGACCAGGAACGTTGAACCGGCGACGCCGGGGCCCGCCCCCCTGCAAAGAAAACGGCCCCCGCTCTCCCCGGGGGCCGCACTTTCCGTCTTTCCGTCTTTCCGCCTCACCCCACCGCCATCTCCAGCTCCGCGGGATCCTCTTCCTCGCCCTCATCATCCACTCCACCCGCGTCCATCAGCCGGGCGGCGAGGAGCGGCAGGGCGGCGGGCAGCATCAAGTCGGGATCCACCCGCATCAACTGGGCGATCCAGACCGCAGTCTCCTTGGCCTGATGCAGATGGTGGAGCACGGGATCGAACATCGCTCGTCGCCTTTCCATTCCCCATTCTGGGGGGCCCACGTCACTCTTAAATCACGGTAAAGCAAAAAGAGTTCCACAATCCGCGTTCGGTTCGGCCGCCGGAACGGGTCTCCCAACCCGGGCGGCTCAAACGTCGTCTGGCTCAATAGGTTAGACGGCGTTTTCCGAGTGGAGTGGGCCCCGCCGGACGATATGGCACCGGGTGAAGGCGCCCTGCTTCGCAGCAGAAAAGACGCAACATGGACACACTTGGGGCGTGTCAGTCCGTCATGGGGGAACCCGCGCGCCCAGAATGAGTCTGGCGACTTCGTCCGCGCTCGTCATGCGATGGCCCTGATCGAGCGCAAAAATCTTCATCGGCACTGCATCGGCGTGCGGGCAGAGGGACTCGGTGTCCCGGGTACCGTACACGCAGAGCATCCGAACCCCGGTGAGCTTCCGGAGCTCCGGAAGTACCTCGACGTCGTCGGGCCGGTGACGGAAGCTGATGAGGTCGACCTCGTGGAAGGTGAAGTTGAGGGCGCTGGTCGGCGAGAGGAGCGCCAGGAGCGCCACCCGCCCGCGGAGCTCGGGAGCGAGCCGAGTGAGCATGAAGGGCGATAAGTTTGCGCCGCGCGAGTAGCCGATCAGGAGCACGCTGTCCGCGCGCCAGGCCGGCAGATAGGCCGCGAGGATGCGGCCCAGGTCCCGGCCCGCGATTTCCGGGTCCTTGCGCGGCCTGGCCCTGAGCCAGGAGCGGGACTTGAGGCCCACCACCGGGATCCCGCGCGCGTTGAGCTCGGCCGCGAGGCCCTTGTCGAAGCCGGCCCAGTCGCCGTCCCCGCTCAGCAGGACGGCCAGGGTAGCGCCGGGCTTCGGGGCCCGCGCCTCGACCAGCGGGAGGTCGGGCAGGAGGGTGGTATCGGCCGCGCCGGGACTCGTCCCGGCCAGGACCAACAGGAGAATCCCGAGATTTGCCATCGCGCTTCTCCCCCGCCTCCCGGCGCCGGTAACATTCGAGCATGAGCGACCGCTTCCGCGCGACCGTCACCCGCCTGGCGCCGTTCCTGGCGCTCCTGCTCTTCGCGGCCGCGGTGGTCGTGCTGCGCGGCGAGCTCGCCGGGGCGCGCTACGCCCGGATCATCGGCCACCTCCACAGCCTGAGCTGGGGCACGCTGGCCAAGGCCCTGGGGCTGACGTTGCTGGGCTACGGGGTGCTCACGCGCTATGACGCCCTGGGCATGCGGTACGTGCACCGCCGGGTCCCCGCGAGTCGGACCGCGCTCGCGTCGTTCATCGCCTATTCCCTGAGCCAGACGCTGGGCTTCGCGATCTTCACCGGGGGCGCGGTGCGCTACCGGTTCTGGTCCTCGTGGGGGCTCAGCACGTCGGAGATCGCCCGGGCGATGGGCTTCGCCGGGCTCACCCTCTGGCTGGGGGTCGTGACCCTGGCGGGCGCCGCGATGGTGGCGGACCCGGAGACGCTCGCCGGGCTCACCCGGCTGGGCCCCGGCGCGCTCCGGGTGACCGGGGTCACTCTGCTCGGCGGCGTCCTGGCCTACCTCGGAGTCACGCTCCTGCGCCGGCGCCCGGTCCAGGTATTCGGCTGGCGGTTCGAGGTGCCCACGCCGGCGCTCGCGTTCGAGCAGCTGGTGGTGTCCTGTCTCGACTGGGGGCTCGCCGCCCTGGTGCTCTACGTGCTGCTTCCCCCGGCGGCGGGGCTCACCTTCCCCGCCTTCGTCGGCGCTTTCGTGGTGGCCCAGGTCGCCGGTCTCGCGAGCCACCTTCCGGGCGGCGTCGGCGTCTTCGACACGCTGATCGTGCTGGAGCTCCGCCCCTTCGCCGATCCCGGCGCGGTGTTCGGCGCGCTGGTGGCGTTCCGGGTGCTCTACTACCTCGTCCCGTTCCTGCTGGGCGTCCTGCTGCTGGGGATCTCCGAGGCGCTCCGCCAGCGGGCCTATCTCCAGCGCGCGGCGCGCTGGGCAGGACGCTGGCTCCCCGGGCTCCTTCCCTGGGCGCTGGCCGCGGCAACGTTCGCGGGCGGTGTCGTGTTGCTCCTCTCCGGCGCCACCCCCGGCGTGCCCTCGCGGCTCCGCTGGCTGGGCGAGATCCTCCCGCTCTCCGTGATCGAGGCATCTCACTTCATCGGCAGCATGGCGGGGATGGGGCTCATCATCCTGGCGTGGGCCTTGAGCCGCCGGCTCGACGCGGCCTACTACCTGGCGCTGATCCTGCTCGGCGTGGGAATCGGCGCGTCGCTCCTCAAGGGCGCCGACTACGAGGAGGCGATCCTGCTCGCCGGAATCATGGGACTCCTGGTGCCGGCGCGGCGGCGCTTCTATCGCCGCGCGACGCTGCTGGCCGAGCCGCTCTCCACCGAGTGGGTAGTATCGGTGCTGGCGGTGCTGATCGCGGTGGTGGCGCTGGCGCAGTTCCGCTATCGCCACCTCCAGTACTCCGACCAGCTGTGGTGGCGGTTCGCGCTCCACGCCGACGCGTCGCGCTTTCTGCGGGCCACGGTGGGGGCGCTCGGCGTCCTCGCGGGGTTCGGACTCCTCCGCCTCTTCCGTCCCTCCCAGCCCGAGCCGGCGCTTCCCGGGCCGGAGGAGCTGGGCCGGGTCGAGGGAGTGCTCCGGACCACCGGCCCGCCCCCCGCCAACCTCGCGCTCATGGGGGACAAGGCGATCCTCTGGAGCGAGAGCGGGGCGGGGTTTCTCTCCTACGGGATCTCGGGCCGGTGCTGGGTGGCGATGGGCGACCCCGTGGGTCCACCGGCCGACCGGGCCGAGCTGGTCTGGGCGTTCCGGGCGCTCACCCACCGGCACGCCGGCTGGACGGTGTTCTACGAGGTGGGGCGTGAGTACCTGCCGCTCTACATTGACCTCGGCCTGACGCTCGCCAAGCTGGGCGAAGATGCGCGCATCCCCCTCGGCGGCTTCTCGCTCGACGGGAGCAGCCGGCGGGCACTCCGGCGCACCTGCCGCCAAGTGGAGCGCGCCGGCGCGACGTTCGAGATGGTGCCGCGCGAGGCGGTGCCCGGGCTGATGCCCGAGCTGGAGGGGATCTCCGACGACTGGCTCCGGACCCGCCGGACCCGCGAAAAGGGGTTCTCGCTCGGCGGATTCGATCCGGTCTACCTGGGGCGGTTCCGCCTCGGGGTGGTGCGGCATTGCGGGCGGGTGGTCGCGTTCGCCAACGTCTGGGACTCCGCCGACCGCGCCGAGGCCTCGGCGGATCTCATGCGCTACCGGGCCGACGCCCCCGACGGCGTGATGCATTTCCTGCTGGTCAACCTCTTCCTCCAGGCGCGCGGCGAGGGGTACCGCTGGTTCAGCATCGGCATGGCGCCGCTCTCCGGATTCGAGCGGCGGAGCCTCGCGCCGCTCTGGCACCGGGTCGGGTCGCTGGTCTACGAGCACGGCGAGCGATTCTACAATTTCCGCGGGCTCCGGCGGTTCAAGGAGAAGTTCGATCCGGTGTGGGAGCCACGCTACCTCGCCTCGCCCGGGGGCCTCGCCCTGCCGCGGATCCTGGCGAGTGTCGCCGCGCTCATCTCGGACGGCTGGCGCGGCGTGGTCGCGAAGTGATCGCGATGCCGATCCTCCTCGATCCCGCCCGCCACCCGGTGATCGGCCACCGCGGAGCGGCGGGCGCCGCCCCGGAGAACACCCTGGAATCGCTCCGCCTGGCGGTAGTCGAAGGAGCCGACGCCGTCGAGTTCGATGTCCGGCTCTCCGCCGAGGGCGTTCCGGTCCTGCTCCACGATCCGGTGCTCGACCGCACCACGAACGGCGGGGGCCCGGTCGCCGGGCGGAACACCAACCAGCTCGCGGAGCTGGACGCCGGGTACCATTTCACGCCCGACGGCGGCGTGACCTTCCCGTGGCGTGCCAGGGGCGTGAGGGTGCCCGCCCTGCGCTCGGTGCTCTCCGCGCTCTCCACCGTCCCGCTCCTGATCGAGCTCAAGACCGTGGACGCCGCGGCGCCGGTGCTCCGCCTGCTGCTGGAGCACGAGGCGGCGGAGCGGGTGGTGGTGGCGTCGTTCCTCGAGGCGGCGCTGGCTCCGTTTCGCGCGACGTCCATTCCGACCAGCGCTTCGCGGCCGCGGATCTTCCGGCGCTGGCTGCTCTCGGCGCTGCGGCTGCCCTGGCCCCGCGGCCCCGATCGGGCGTATTCGGTGCCCGACCGCTATCGCGACCGGGTGAGCGTGCCGACGCCCGGGTTCATCCGCGCGGCGCGCCGCAGCGGATGCCCGGTGCACGTGTGGACCGTGGACGACCCGGCGCGGGCCGCGGTGCTCTGGGGCCGGGGCGCGTGCGGGATGATCAGCAACTTCCCCGCGCGGCTCCTGGACCAGCGGGACCGGCTCTTTCCCGCCGAGGCGCGCGCGCACCAGCCCTAGCGCCCGCCGCGCGGCGCGTTTCACCGCGGGCTCGGGGTGCTTGCTGCGGGCTCGGGCCACGGTCCCTGCGGGCGCAGCAAGTGCGCCTGCATGCGCGGGCTTGATGGCAGACCGGGGGCGCCACTTATGCGCCCTGCGGGACCGTGGCCACTTCGCCCGCCGCGCACCGGTACACGGGCGAGGGCGCGAAGGGCCGGGCTCCCTGAGCGCGTGTTGGGCGGCGGCTGCGGTGCCACGATCCCCGGATGCGCCGCCGCCCTCCAACGCGCGGAGGGAGTCCCGGCCCGAGCGCCCCGAGCGGAGGACCGCGGCACGCCGGACCAGACCCGGCCCCGCGGGTTACCGGCCGGGCTCCCGCGCCCGGGCGATATCGCGCAGCAGCGCTTCGGGCGACACCGGCTTCCCCAGAAACTCGGCGATGACCGCGCGCGCCGGGCGCGCCCGGCCGAACCGGTAGAGCCGGGGCGCCACCCAGGCGTACCAGCCGGGGTCGCCGGTGGTGAACGGTCCGTGCCGAGCGATGAGCCGGGCGCGGAGGTCGGCGATGAGGACGGCGCCGAAGGCGTAATTGAGCAGGTAACCCGGGTGATTCACCAGCTGGCCGCGGAGCGCCCACCACGACCACTCGGGGTGGGGCCGGATCCGGAGATAGTCGCGGGCCAGCTCGCTCCAGATCGCGTTCGGGCTCCGCTCCGGCGCGCGATGCACCCGGATCTCGAACAGCGCCCAGGCCGCGTCGAGCGCGATGCCGGCATAACGGGCCCGGATCGCGCCGGCGAGCGGCGCCTCCCGGCCGAGGTACTTGCGCTGCCACGCGGGCTCGTAGATCTCGAGCGCCGCGATGTCCGCGATCGCCTCGGTGAAGGTGTCGCTGTCGGGCCAGTCGGCGTAGGCGCCCCGGGTGCGGATCGCCGCGATGTGCACCGCGTGCCCCGCCTCGTGGACCAGCTCGTTCAGGTTGTCGAGCCCGCCGATCCGGTAGGAGGTGAAGATCCACGGCTCGATCGGGGCGCGCCCGCCGAAGTCGGTGAAGGACACGGGATACTTCCCCGCCCTCGGGGCGAGATCGAAGTGCACCCGGAGCCGGGCGAGGTCGGCGCCCAGGGCCCGGTAGTATCGCTCCACCAGCGGCCGGAGCGAATCGCGCGGGATCAGCGGGGAGAGGAGCCGGCTCGCCTCGCCGGCCTGGTAGTGAAAACCCCACGGCTCGATCAGCGAGTCGGGCGTCACCCCGCGCCACGCCTCGAGCAGCCGCACCAGCCACCGCTCCACCGTATCCGGGGCCACCCCGAGCGCCCGGGCGCGCTCGGCCATCGGCGTTCCGGTTCCCGCGTGGCCCCACCGCGCGAGGCGCCCCCGCACCATCGCTCGATACGGGCTCGCGCCGCCGTCGTCGCCGTTGACGCTCCGCCAGACCGGCTCGAGCGCCAGAAAGAGCCGGCGCCGGCGCTCCCCGTCGTCGGTGCGAGCCAGGAGCCCCAGGATGGAGAGCCGGTCGAGCGTGTCGCCGTCCACCACGATCCGCCGCGCGGCGTTTCCATAACACGTGAAGGTGCGCGCGGTGAGCGAGTCGAGCGGCGCCGCCCGGAGCGCTTCGGCGGACGGGTCGCGACAGTCCGGCTCGGGCGCCGCGGCCCGGCGGGAAGTGAGGTCGCCGGAAAGGGCCTCGAGCTCGCTCTCAAGGAACCCGAGCGCGCCGGAGTCCGCCGCGGAGAGTCCCCGGCGCGTCACTCGCTCGGCCAGCGCGCGCACCCGCGCCGCGGCCGCCCGGGTACGGGCGGCGAGGATGTCCACCGGCACCCCGCGCGGGGAAACCGAGTCCCCCAGATTGCGGGTGACGCCGAGCTGATCGTGGAGGGTGCGGAGCTCGAGCCAGGCGGCCTCGAGCCGGGCCAGCGGCCCGGCCGCCGGCGCGGCGGGCTCTGTTCGGCCCTGAGCGAGCGTCGTGGGTGGTGCGCCGAGGACCCCGAGGGCCAGGAGCCAACCCACCCGTCGAGCACCCGTCACGCTACCCCCTGTCCGCCTGTCCGTCGTTCGGTCTCACACGAACCGCACCGCGTAGACCGGCGGCAGGTGCCGGGCCACGCCGTCGCGCTGCTGAACGTGACCCGAACCATCGGCTCTCCTCCGGCGCGCCGCTGTGCCGTCCGCCGGCTCCCTCCCCCGGCTTCCCGGGGCAGGGGATCGGGGCTAATCTACTGCCGGTCGCTTCCCCTGGAGGATCCCATGCGTCCGTGCCGGATTCCGGTCCCGCTCCTGCTGCTCGTCGCCGCGCTGCCCGCCGTCACCCACCCCGCCACCGCCCAGAAGGACGGCGCCGCCGGCGCGGTGTCGATCAAGGAATGGGAGGTCCCGTGGGGCGCCCAGACCCGGCCCCGTGACCCCGCGGTGGCGCCGGACGGCAAGATCTGGTTCGTGGGCCAGGTCGGCAATTACATCGGACGGCTCGACCCGGCTTCCGGCGAATTCAAGCGGTTCGAGGTGGACTCGGGCACCAACCCGCACAACATCATCGTGGACCCGAAGGGCCGGCCCTGGTACTCGGGAAACCGGAATGCGATGATCGGCCGGCTCGACCCGGCCACCGGCGCCCTCACCCGCTACCCGATGCCCGACCGGGCCGCGGCGGACCCGCACACCCAGGTCTTCGACCGGCAGGGCAACCTCTGGTTCACGGTGCAGGGCGGCAACTACGTCGGCCGCCTCAACACCGAGAGCGGGAAGATCGACCTGGTGAAGATGACTATGGACCGCTCGCGACCCTACGGGATCACGCTCGATCCGGCCGGCCGGCCCTACTTCGATCTGTTCGGCACCAACAAGATCGGGACCCTCGATCCCAGGACTCTCGAGCTCAAGGAATACCCGCTCCCCGACCCCAAGGCCCGGCCGCGCCGGATCGCGCGGACCAGCGACGGCGCCATCTGGTACGGCGACTACACCCGTGGCTACACCGGCCGGCTCGATCCAAAAACCGGCGTGGTCAAGGAATGGCGGAACCCGGGCGAGGCGGCCTCGCTGCCTTACGCCATGACCGTGGATGACGCCGACCGGATCTGGTTCGTGGAGACCGGCGTCCAGCCCAACCGGCTGGTGGGGTTCGATCCGAAGACCGAGAAGTTCTTCAGCGTGACGCCGATCCCGAGCGGCGGCGGGGTGGTGCGTTACATGATCTTCGATCCCAAGGCGCGGGTGATCTGGTTCGGCAGCGACCGGGGAACGATCGGCCGGGCCCAGGTGCCGCCGGCCAAGCAGACCACGACCTGAACGATGCGACTCTCCTGGGTGCAGTGGATCGTCGTCGGCCTGATCGGCGGTTTCATCGGGAGCTGGATCGTCAACAAGGGCGGTCAGGGGCTGTTCCGTGACATCATCCTCGGGATCGTGGGCGGGGTGATCGGCGGCTGGCTCTTCCGCCAGCTCGGCTATGCCGGCGTCACCGGGATCAACCTGTGGAGCATCCTGGTCTCGGCGGTCGGGGCGGCGCTGGTGCTGTGGCTGTACCACCGGTTCGGGAAGTAGAGAGAGACGCCATGCCCGTCGTCCCCGAAGCCCGCCGCTATTCCGTGGCCGAAGTGCTCGACTTCCCGCCCGACGGGAACCGCTACGAGGTGGTGGCGGGAGAGCTGCTGGTGAGCCCCGCTCCGCGGGACCGGCACCAGCTGATCATCCTCCGGCTGGTGATTGCACTGGTAGATCATCTCCGCCCGCTTGGCCTCGTCGAGTTGCTCCGAACCTCCCCGGCCGATATCACCTAGGGAGTCCCCCCCGAGGAAGCCGAGGACCTGGTGCAACCCGATGTGTTCGTGATCGAGCCGGGCCAGCAGGTGCGCGACTGGGTGGACGTCGAACGGCTCGCCCTGGCGGCCGAAGTGTCGTCTCCCTCAACCGCACGTGGGGACCGGGTGAAGAAACGTCCCACCTACCAGCGGCACGGCGTGCGGACGTATTGGATCGTGGACGACGATGCCAGGCTGGTGGAGGTGTGGCATCCCGGGGACGAACGCCCCGCAATCGTCACCGATGTGCTCACCTGGCGGATCAACCAGGCGGCGCCGGAGATGCGGCTGGCGGTGGAGGAGCTTTTTGCGGAGGCGCGGACGGGGTGAAGAGAGACGCAATGACGCGATGACGCAATGCCGCGGGGGAAGACGGCCAGTCACATGGCGTTGTTGGGTCGTTGCGTCTTTGCGTCTTTCCGTCCTTGCGTCCCACTTGCGTCGTTGCGTCCCTTCCACGCGGTAATCCGGTTACGCACATTCCGCCCGGGGCCTCCATCCTGGGGGCATGCCGCTCGCTTGCCCCCTTCCCCGCCGAGGCCCTATCCTATGGCCATGCCCGTCGTCCCCGAA
>DASYRI010000004.1:0-43828 GCA_036004545.1 Gemmatimonadales bacterium
AGGCGAGCCCGGTCGCGGACTGCGCCGCCGCGGCGAGCGCCGCCGGGATCGGGCTCCGGAAATCGCCCAGGCCGCCGCGCAGCGTGAGGGGGGGCGGCACCGGCGTGTCTCCCGTGGCGCCCACGGTGAGGGTGAAGCCCACCCGCGGGCTCACGTGGGTCTCCCTCGGCAGCCGGTCGGTGCGGAAGCCGAAGACCTGGTCCACGATGGGGTTGTACGCCGGCGGGTGGCCGAACTGCGAGTGCTCCACCCGCGCGCCGTAGGTCAGCTGGAGCGCCTGGCTGGGCCGCCACACGTCGCCCGCGTAGAGCGCCTCGTTGACGCTGGTGCTGGAGCGGTCCGAGGGCCGGAGGGTCCGGGTGAAGCTGGCCGGCGAGCCGGCCTCGAGATCCGCCAGCGAGTTGAAGGTGAAGGTCCCGGTGAGGTTCGAGGCGACGACCTGGCTCGAGGAGGAGCGATTGTAGAGCACCCCGGCCTTGAGCCGGTGGCTGCCGCTGCCCGGCAGGAAGGACAGCTCCTCCGACACCTCGAGACTGGTGCCCGCTCGGCGCTGGGAGAGCCCCGAGCTGCCGCCGAAGCCCAGGTTGGTGACCGTCTGCGATCCGTCCTCCAGCGCCGAAACGACCTGTACCCGGCCCTGCGGCAGCTCGTTGAACGCCGCGCCGCTCTGCGAAGTGCCGGAGAGGTAGGTGCGCAGCTCGTTCAGCACCTTGTTGCCGAAGCGGGAGCTCAGCGTCACCATGCCGCCGCCGCCCGAGGAGCGGGTGGTTCCGCCCGCCGCCGGCACCGAGAGCGCGGAGACGCCGGTCGGCTCGGTGGTGGTATGCCGCCAGTCGCCTCGGAGGGTGAGCGTCTGGGTGCCGGTGACGTGGAAGTCGAGCCGGGAGACCGAGGAGAAATTGTTGGTCGAGCGGCTGGTGGTGCTGTCGTCCGCCGAGAGCGGCAGGCCGGTCTGGCTCAGGAAGCCGAGAAAGCGGCTCGCCGAATCGGGCTGCAAGCCGAGCCGGGTGAGCGACGCCGGCGAGGCGGTGAGCAGCGACTGGAGGCCGTCATCCCGGAACCGCCCCTGCGCGGAGAGGAAGTAGAACGCCTTGTTCCGCACGAACGGCCCGCCGAAGCCGGCGGAGATCTGGTTCTGGGTGTAGCCCTGCGCGAACGGGGAGTCGTCGCCGGTGCTGAGCGCCAGGTCGCGGTCGCGGAGCCCGTAATTGCCGGTCCCGGCGACCGCATTGGTGCCGCTCATCGTGGTGGACGCCACCTGCCCGCCGCTGAACTGCCCCCGGGCCACGTCGTAGCTGTTGGTGATGACCCGGGTGTTGCGCACCGCGTCCTGCGGGACGCTCGCGCCGCCGAAGGTGAGCCCGTCGAGGGTGACGCTGTTCCCGGTGGGCCGCTGCCCCGCCACCGAGAAGCCCGCGGCGGTGGTGTCCGACCCGGGGATCGCGACGACGCCGGGCGCGAGCGTCGCCAGGATGGTGAGGTCGCTCGCGTCGATTGGAAGCCGGGCCACCTGGTTCGCGTTGAGCACCCGCTCGGTGGTGCCCGGCGTGGGGGGGCCGCCGGCCTCGCCCACCGGCCGGGCCTGACGCCCCCGGACCACGATCTCCTCGAGCCGGGCGACCGGCGCGCCCATGGTGAAATTGGTGACCAGCCGATCCTCGTCCGCCTGGCGCGCGACGGTCCGCATGATCGGCGTCTTCCCGATCGCGCGCACGATCACCCGGTACTGGCCGCCGCCGTCCGGGAAGAGCAGGGTGTAGCGCCCCCGCGGATCGGTCTTGGTGGTGCGCATGATGCCGGTCTCGAGCGAGGTCGCCTCCACGATCGCCTCCGCCACCGGCAGGCCGGTCGAGTCCTTGACGACGCCGGTCAGCACGTCGCTCGTGGAGCCGATCTGCGCCGCCAGCGGTGAGCGCGCCGGCGAGAGCCAGAAGAGCGCGAGCAGCGCAGCGGTGCGGAGCTGCATCTACTTCTCCCCGCCGGCCGGGTCGTACACCCGTCGCAGCTCGACCGCTCGGAGCAGCCGCGGGCTGCTCACGTTCACCAGGACGATCAACTGCCGGGCGGCCGGATCAATCAGATACGTCTCCTTGATCGTTCCGATGGTGCCGAGCTTCCGCTCCACCACCAGTTTCGCGCTCTTCCACTTCGCGGTGAGCTCGAGCTGTTCCTCGTTGAGCATCGGCTCGGTCACTTTCCGGCCATCGGGATGGAAGGTCCGGGGCGTGCCCGTCGGATCGGAGAGCGTGAGGGTGGAGTCGGTCTGCTCCACCAGCAGCTGGGGCAGCGGCCGGACGTACAGCATCAGCGGAGCCATGCCGGCCCCACCGCCACTGCCGCCGGCCCGGCCGCCCCCCATGGCACCGGCATCCGCTCCGCCGCTCGATCCGGCGGCGGCTCCACTCCGGCCCACTCGCGGCCTGCCGCCGCCGCTGCTGAAGCCCTTGCCGGGGTTGGCGGGATCCTCCGGTCGGGCGGCTTCCCGCATAGCCTCTTCCGGACGGTCGCTCTTTTCGGCGTTCAGCTTCCAGGTGCCGGCGAGGCTGGGATTCTGGAGGTTCTGTGACGAGAGCGCCCCGAGGCCGAGCAGGCCTGCGCAGAGGGAGAGCAGGACCGGCCCCGTGCGAGGCAGATGGCGGCGCATGGCGGATCTCCGGTGAGGTGTGTGGCTCGATGAGTGGACAGTCGAATCCATCCCTGTGTTAACGGACGAGGGGGGCCGAACGTTGCGGTCCCACGGGCTGTCTCGCGGGAACCGGGAGCGACGACTCGTGGGGACCGCCCGAGTGACGCCGCGCCGGCGGCCCGATCGCCTTGGCGCTCCTCGGCCACCGTATGGACGCCGAAGATCCGGAGCTGTGCCGCCGGCGGGCCGCGCGAGGCACCGGGCGGCCGTCGTCGGCCACCCGGAGCCCGCCGCCGATCAGAACCGGACCGCTGCCGAGCCGCTCGCGCTGCGGCCCAGGGCGGGGAATCCGTACACCGGCTCGTAGCGGCGGTCGAAGAGGTTCTCCGCCCGGGCGCGCAGAGTAACCCGCGCGGTCAGATCATACGACGCGTAGAGCCGGGCCACCGCGTAGTCGCCCGGATTCACCCGCGCCGCCGGAAAGCTGTTGAAATCGGTATCCTCCCGCCCGGCCACGACCAGCAGCCCCGCGCCGAGGGTGCTTCGCCGGGTGGGCGCCAGCAGCAGGTCGCCGCTCAGGCTGTGGCGCGGCCTCCGGATGAGCCGGGAGAGCGCGGGGTCGGGTTCCGACAGGCTCCTGGCCGAGAGCAGCGTGTAGGCCACGCGGGCATCCGCCGGGCCGGCGATGATCCGTCCCGAGAGCTCCACCCCGCTGGTCCGGGCCCGATCAATGTTCACGCTCATGCCGAGCTCCGGGAATTCCCCGCCCTGGAAGGCGATCAGGTCCCGGAGGCTGTTACGGAAGTAGGTCGCGCTCACGCTCCCGCGTCCGCCGAAGAGTCCCTGGTCTGCGCCGGCGTCCCAGCCTCGCGAGCGCTCCGGGCGGATCGCGGGGTTCGGCTGCTGAAAACCGCTGCCGAAACGCGCGTCGAGGCTCGGCGGCATGAAGCCGGTGCCGATCGAAGCCCGCAGCTTGGTGTCGCTGCCCGGTACCCGCCAGGCGCCGGTCACCCGATAGGTCACCGCGTGGCTGAAGGAGTTGTAATCGTCGTCGCGCATCCCCGCGGTGAGCGTGAGGGCCCGGAACGGGGTCACTTCCGCCTCGGCGTAGAGGCCGAGGAGCCGCTCGTCCTGGGCAACGCCACTGCTCGTGGCGGTGCTCCACTCCCGGTTCACCCCCACCACGGCCCGCGCGTCCGATGCGAGCGTGATGGTATTCTGCCAGTCCAGCACCCTGCGCGTATTAGTAAGCGTGAACCTGAACTCCGGGCCGCCGTTGAATCGGCCGGTTCCCTTGGTGAACTGCTCCTGGGCGCCGGCGGTGAGCCGGCTCCGCCACCTGGCGGCCGGCCGCACCTCCGCGAAGAGGGTGCCGAGGTTGTTCTCGTATGTCGTCGTGCCCGCGGGGGTGGTGTTGGTGCTGCGGAGGTCGCCGGGTGACGTCAGGCTATGCTGCAGTCCGCGGAAGGTGGCGCCCACGGCGAGCCTGCTGGAGAGCCGCCGATCCAGGCGCACCAGCTGGGTGCGTTGATCCCAGCCGTTGGGGCGGCGCTCGTTGTCGGCGCCGTTGGCCGTGAAGGCGGCGCTCCAGCCGAACCGGTCGCGTCCCCCTTCGGCCCAGACCCGGCCACGCCAGCTCCCGAACGAGCCTCCTTCCGCCTCCGCCACTCCGCGGGCCCGTCCTTCGCCCCGCTCCGCATCGAGCGCCACCACCCCGCCGATCGCCGCGCCGCCGTAGAGCGTGCTTTGAGGCCCCCGCACCACCTCGACCCGGCCCATGCCGGCCAGGTCCGCGCCGGCCAGGAAGCTGCCGTAGCTCGCATTCGCGTCGTTGACCCGGATCCCGTCCACCAGGAGCAGGGTCTGGCTCGAGGACACACCGCGGAGGAAGAGCGACGCGACGCCGCCCGGCGCGCCGTTGACCACGACGGTGCCGCCGGGCGAGAGCTGGAGCGCCTCGCGGAGCGAGCTCAGCTGGCGGCGCGCCAGCTCCTCGGCGCGGAAGACGTCGGCGCTGCTGCCGAGCGAGCCGATGGGCGTGGGCGCGCGGGTCGCGGTCACGACGATGTCCTTGAGCCGGGTCGAGTCGCGGGACTGCGCGGCGACGGAGGGGGCGAGCGCGAGCGCGCCCGCGAATGCGGGGATGAAACGCCGGAACGACATGGGGGGCCTCCACGGGAGGTCGAGGTGCCCCACACGAACCACCCTGCGGCCGGCTGCGGCGCAGGGCGAGACGGGGACGTCGGTGGCAACACCTCTGGCCCCGCTCCCCTCCCTCGAGGGAATCGTGCGGGGGCAGGCGGGGCCGGTCTCCTGGCTCGAGGCGCCGTCGCAGGCCTTCCCGGGAACTGTTCCCAGTGGCAAGGGGGTGCGGCGGCGAAGGCGGGCGGGTACACGCCCGGTCCTCTTACAGTGGCGGGGCCGCGCCGGTCTCACACCGGACTTCCGGGAGGCCCCGCCTGCCGTGGATCAATTGTGCCGGCAGTCTAGGCGGCGGAGGACCCCGACGCAAGCGGGCCTCCCACCGGGTCCGGAACCCGATCCGCCCGCGGCGCGTTAGCTTGGCGCTTGCTGCGACGAGGGATGTAAGTTCCACCACCCCTTGCTCCGCCTCCCTCGGCCACCAGGCCCATGACTTCGCCAGAGCCCTCTCCCCCGCCGATCACCCGCGAGCTGGCCCGCGACCTGGTGGACACCTTCGCGGAGGGGTGGTCCAAGGCCCGGGTGGACCCGATCATCTCGGTGTTTACCAGCGATGCCACATTTATCGAGACTCCGTTCGCCGAGCCGCTTCGGGGTACGGATGCCATTCGGAAGTACTGGAGCGACGTGCCGTTCCACCAGGCCGAAATCCGCGTCACCACCGGCGAGATCTACTCGGCAGGTCCCTGGTTCGCGACCGAGTTCAGGGTGGTGTTCCGGCGGCGCCGCACCGGCGAGTGGGTCGAGGCCCGCGGATCCCTGTTCTGCGAGACCGAGGACGGCAGGATCTCGGAGATGCGGATGTACTGGCACCGGCGGGCATAGTCCCCAATTCGGTCACCGAAGGGTGGAATTGTCCGCTGGCGCGGACACATGGAATTGGGGTCCGGTTTTCCAACACATTGAATCCCAAGTGGTTACACTCTCCTGTCTCTTGGCATGAATCTGGATATTGCGCAGGTAGGTCGGCGTGTATCCATTTGATCAGGCGGTTCTGGCCGACCGGTCAATCCGGAGGTTCCCATGTTCGCTCTACTTGCAGCACTCTCCGTTTTTGGTGGGGCGTCGCCGGCTCCAGGTCTTCCGCCCGCCCTGGCCATGCCGACCGACGGGGACCCGGTCCGACTCTGGATGAACAACGAGCGTCTGTACCGGGAGGGTGAGCGGGTTCGGATTCAGGTGAACACCGACGTTGACGGCTTCCTCCTGGTCCTCAACTACGACGCGGAGGGCCGGGTCAAAGTCCTCTTCCCGCTGGACCCTCGTGACGATTCGCGGGTGCAGGCGGGCCGCCGTTACGAGGTGCGAGATCAGGACGGGAGCCAGGCCTTCATTGCCAGCGGCGACGGCACCGGGCTCATCTACAGCGCGGTCTCGCCGGAGCCGTGGCGGTTCGAGGATGTCGTCGTCGCCGACCGGTGGGACTACTCCAAGCTCGACATTGACGCCCGCTCACGGAATCCCGAGCAGGATCTCACCGAGGTGGTCCAGCGCATCGCCGGATCGCGGGGCTTCGATTACGACGTGATGGGTTACCGGGTCTACGCCGAGCGCTCGTATACTACCTCGTCGGGCTATTCCCGCGGCCCCATCTACGTGTACGACGACGCGCTCTTCTGCAACAACTGGTACTGGCGCTACAACGCCTGCCGCCGCTGGCCCTATGATGGCGGATGGTCCTTCGGCACCAGCATCTACCTCGGCTTCGGCAACTACTACCCTTACTACTACCCTTACTACTACGACCCGTTCTACTACGGGTATGGCTACCGGCCCTACGGTTACGGGTTCGGCTACGGATTCGGCGGCTACTACCCGTACGTTCCGTATTACCCGGGCGGCCGCTCTCGCCCGCGCGCGACGATCGTGGGTCGCTCCCGGGGCTACACCATTCAGCCCCGCGGGAACTTCACCTCCTGGACTCCAGTGGCGGGAAACCTGACCCGCGGCTCGGGCCGGGATGGTGGTGGTGAATCCGCCGCACCGTCCAACAACTGGCGGGGGCGCGGGTCGGGAGGTGGGAGGAACGACGTTCCCGCCACTGGTCGCGGATCCTCCGGCGACCCACCGGCGGTCGTCGCTCCGCCGGCGCGCCGGGCGCGCCCGGAGAACGTGAGGTATCCGGCCCCCCGCGGCGGTTACGGTCCCAGTGACCGTGGCTCCAGCGGCTGGGAAGCACCGGTACGGGGGTCCGCCCGGGAAGCACCGGTACGGGGGTCCGACCGGGAAGCACCAGCACGGGGGTCCGCCCGGGAAGCACCGGCACGCGAGGAGCGCGGCCGCGACTTCGCCCGGCCCGTGCGGGGCGAGTCCCGCGGGGCTCCGCCCCCGCAGCGCGAATCGTCAGGGAGCCGCGGCGGCGGCGGCGGTGGCAGTCATGGAGGTGGAGGCGCACATGGCGGCGGTGGCGGCGGTGGTGGTGGCGGCCACGCGGCGCCTTCGCGGCCCCGGAGGCCGTAGGGCGAAGGCCGAAGCGGGGAATCTGAAAGCGGAGCGGGCGGCGTCAGCCGCCCGCTTTGCGTCTGGCGTAGTCGAGCCCCCACTCCAGCAGATCGGCGCCGCGCAGCCCCACCTGCATCGCGGCCTCCACGGCGTCGTCCTCGGACATGTTGCGGTCGAGGATGAAGTAGGGTATCAGGGCGCCGCCCACCCGGTTCGAGCTGGCGCAGTGGACCAGCATCGGGCGGCCGGTGTACTTCCGCATTACCTCCAGGACCGCGTCCATCGTGGCGTCGTCGAGCGCCCCATGCCGCACGCTGACGTTGACGTACTCCATGCCCAGACTCTTCACCAGGGCCGGCTCGTCGAAGGAGCGGGGCTCCATCGGGTCGCGGATGTCGAGGACGACGGCGTTCCCGGCGGCCTTGAGGGCCGCCAGGTGCTTCGGCCCGGGCTGTCCGCCCGTGACGAGCTGAGGGAGAGGCTCTGAGGCATTGACCACACCGCCGAGCGCGGTCAGCAAAGACGACATGCCGGGCTCCCGATATGGTGGTGGAGGCCGATCGCAGGATACCGGGTGAAGAGTCAACCATCGCCGGTCAACAGTCAACCGGCAGGCGGTTACCTTTGGCGCATGCTCCGCCTCGCCATCGCGCAGCTCAAGCCCCGCAAAGGCGCCTACGCCGAGAACCTGGCTCGCCTGGGCGAGCTGTTCAGGGAGCTGGCTTCCCGACCGGCCGCCCCCGAGGTTCTGGTGCTGCCGGAGACGGCGCTCACCGGGTATTTCGTGGAAGGCGCGGTCCGCGAGCTGGCCCGGAGCGCCGAGGACTTCTACGCCGACGTCGCAGGGGCGCACGCGGCCTCGAGCGCGCCGCCGATGGACATCATGGTGGGCTTCTACGAGCTCTGGCGCACCCGGCTGCACAACTCTGCGCTCGCCGCTTCCCTGGGCGGGCCGGATGCCGGGATCCGGCACGTTCATCGCAAGGTCTTCCTGCCGACCTACGGGGTATTCGACGAGGAGCGATTCGTCGAGCCGGGCCGCTCGGTGCGGGCCTTCGACACCCGGTGGGGGCGGGCCGCGGTGATCATCTGCGAAGACGCGTGGCATTCGCTGGTCCCCACGATCGCGGCGCTCGACGGCGCGGAGCTCATCGCGGTGGTGAGCGCGAGCCCGGCGCGGGGCATCACCCCCCCGCAGGAGGACGGCTCCGATGGGCTCAGGCCTGCGAGCCTTCTCCGCTGGGAACGCACGGCGCAGGGCATCGCCGGGGAGCACGGGGTGTACGTCGCGCTCGCGCAGCTGGTCGGCTTCGAGGGCGGGAAGGGTTTCCCGGGCGGGTCGCTCGTGGTGGGTCCCCGGGGCGATGTCCTCGCCCGCGCCCCGGTGTTCGAGGAGCACGTGCTCGATGTCACCGTGGACCTGGAGGAAATTCCCCGGGTCCGGGCCGAGATGCCGCTGCTCAGCGATCTCGAGCTCCGCCTCCCGCATCTCATCGAGGCGCTGGAGGGCCGGAGCCACGAACGGGAGCGGTGGCTCGCCGGGCCGACCGACGGAAAGGCGACCGGGAAGCCCGTCGGGCAGCCGGCCCGGGCGCCCTCGCTTTCACCCCAGCCGGCGCGGCTCGGAGCCCGCCCGGACCCGCTCGCCATCGATCCCGAGCTCGCCCGGCGCTGGCTGGTGGAGTTCCTCAAAGACGAGGTGATCCGCCGGCGGCATTTCAGCAAGGGGGTCGTCGCGGTCTCGGGCGGCGTGGACAGCGCGGTGGTGGCGTTCCTCGCGGCGGAAGCGCTGGGCAAGGACAACGTCACCGCGCTCCGGCTGCCGTACCGCGCCTCGAGCCCCGAGTCGCTCACCGATGCGCAGCGGGTGATTGACGCGACCGGCGTCCGCGCGGAGACGGTGGACATCTCCGCCGCGGTGGACGGGCTGGTCGCCCGCCTCGCCGACCCGCCGGACCCGGCCCGGCTCGGCAACATCTGCGCGCGGATGCGAATGGTGACGCTGTTCGACCGCTCCGCGGCCCTCGGCGCGCTCCCCCTGGGCACCGGCAACAAGACCGAGCGCCTCTTCGGCTACTTCACCTGGCACGCCGACGACACCCCTCCGGTGAATCCCATCGGCGACCTCTTCAAGACCCAGGTGCTGGCCCTGGCGCGGCATCTCGGTGTGCCGAAGGCGATCGTGGAGAAGCCGCCCACCGCGGACCTGGTGGCGGGCCAGACCGACGAAGGCGACTTCGGGATCACCTTCGCCAAGGCGGACACGATCCTGCACTGGCTCCTGCTCGGCTACGACGGCTCCGCGATCGAGGCGCTGGGCTACACCGCCGCGGAGGTGGCGCTGGTGCGCCGCCGGCTGGACTCCACCCACTGGAAGCGCCGGCTTCCCACCGTGGCGATGGTGAGCCAGACCGCGATCGGGGAGTACTATCTGAGGCCGGTGGACTACTGAACGGCGCGTACAGTCAACGGTCAACAGTCAACGGGGCGAGACGCAAGGACGCAAAGACGCGAAGACGCAAGGGCGTGGGGCAGGTCCCGTTGACCGTTGACTGTTGACTGTTGACGCAGTTCCCCCTAGGAGCCTCCCGCATGGTCCCCGACAGCCGCCCGATGTCCTACTCCCGCGGCGAGATCACCACGTTCGTCATGCCTCACATGCAGAACGTGCTGGGCGATCTCTTCGGCGGCCACCTGATGGCGCTGGTGGACCAGGCAGCCGCGGTGGCGGCGATCCGGCACGCGGGGGGCCCCGCGGTGACGAAATCCATTGACCGGCTCGACTTCCACCACCCGATTCCGGTGGGCGCGCTGGTCACCTGCTATTCCACCGTGGATTTTGTCGGCAACAGCTCGATGGCCATCACGGTCCAGGTCTATTCGGAGCGGGTGAGCACCGGGGAGCGGCAGCACACCCACACCGCGCATGTGGTCTTCGTGGCGATTGATCGCGACCGGCGGCCCCTCCGGGTGCCCCGGCTGGTGGCCGAGACCGAGGAGGAGCGGCGCCGATACCGGGAGGCGGAGGCCAGACACGCAGCGCGGAAGCGGCGGTGACCGACCGGGTCGTCGCGGTGCTCTCGGGCGGCGGTGTCAAGGCGGCCGCTCATCTCGGAGCGGTGCGGGCGCTGGTCGCCGCGGGGCTCGCCCCGGCGCGCTATGTCGGCACCTCCATGGGCGCCGTGATCGGGGCCGGGCTCGCCGCCGGCCTTCCGGCCGGGGAGGTGGCGGAGCGCCTCTTCCTGGTCCGGCAGCGCGATGTCTTCGCCGTGGACCGGACCGTGGTGCTCAAAGGCCTCTTTGCCCGGGGGCTGCTCCGGCCCGAGCCGTTCCGCCGCACCCTGGAACGCCTGTTGCCGGTCGCCCGCTTCGAGGACCTCGCGGTTCCGCTCACCGTGACCGCCACCGACCTCGACAGCGGGGCGCTCCTCGCCTTCGGTGCCGGCGGCCAGGACGCGCCGCTCCTCGATGCCCTCTGCGCGAGCTGCGCCCTGCCGCCGTTCTTTCCGCCCTACCTGATGGACGGCCGCCGCCTCGCCGACGGCGGACTCCGCGCGGTGGTGCCGCTCGAGGTGGCCGCGCGGTTTCCGGCCGAGCTGGTGGCGGCGGTGGACGTCGGCGCCGGGTTCGACATGGACCCCGAGCCGCAGGGTGTCCGAACGCCGGCGCTGCTCCGTCTCCAGGGTGACGCCCAGTGGGCGCTCATGGCGAGCAACACCGCGCTGCAGCGCGCCCTCTGGAATACGGTCCCCGGCCGGCCACCGCTCCTGTGGATCCGTCCCCGGGTGCGGCGGGGGGACACCTTCGCCACCGAGCAGCTCAGGCGGTACATCGAGGAAGGTGAACGCGCCGCGAACTATGCCCTCGCGGCGCGCAAGGCTTGACCTGCCGGGGCGGACATCGAATGTTAGAGGAGTCCCCAGTTCGAGGAGTTCCCACACCCAGCGGAGCGCGACGTGGCCGAGGCGCGCATCTTCACCCTCGATGAGGCGGAACGTACCCTCCCCCTCCTCCGGCGTATCCTGACCGATCTTCGGACCGAGTATCGGATCTGGCAGGAGGCGCTCGCCGACTACGAGCTCCTCTCGGGCGGGACGCGCGCCGAGAGTGGCGAGGCCGAGGAGCTGGTCACGTCGCGCCGGGCGGTGACCGACAGCGCGGACCGGATCAGCGCCTACCTCGGCGAGATCGAAGCGATCGGCTGCCTGTTCAAGGGCTTCGACGCGGGACTGGTGGATTTCTACACCCTGCGCGAGGACCGGCTGGTGCTGCTCTGCTGGCGGGTGGACGAGGAGCACATCACCCACTGGCACGAGGTGGACGCCGGCTACTCGGGCCGCCAGCCGATTGACTCCACGTTCCTCACGACCACGGCGTCGTGAGGCCCGTCCTTCTCGTCGCGCACCTGCTCGGCATCGTACTCTGGATGGGCGGCGGATTCGCCGCGATGGCGCTGGGGCTGGCGATGCGGGAGATGCCCCGCCAGCAGCTCGCGGCGGTGGCCGGGCTGGTAGGCAGGCTGCACCGGACGATGATTCTCCCGGGGGTCCTGCTCGCCGTGGTGTCGGGCCTCCTGCTCACCCTGCAGCTCTACGGCACCGCCACCGCCACGGCGGGGTTTCCCGTCCCGCTCATGATCATGCAGGTCGCCGGGCTGGTGGCCGCGGTGCTCGCGCTGGTGGTGAATCTCCCCACGGTGGCGCGGCTCACCCGGCTCGATCCGGCGGGAGAGCACGGCCCGCTCTTCGACTCGCTCCGGCAGAAGGCGGCGAGGAGCGGGATGCTCACGGGGCTGCTCGCGGTCGTGGCGCTGGTGGGTGGGGCGTGGTTGCGGTGAGTGAGGATTGCGTCAACGGTCAACAGCCAACCGTCAACGGGACCTACCCCGCCGAGCAGATCTCCGCGCGCGTGACAGTTACGGTTACGGTTGACGGTTGACTTTTGACCGTTGACTCTTGCTTGTTGACCAATGCCGCTTTCCTGTGGCGCATACCTCCGCCACCGGACACTCCCCGCACTTCGCCACCCGGGCTGTGCAGACCGTCGCGCCCAGCTCCATGATCGCCTGATTGAATGCCCACGCGGTGTTCCCGCGCGCGGGGAGAAGCGCGGCCGCGGTGTCCCACAGCCTCCGCGCTCCGCGCCCCCCCTTGGGCAGCCGGGGGTGGAACGCCCGGCGCAGGACTCGGGCGACGTTGGTGTCCACCGCGGGCACGATTCGCTCGAACGCGAAACTCGCCACGGCCCCAGCGGTATAGGGCCCGACGCCGGGGAGCCGGCGGAGCGCTTCCACCGCGCCGGGGATCCGCCCCTCGTGACGGGCGACCACCTCGCGCGCCAACCGGTGCAGGCTCGCCGCTCGACGGTAGTAGCCGAGGCCGTCCCACTGCTCGCGCACCCGCGCGGGGCGCGCCGCGGCGAGTCGGCGGAGCGTGGGGAACGCCTCGAGGAATCGAGGATAGAAGCTCTCGACCCGTGAGACCTGGGTCTGCTGCAGCATGACTTCGGAGACCAGCACCCGGTAGGGATCCCGGGTCCGCCGCCAGGGCAGATCGCGGCCATGACGGCGAAACCAGGCCAGCAACCGGCGCCGAAACCGGAGCGCGTCGGCCGGAGCGCGCGGGGTGGACTTCGGGGGCATGAGGCTCCAAGATAAGGAACTCCTCATGGCCTCCACCACACTCCGTTTTCCCCGATTCATCGGCCGCCTCGTGCTGGGCGAGCTGGCCCACGTGGGGCGGTTCGGCCTGATGGTGGCGGAGCTGGCCCGCGGCCTCAGGGAATGGCGGATCTGGCTGCCCCGCAGCATGAGCGAGGCGGCCAGCGTGGGCGCGGGCTCGCTCCCCATCGTGCTCCTGATCGCCGGCTTCGCGGGCGCGGTGACCGCGTTCCAGGCCGGCTACCAGTGGCAGACCAGCCTGCCGGTGTACGTGCTCGGTACCCTGATCACCGAGACCATCATCCTCGAGCTCGGGCCGGTGCTGATCGGCCTGGTGCTGGCGGGCCGGATCGGGGCGCGCTATGCCGCCGAGCTGGGCACGATGCGGGTGACCGAGCAGATCGACGCGCTCGAATCGCTGGGCCGCTCGCCGGCGTCGCACCTCATCATTCCGCGGGTACTCGCCTCGACGCTCATGCTGCCGGTGCTGGTGATCATCGCCGACGTGGTGGCGGTCGGGGCGGGGTGGATCGGCGTCAAGCAGGTCCTGCCGGTCACCGACTGGGATTTCACCTATGGCGCGCAGTACTACTGGCGGCCGTTCGACGGCTGGTACTCGCTGATCAAGGCGGTGAGCTTCGGCCTCGCGATCGGCCTGGTCTCCTGCTACATGGGCTTCAACACCCAGCAGGGCGCGGAGGGCGTGGGGAAGTCCACCACCGCGGCGGTGGTGACGAGCTCGGTGGTCATCCTGCTGCTCAACACCCTGCTCGCCAAGATCCTGCTCCAGGCATGATCGAGCTCAAGGGCGTCCGCAAGCGGTTCGGCGAGCAGGTCGTGCTCGACGGGGTGGACTTCGAGGTGCGCGAGGGGGAGACCGTGGCGCTGCTGGGCGCCTCCGGGACGGGGAAGAGCGTGCTGCTCAAGCACATCAACGGCCTGATCCGGCCCGACGGCGGGCGGATCCTGGTGGACGGCCTCGAGGTCGCGTCCTTAACCCGCCAGAAGCTGGCCGAGCTCCGGACCCGGATCGGCTACGTCTTCCAGAACGGCGCGCTGTTCGACTCCTCGAACGTCTTCGAGAACATCCGGCTCGGCCTCTCCGACGAGACGAAATACGAGGACCAGGACTACGCCCGGGCGCGGGTGACCGAGTGCCTGCGGCTGGTGAACCTGGCGCCCGAGGTGGCCGAGAAGTTTCCCGCCCAGCTCTCCGGCGGGATGCGGAAGCGGGTCGGCATCGCGCGGGCGATCGCGGGGGCGCCCAAGTACCTGCTCTACGACGAGCCGACCTCGGGGCTCGATCCGGTGAACGCCGACGTGATCGACGAGCTGGTGATGCGGCTCGACCGCGAGCTCGGCGTGACCAGCGTGATGGTCACCCACGACGTGCGCGGCGCCTTCCGGGTGGCCGACCGGCTCGCCCTCCTCGCCGACGGCAAGATCGTGCTGCAGGGCACGCCGGAGGAGTTCCGGAAATCCGAAAGTGTGGTGGTGATGGCGTTCCTGGAGCGCGACTTCGATCCCACCTCCTACGCGGCCTGAGCGCGCATGGACCTCCACTACAAGCAGGAAGTCACCGTGGGCGCGCTGGTGGTGGTCGGCGTCGCGCTGTTCGTCGGGGGGACGATGTGGCTCGGCGGGCGGAGCTTCTCCCGGGCGCCGACGGTGCCGATCGTCTTCTCCGACGCCGGGACGCTCAAGAAGGGCTCGCCGGTCAGGGTGTCGGGCGTCACCCTCGGCAGCGTGGAGAGCATCGACTTCCAGGACTTCGGGAAGGTGCTGGTCGAGGTCACGCTCGATCCCCGGGTCAAGCCGAAGAGCGACGCCTCGGCGCGGCTCGCCTCGGTGGGGCTGGTGGCCGACGCAATCATCAACTTCAATCCCGGCACCGCCCCCGACCCGCTGCCCAGGGGCAAAGTCGTGGCGGGCACGGTGGAGACCGGCTTCATGGCGCTGGGGAGCGAGCTGGGAGAGCGGGCCAAGACCGTGATGAGCGGCATCTCGGAGGTGGCCAACGCGAAGCTGGCGGACGACCTCCGCCGGACGATGACGGCGGTGCAGCGGATGGCCGACCTCTATTCCAACCCGGAGCATGGACCCAGCGCCGAGCTCACCCGGACGCTCTCGGAGGTGCAGCGGATGAGCCGGAGGCTCGACTCGCTGCTCGACGACGCCAGGCCCGCGGCCACGGTCCGGCGCGCCGACTCGCTCATGGGCGAGCTCACCCGGCTGTCGGCCGACGCGCGCTCCACCTCGGCGCGGCTCGACACCCTGCTCGCCCGGGTGAACCGCGGGGAGGGCACCCTGGGCCGGTTCGCCACCGACACCGCGTTCTACGCGAATGCCCAGCGGGTCATCAAGTCGCTGCAGGAGTTCGTGGACGACCTGAAGAAGCACCCCGGCAAGATCGGGATCACCGTTCGGGTATTCTGACGGAGAAGTTGGTCCCCTCCCACCGCATTCCCTCGGTCCACAGGAACGTGAACGCCACCTCGCCCCCGGCGCCGAGCCGGGTGGTGGGGAGGTCCGCCACGTGGACGCCGAGGCCGGTGTCCCGGGTTGGGGCGTCCTCGAAGGTGACCCACCCATCCGCCGTCCAGCGCACCCGGGCGGGCGCCAGCACCTCGAGCCGGAGAGTAAGCCCACCCGGCATCGAGCGACATTTCTGGTTGAATCGCCAGAGATGGAATGCGGGCTCGGCGATGCCCCTCGCGTAGCGTGCCTCGGCCTGCGGCGGCGTATCGAAGACGCGGCCGTCCTCGAGGGAGCGCACCAGCTTGAGGTACTCGGCGTGGGCCCAGACCAGGGGCATCGCGGCGCCGCTGGGCCTGCCGGTAAACAGCTCCCGGTCCGGCAGATCGGGACCGTCCCAGACCTGCTCGGGGAGGAGTCCGCCGGGGCTCGCGAAGCGCTCGAGCGTCGCGAGCAGCGCACGCGCCTTCTCCGGGCGTCCCGAGGCGAGCTCGTAATGCGCCCGCTCGCCCACCAGCAGCGGCCACGGCCGCCCGACGCCGGTGCCGTCGAACGGGCTCCCGTCCTCATGCTCGCCGTAGCCGTCACCGGTGTACCGGCGCCACGCCGGCCCGCCGGGGAGCTCGACCTTGAGCAGCGCGTCGATCACCCGCACCGTATCGAGGATCCTGGGATCGTCGGCGCGGCGGAGCCCGAACCGCACCAGCGCCAGCGCGTCCGGGCTCACGACTTCCTCCGCCTTCGCCACCGCCTGGTCGGGCGGCCGGTTCTTGATCGGGACGAACCCGTGGGCCGGGCTGGCGGCATCGGCGCTCTCCGGCGGCGCGATCCGGATGTAGTACCCCGCGACCCCGAGCCGACGGGCGAGCGGGGTGTCCGCCGCCCAGGTCCACCGCTCGACGCCCGCGTTCCAGACGTCGGCGGTCTCGCGAAGATAACCCGCGACCGCCGGTTCCCCGGAGCACTGGGCCAGATCGGCCGCCGCGAGGAGCGCCGAGATCTCGACGGCAAGGGTGAACGGGGAGTAACCCGCGTCCTCCTCCCAGCGGTCCTGCAGGGTGACCGGGCCGTTCCGGACCAGGTAGCCGGCCGCGCGCCGCGCCATCGGCCAGAGCCGTGCCACGTCTTCGGCCGCCAGCGCGCCTTCCCGGCGGGCGAGGTCCACGAGCAGGATCGGGAACGCCGTCTCATCCATCTGCACCCCGGACCAGTACGGCGTGCCGTCGAGCCACTGATTCTGGGCCCAGTGTCCGTCCGCTTCCTGGGTGCTCTGGAGATAGCGGAGCACCTGGCGGGCCTCCGCCGGCGCACCCACCGCGAGCAGAGCGCCGGCCGCCTCCACCAGGTCGCGGGGCCAGACCAGATGGTAGCCGCCGAGGTCGCCGTCGCCCTTGGCGAACCCCCAAGGAATCGAGAGGCTCGCGATGGTGCCGCCGAGGAAGCTCTTCGACTGGTGGGCGAGCAGGACCGCGGAGCTTACCCGGCGAAGCTGGCGGCTGCCGTTGCCCCAGGCGTCGAGGGGGCGGAGCGAGCGCTGCCAGGCGCTCCAGCCCCGGGCGTAGTGTTCGAGGGATGCCTCGAAGCCGGGGAGGAGCGCGGCGAGGGCGTGATGCGCCGCCTTCGACGGATCGCGGCCGAAACCGATCGCGAGGAGGCACTCCCCGCCCGAGGCGGACAGGTCGAGCTCGCCCGTCAGCGCCACGTTGCCGTTCTCAGCCCGGGTCCAGCCGGCCTCCAGGCGTCCGTGGGCGACGAGATCCTGCCAGCCGTCGGAGGAGCCTACGAAGCCCACCGAGCGCCGCGCCCACGGCACGCTGGCCGCCAGGGCGAGGGCGTGGTCGTTCCGGCTCGCGAAGAGCATCGGCGCGCCCTTGTACTCGCCGAGCCAGCCAGTGTTCCCGGCGCCCTGATTGCCCAGGTGCGGACTCGCCAGCACGTGCACGTGATAATCCGCGAGGGCGCCCCGCTCCGGGAGAAAGCGCAGATGCTGCAGGATGGCGTTGCTCTCGGGCGAGGCCAGGACGGTCTTTTCGATCCGGTAACGGCCCGAATCGCAGGTGTTGCGCAGGCGGAACGCCGGGACGCCCGGCTCGATCCAGCTCACTTCGTGGATCGTGTGCCGCTTTTCCTCCGAGAAGAACCCGCGCCCGTCGGTCACGACGAGCCCCACGTCCCGGGTGCAGGCGGTGTCGACATCGGGATAGTAGATCTCGTTCAGGATCCCGTGGCTCAGCGTGAACCAGACTCGCGACGCCTCCGAGAGCGCGGTCCCGATCCCGCTCTTGGCGCTCGACGTCCAGCGGGCCGGAATCCCGGGCCACCCCGGGGCGAACCGAACGGGATCAGGCACCGACGGTCACGGCCGGCGCCACGACGCCCCGGCGCAGGCGATGAGCCGCTCCGCCGCGGCGGGTCCCCACGAGCCGGCCGGGTAGTTGGGAAAATCCGCCGGCGGCTCCCGCTCCCACGCCTCGAGCACCGGATCCACCACCCGCCAGGCCGCCTCGGTGGCGTCGGCGCGAAGGAAGAGCGTCGGGTCGCCCGCCATGCAGTCGAGCAGCAGCGTCTCGTACGCGTCGTGCTCCTCGCCGCCGAACGCCTCGGCGTAGCCGAACTCCATCCGCGCCGACGTCATCCGCACGCCGAGCCCGGGCACCTTGATCTCGAACGAGAGGGAGAGCCCTTCCTCCGGCTGGACTTGCATCACCAGCACGTTGGGGGAGATCGTGTCCCCCCGGCCCACCGGAAACATGAGATGGGGCGGCTTCCGGAACTGGATGGCGATCTCGGTGGCGCGCCGTGGGAGCCGCTTCCCCGAGCGGAGGAGGAACGGCACGCCCTCCCAGCGCCAGTTGTCGATCATGACCTGGAGCGCCGCGTAGGTCGGCGTCACCGAATCCGGCCTGACGCCCTCCTCCTCGCGGTACCCCGGCACCCGGGTGCCGTCCAGCGTCCCGGGGCCGTACTGCCCGCGCACGGCGTACGCGGCGAGATCGGCCGCGGGAATCGGGCGGATGGCGTTCAGGACCTTGACCTTCTCGTCCCGCACGGCGTCGGCCTGAAAGGTGGAAGGCGGCTCCATGGCGGTGAGCGAGAGGAGCGAGAGGAGGTGGTTCTGGAACATGTCGCGCACCACTCCCGCCTCCTCGTAGTACCCCGCGCGATGCTCGACGCCCAGCGTCTCCGCGGCGGTGATCTGCACGTGGTGGACGTGGTGGCGGTTCCATACCGGCTCGAAGATCGAGTTGGCGAAGCGGAAGACCAGGAGGTTCTGGACCGTCTCCTTTCCCAGGTAGTGATCGATGCGGTACACCTGGTGCTCGGCGAGCGCCGCGCGCACCACGCGGTTGAGCGCTTGCGCGGTGGCGAGGCTCCGCCCGAACGGCTTCTCGATGACGGTGCGGACCCAGGCCGGGTCGGCGGGGTCGGGGCGGCGCGGCATGGCGCCGCTCCGCGAGAGGCCCTCGATGGCGCCTTCGTACATGCTGGGCGGCACGGCGAGGTAGAAGAGGCGGCCCCGGCTCCCGCCGGTGGATTCGAGGAGGCGGAGCCGCTTGGCGAGCTCGTCGTAGGTGGCCGGGTCCCTCAGGTTCCCCGCCGCGTAGAAGAGCCGCGGGGCGAAGCGGCTCCAGCGGCCGCCGCTCGCGCCCAGGGTGGCGCGCGCCTGCTCCCGGAACGCCTCGTCGGAGAGCGGCTCGCGGGCCACGCCCACCACGGCGAAGTCGTCGTGGAGGAGGCCGTCGGCTTCGAGGTGCAGCAGGGACGGCAGGAGCTTCCGCCGGGTGAGGTCCCCGGCGGCGCCGAGGATCACCATGGTACAGGGGCCGCCCCGGGCCGGCGCGGGGGCGCCGCCCACCGGCGCCACCCGCATCGGGAGGCAGAGCGGGTCGCTCACGCCCGCTTGACGGCGTGCCCGCCGAACTCGTTGCGGAGCGCCGCGATCACCTTGGCGCCGAAGGACTCGTCCTGCCGGGAGCGGAACCGCGCGAAGAGCGCGAGCGCGATCGCGGGCGCGGGGACGTCGAGATCGATCGCCTCCTGCACCGTCCAGCGTCCCTCGCCCGAGTCTTCCACGAAGCCGCGAAGCTCCGCCAGCGCCGGGTCCTTCGCGAACGCGCGCTCGGCGAGCTCGTTCATCCAGGAGCGCACCACGCTGCCCCGGTTCCACAGCGCGGCGATCCGGGGCAGATCGAGCCCGAATTCCCGCTTGGCGTGGAGGATCTCGTAGCCTTCGGCGTACGCCTCGAGCATCGCGTACTCGATCCCGTTGTGAATCATCTTGACGAAATGGCCGGCCCCGGGCGGCCCCACGTGGGCAAAGCCGTCGGGGGGCGCGAGGGTCCGGAACACCGGCTCGCAGCGCGCCACCGCCTCCGCGGCGCCGCCCACCATCAGGCAATAGCCGTTGGCGAGGCCCCAGATGCCGCCGCTGGTGCCCGAGTCCACGAATTCGATGCCCCCGGCGTGGAGCGCCTTCCCCCGGCGCACGGTGTCGTGGTAATTCGAATTGCCCCCGTCGATGAGGATGTCGCCCGGCCCGAGCAGCGGGACCAGCGCGGCGATCGTATCGTCCACCGGCTTGCCCGCCGGCACCATGAGCCAGATCACCCGGGGCGACGCGAGCCGGGCGCACAGATCGCGAAGGTCGGCGGCGCCCGCAGCGCCCAGCGCGATGCTCGCCTTCACCGCCTCGTCGCTCCGGTCCCACACCACGACCTCATGGCCGCCCCGGAGGAGCCGCTCGGTCATGTTCCCGCCCATGCGGCCGAGGCCGATCATCGCAAGCTGCATCCGGTTCCCTTTCTGGCCGTGCGCGGACTCGGTGCGGAATGCTCAGCGGATCGGTCCGAGGCCCCTGTCGCTCAGTGCCGAAGCCGCCGCACGATCCATGATCCAGGTCGCCAGGCGGGCCAGCTGTGCCGGCATCAGGGCTGGATGGTAGGGCCCCTCGAGCGCCTGGGCGACCACCGCCGCCTTGTCGGAGCCGTTCACGAGGACGAGCACCCGCCGCGCCGCTTCGATGACGATGGGCGTGACGGTGAGCCGCTGGATGAGCGGTTCGCCGCCCGTCACCGCCAGCACTTTTCGACGCCGCTCCGTCAGCGAGGGGGCGTGGGGGAAGAGCGAGGCGACGTGCCCGTCCGCGCCGATGCCGAGGAGGAGGAGGTCGAGCGAGGCGGGAAGCAGGGCTGCGTAGGCGCGGGCCGCGGTTTCCAGATCGCGCTGCTCCGCCTCCATCCGGTGGACTCGCTCCGGCTGGATCGGGACCCGGCCCAGCAGGGACTCGAACGCCGTCCGATAATTGCTTTCGGGATGATCGGGGGGGACCGCACGCTCGTCGCTGAAGTACACCTCGAGACGGTCCCAGGGGAACCGCCCGTCGTGGGGCGGCTCGGCGAGCCGGCGATAAACCGGCTGTGGCGTTCGTCCGCCCGCCAGGGCTATCGTCACGATGCCGCTCGCGGCCGCTTCGGCGAGCGCGGTCGCGATCCACCCGGCCGCCGTTTCCGCCAGCTCCGCCGTATCGGACGCGACGATGCGCCGCGCGGGAGGAGGGGGGGGCGCCTCACTTCGGGCTGAGCTCTCGTGCACGGAGGAATCATACACGGGTGGAGGGAGGCGGACAGGCGGACAGACGGAGAGACGCAATGACTGAGGGGAAGGGCAGGGGTGGGCCGTCCGCCCCTGACCACGGTGGCAGGCCCCCTCTACTTTTGTGCCCATGCTTGCCTTGACCTTCCTCGGCACCGGGGCCGCCTGCCCCACGGTGGAGCGCAACGTCTCGGCCCTTGCGATCCAGCGCGAGGGGGAGATGCTGCTCTTCGACTGCGGCGAGGGAACCCAGCGTCAGATGATGCGCTATGGGGTGGGCTTCTCCTTCCGCGAGCTGTTCTTCACCCACTACCACTCCGATCACCTGCTTGGCGTGATGGGCCTCTTCCGCACCATGGGGCTCATGGACCGGAAGGAAGGGGTGACGCTGTACGGGCCGAAGGGCGCGGCGCGAATCCTCGGCAACGCGCTCGCGGTCGGGATCGAGCGGACCAGGTTCCCGGTCGAGATCGTCGAGGTGAAGCCCGGCGACCGGCTGGGCCGCGGCGACTACGAGATCGCCGTGTTCGCCACCGAGCACCGCGCCGAGACGGTGGGCTATGCGCTGGTGGAGCAAGACCGGCTGGGCCGGTTCGATCCGGAGCGCGCCCGCTCGCTCGGGATTCCCGAGGGGCCGCTCTGGGGCCAGATCCACAAGGGGAAGCCGGTGACGCTCGCCGGCGGGCGCACCGTGGAGCCGGGCGAGCTGGTGGGCCCGCCGCGGCCGGGGCGGACGGTGGTGATCTCGGGCGACACCCGGCCTCACGCGGACCTGATCGCCGCGGCGAAGGGCGCCGACCTCCTGGTGCACGAGGCGACGTTCGGCGAGGACGAACGGGACCGGGCGGTCGAGACCGGGCACTCCACCGCGCGGGAGGCGGCGGCGGTCGCCGCGGAGGCGGGGGTTCGGCGGCTGGTGCTGACCCACATCAGCGCGCGCTACAGCCGCGACGCACCAGAGCTGCTCGCCGAGGCGCAGGCGGTGTTTCCGGAGACGATCGTGGCGCGCGATGGGCTCGCCATCGAAGTGCCATTCGCCGACAAAGCGCCCGCCGAGGTCTGAGCTGCCCGAAGCGAGCTCGCCCTGGTCCGCCGAGCGGGACAGCCACGCACCGAACAACCGCCGAAGCCGCAGGAGCGGCCCGGAGGCGGGCCGGCCGGAGCCCCAGGTCGGGATTGGGCCTCCCAAGCCCTGGAGTAGCGGTCCAGGGCTTGCAGTATTACATTGCGGGCAATCACAGAGCGGTGTCAGTTGAGTTGGGCAGGGTATAGGTCTACGACCCCCCGCCCGGTCAGCTGTACATCGCTCGATGCGTTTCTGGAGCCTGTCCCGGCGGTGATCGGGTCTGGCCGAGGGAGTTGGCGGGGATTAGTTTACCGCGCCCGCAGCGTGGGGCAGTAGCTCAGCTGGGAGAGCGCCGCGTTCGCAATGCGGAGGTCAGGGGTTCGATCCCCCTCTGCTCCACTGACAATCGAACGATCCTGATCGCTGCCCCTTGGTGTAACTGGCAACACGCCTGACTCTGGATCAGGAGAGTCCTGGTTCGAGCCCAGGAGGGGCAATGGCCGGCGCGAATGCGCCGGCCGTTTGTTTCGGGGGCTCGCCGTCGGACCCTTCGGGTCCTCCGGTCGAGCCCAACACGCAGTCTCCCCCACCGCGCCGCCCTTGACTTCCTGACCCGCTCCGTAATGCTGGGTACCAGGAGGATCCCCCCGTGCCCCGACGCCGACTGGTGTTGCTTCTGGTCATCGCGGTTCTTGCCGCGCTGCTCTTCCTGTTTCCCACCCTGAGCGGCTTCCTCACCGACTGGTGGTGGTTTCGGGAGATCGGGTATCAGGTGGTGTTCACCCGGGAGCTGGTCACCCGGGCCATCCTCTTCCTGGCGGCGGGCGGCCTGACCGCCGGCCTGCTCTACCTCAATCTGTGGGCCGCCCAGCGCGGGCTGGTCCCCAACCCGATCGTGCTGCAGCTCAGTGAATCGGCGCCCCACCTCAACGTCACGGGCATGCTGCGCCGACTGAGCCTCCCGGTTTCGGTGGGGCTGGGTCTCCTGGCCGGGCTGGCGGTTGCCCCGGCGTGGAGCGTGGTGCTCCGGCTGATCTATCGGGTGCCGTTCGGGATCAACGACCCGGTCTTTTCCCGCGACATCGGATTCTACGCCTTCATCCTGCCGGGGCTGACGGCGCTGCTCGGGTTCCTGTCGGGCCTCACCAGCATCACCCTCTTCCTGCTCCTGCCGGTGTATTGGATGCGGGGCGACATCATCCTGCTCCCGCGGGGGATCCGGTTCGAGCCGTCGGCGGGGATGCACCTTTGCATCCTGGTGGCGACGCTGTTTCTGCTCACCGCGGTGCGGCTGTGGATCGTGGACATCCCCGGCCTTCTCTACTCGACCACCGGCCCGCTGGTCGGGGCGAGCTATACCGATCTCAACGCCTCGCTGCCGGCGCTCCGGGTCAGCGCGGTGCTCGCCGTACTGGCGGCGGCCCTGGTGCTGGCCGGCGGGGTGCGGCGGGAGCCGGCCCGCTACGGGCTCCTGGCGGTGGTCGGGTACCTGGCTGCCGTGGTGCTCGGGCGCGGGCTCTTCCCGCTGGTGATCCAGAAGTTGATCGTGGCCCCCACCGAGCTCACCCGGGAGACGCCCTATCTCCGGTCTCACATCGCGGCCACCCGGGCCGCGTGGGGGCTGGACAGCGTGGACACCAGGGAGCTCAACGGCGAGGCCGACCTCACGCTGGCCAACATCCGGGCGAACGGCCCGACCATCGACAACGTGCGGCTCTGGGACCGGGAGCCGCTGCTCATGACCTTCGGACAGCTGCAGGAGATCCGCACCTATTACGACTTCATCTCGGTGGACGACGACCGCTACTGGATCGAGGGGAAGTACCGCCAGGTGCTCCTGAGTCCGCGGGAGCTCAACGCCGCGTCCCTCCCCACCAGGACCTTCATCAACGAGCACCTGACCTTCACCCACGGGATGGGGCTCACGCTGGGACCGGTCAACCAGGTCACCACCGAAGGGCTGCCGGTGCTGTTCGTGCAGGACCTGCCGCCGGTGACGAGCGTGTCGCTCAAGGTCACCCGGCCGCAGATCTATTACGGCGAGCTGGCCAACGATTTCGTCTTCGTGGGAACCCGGCAGCGGGAGTTCGACCATCCCTCCGGCGAAGCGAATGTCTACGCGCCGTACGAGGGCAGCGGCGGGGTGAAGGTCTCGAACCTGTTCCGCCGGCTGGTGCTGGCCATCCGGTTCGGGTCCTCGAAGATCCTCTTCTCGCAGGACATCACCAACGACAGCCGGGTGCTCTACTACCGCAACATCATCGAGAGGGCGAGCCGGGCGCTGCCGTTCCTCCGCTTCGATCGCGATCCCTATCTGGTCATCGGGCCAGACGGGCGGCTGCGGTGGATCGCCGACGCCTACACCACCTCGGACCGCTATCCGTATGCCCAGCCGGCGGGGGACGGCACGACCTACATGCGGAACAGCGTCAAGCTGGTCATTGACGCCTACAACGGGACGCTCACCGCGTACCTGAGCGCGCCGGCCGATCCGGTGATCCGGACCTGGGCCCGCGTGTTCCCCGGCATCTTCGTTCCGCTCGACAGCATGCCGGCGGACCTCCGGGCCCACCTCCGCTATCCCGACGACCTCTATCGGGTGCAGACCAGCCTCTACACCAGCTATCACATGGAAGCGCCGGAGGACTTCTACCATCGGGAAGACCAGTGGCAGATCCCGGTCGTGGCCGACGCGAAGGAGACGGTTCCGTTCATGCGGCACATCATCATGCGGCTGCCCGACGAGCCGAAGGCGGAGTTCGTCTACATGGTGCCCTTCACGCCGAAGGGCAAGGACAACCTGGCGGCCTGGATGGTGGCGCGGAATGACGGCGAGGTGTACGGGAAGCTCCGGGTGTATCGGCTGTCCCGCCAGAGCCTGGTGTTCGGCCCGCAGCAGATCGAGAACCGCATCAACCAGGACACCGAGGTGTCGCGCCAGGTGTCGCTCTGGGACCAGGGCGGATCCAAGGTGATCCGGGGCGACCTCCTGGTGATCCCGATCGAGCAGTCGCTGCTCTACGTGCAGCCGCTCTATCTCCAGGCGGAAGGAGGCCGGATCCCCGAGCTCAAGCGGGTGGTGGTGGCTTACCAGAACCAGGTGGTGATGGAGGAGACCCTGGACGCGGGGCTGGCCCGGCTGTTCGGCGGCCCGACCGGGATGCGGAACCAGCCCGCGGCGCCGGTCACGAGCGGCGCCGCGGCGGCGGCCGGCGCCGCAGGCGCGGCGCCCGCGCTCGGTGAGGCGGAGCTTCGGACCCTGCTCGCCGAGGCCCGGGGCCGATATCAGGCGGCGCTGGCGGCTCAGCGGGGCGGGGATTGGGCGCGCTACGGCGAGGAGATTCGAAAGTTGGGTGAGGTGCTGGAGCGGCTGGCGGGTGGGGGAGGGGCGGCGCGGCGATAGGGGGCCGCGCGGCCGAGGCGCCGGTCGACATCGTCGAGCCGGGCACCGACCGGTCTCGCGCTTCCGGGTCGCCCAGGTGGACACCCGGCGAGCCGGCCCGTAGGTTTGGCGAGGCAAGGCAAATCCTTCTTCCTGAATCGGCCATTGATGGAAGTCCCTCTCGAGTTGAAGGAGCTCGCATGCCGCGTCACGTCTTCAGGAACCGCCTGGCCGCCGTTGTCGCCCTCGGCGCGATCGGAGTACTTGCGTGGGGGTGCGCCGCCGACACTCCGACCGATCCCGGCCGTCCGGCGATTGCCGCCTCGTGGGGCCCCGCCACCCCTCCGTTCAATATCGAGGTCATTCTGCGTGACCCGTCGGGCGGAAACGCATTCGGGCACGTGAAATTCCGGCAACCGAAGGATGCCGATCTGATCGTCAATCTCGATACGTGGGTGCGCGATCTCGCGCCGAACACGAGCTACCGCCTGCAACGGGCCGTGGACGCGAACGTCAACGACGACTGCACCAGCGCCACCTGGCTCACCCTCGGTCAGGGGACCACGCCGCGAGCCATCGTCACTGATGATCGAGGGACCGGCCGTGCGGATCTATGGCGCACCCTCAGCACGGTCGGCAACGAGTTTGACATCCAGTTCCGGGTGATCGACGCCACCACTTCGGCCGTCGTGCTGAAGAGCGCGTGTTATCAGTTCGTGGTGAGCCAGTGAGGCGACGGAGAAGCTGAGGCCCTGCCGGGTTCGTCTCCTACGGCGCGGTGCGGTAGCTCCAGCATCGAAGATCCGGCTGATCAGGAGCGAACCCGCCGGAACTCCCCCATTCCCTCGATCACCATACCGTCCACCTGGCCGGCCGGGCCGATCCGGAACGTCGTGAAGAAATCGCCCTTCGAGCTGGCGTCGAGCTCGAGCCGGAACACGTCGTAGTGCCAGTGCCTGAGCACGCCCTCGGCGCCTGCCGGTATGTGCAGAATGAGTCGCTGACCCTGGAGCCCGACCTCGATCTCCCCGAACACGTCGTTCGCGTACCGCCCCGCGAACTTCTCGAGGGGGAGCGATGGTCGGGTCCCCGGGACCCGGCCTGCGGCTTCCCTGGCCCTCGCCTCCTCCGAGCGCCGCGCTTCCGCCTTCATCGCGCCGGCCAGCTCCGCGCTCCAATCCCGGGGCGCCCCGCCGATCACCCCGTCAATGAGCCGGAGCGCGAGGGACTGGGGTAAGAGCTCGTAGCCCAGGTCCCCGTTCGAGAGCGCCACGATGCCCAGTTTCTCCTCGGGCACAAGGCCCACATACGCGAGGAACCCCGCGATCCCGCCGGTGTGCCAGACGATCTTCCGGCCCCGGTAGTCGTTCATCCGCCAGCCGAGGCCGTAGGCCCAGAAGTGCGTCGTGGGCGAGAGCTCCGCGACCATACCGAGCCACCCCGCCGGGGTGATGATGGACTGCGGCTTATGGAGCTCGCGGAAGGTCTCCGGCCGGATCAGAGGCCGGCCCCGATACGTCCCCTGCCCGAGCAGGAACCGGAGCCACTCCGCCATCTCGGTGACGTTCGAGATCACCGACCCCGCCGACACCCCGTTGTCGTAGCTCTGCCAGGGAATCGTCCGCACGGTATCCGCGACCATCATATGCGGCATCGCCACGTCCTGCCGGCCGATCGCCTGGTCGATGCTCACCGGGTCTTTCGGAAACGGGCAGTAGAAGCAGTGCGCGAAGCGGGTCGAGTCGAAAAACCGGGAGATATCGGTCGTGGTTTGCCGCATCCCGAGCGGATCCAGCACGCGTTCCCGGAGCAGCACCTCCCACGGCTTGCCCGCCACCGCCGCCGCGACCTCGCCCGCGGTGGCGTACATCATGTTGCTGTAGTCGTATCTGGTCCGGAACCCGATGTTCGGATCGAGGTAACGGGTCCGGCGGATGATCTCGGTTCGGGTGGAGGTCAGCAATGCGTTGAAATCCCCTCCCACGCCGACCCGGTGGGAGAGAAGATCGCGCAGCGTCACCTCGCGAGTCACCCACGGGTCCTTCAGCGCGAACCACGGCAGATGCCGGATGACCGGATCATCCCAGCCGAGTTTTCCGTCGTCCACCAGCATCGCGAGAATCGCGGAGGAGAACGCCTTGGTCGTCGAGCCGATCTCGAACATCGTCCGCGGCGTGACCGGCTCCGTCCGCCCCACCTGCCGGACGCCGTAGCCGCGGAGCAGAACGATCGAGTCAGCCCGCACCACGGCGATCGCGATGCCCGGCACCCGCCAGAGCTTGAGCGACTGCTCGACGTACCCGTCGAAACCGGCCAGCGGGTTGTTCTGCGCCGCGAGGGAAGGTGCCGCGAGAGCGGCGACGAGGATGGCCGCCGCCGACAACCGATTCGACCGCATCTGCCGCTCTCCCAATCTGAATCGGACGCCGCGCCGTTCAGCCGATGACGCGACGAAGGACCCGTTCGAAGTTTCCGCCGAAAATCGCCGCCCGGGCCTTCATGTCGTACCCCCGCTCCGCGAGAAAGGCTCCGAGCCCCGCCAGGTCCTGGAATCGGGCCAACCCGGCGGGGTACCGGTACGGCGGCTCGGGGATCGGATCGGTCGGGTAGCGCCGGGTCCGATCGGTATCGAAGTCGAGCCCGAGCCCGACGTGCTCCGGGCCGACCAACCCGGCGAGATGGTCGATGTGCCGGAGGACGTTCGCGACGGTGGGCTGCCCGCCGCCCACGAGAGCCGGGAACGCGCTCACCCCGACGACGCCGCCGGTTCTGGCGCAGGCGCGAATCTGATCGTCGGTGAGATTGAGCGGGTGGGGATGGACCGCCGCGGCATTCACGTGACTGAACACGACCGGGTGCTCCGTCCGTTCCATCACCTCGAGCGTGCTCCGCCGTCCGGTGCAGGCGAGGTCGATCAGCAGACCCGAGCGGTCGAGCTCGGCCACGGCGCGCCGTCCGAACCGGGTCACTCCGAGGTCGCTCGCCTCGTAGCAGCCATCGGCCAGCAGATTGCGCCAGCCGCTCGAGAGCTTGGCGACCCGGAGCCCCGCCGCGCGGAATTCTCCGGCCAGCGCGAGATCCCGGTCCATCCACTGAAGGCCATGACTGTGCGCGATCACGGCGACCCGGCCCCGGCGGGTCGCGGCGCTCAAGTCCCCCGCCCGCTCCGCCACGACCGCCGTGGTGTCGAGACCCTGGATCGTCCGCCGGAACTCGAGCAATCGCCGCATCGCCTCGGTGAGATGCTCGGTCTCGATCACCGGGACGAGCATCGCCGAGATGCCGGCGGCTCGCGCGGCGGCCAACGACGAGCTCACGCTCGTCGCGCCGCGTCGCGGTGCAGCCAGCGGCGCGCACCCGATCACAATCGTCCTCGGGAGCGGAGCCGTTTCCGGGCGCACCTGACCGGCGCCGGCGACCACCAGTGCGGCGCCCGCGGCCCCGGTGGTGGAGATGAACGTTCGGCGGCTGATCATCGCGTCGCTCATGCGCCCCATACCTCCCGCCACACTCTGAGCCAGTTCCCACCCATCACCCGGCCGATGTCCTCCGGGGAGTACCCCCGCTCGATCAGCCTGGCGACGACGGTGGCCAGGTCGGTGAAATCGGAAAGGCCGACGGGATAGATCCAGTCGTCGAACGACTGCGGGTACGCCTCCGGCGGGAAGGCGTCCTTGTCCTGCATCGGCCCGGTGTAGTTCTTGCCGAGGATGAAATCGAGGCCGAGCCCGACGTGTTCGGGGCCGACCAGCTTGACCGCGTAGTCGAGGTGGCGGACGAAGTCGGCGACCGTGCCCCGCCCCGACGGCACCAGGAAGAAGCTGAACGCCGCGATGCCCACGACCCCGCCGCGAGCGGCGATCGCCTTGAACATCCGGTCGGTCATGGCGCGAGGATTGTCGCGGAGGGCGCGCACCGTCGTGTGCGAGCAGACGACCGGGCCGGCGGTGTGTTCGAGCGCGTCGAGCCCGGTCGTCTCGCTGGAGTGTCCGCCGATGTCCACGACGATCCTGAGCGCCTGAAGCGCGCGCACGAATTCGACTCCGAACCGCGACAGCGGACCCTGATCGAGCTCGATACACCCGGACCCGATGTAGTTGCCGATGTTGTATGCCAGGCCCGCGCTCCGAAGGCCCATCGCGTGCAGCCCGACCAGCCGGCCGACATCCTCCTCGATCATGTCCACGACCTGGAGCCCGAAGACGATCGCGGTGCGTCCCTCCCGGCGGATTCGCTCGATGCCGGCGACGGTGGTGGCGAGCTCGATCTTGTCGGAGCGTTCCAGCAGAAACCGGTGGTGGGGCGACTCGGGGGAATCCAGGAGGCCGACCCCGTTCCGGGTGCTGCTCACGAGGCAGGCGCCGACCCGGGCCGTCAGGAGGTTGTCGATCAGCACGTCCCCGAAGTCGGAGGCATCGAGGCCGTTGACGAGAACCAGCTCGGCCGTGAGGGCCCGGGCTTCGCGGAGGAGTCCTGGATCGACGCTGCCTATCTGCCGACCGCCAGGTTCGGATTGTTGTTCCGCTCGATGTCCGGAATCGGCAGGCAGCGCTCGCTGCCGTAGGTACCGCCCTGCGGATGCACCGCCCCGGGCAGAGGAATGAGCGGGAGGTTATAGCGGAGGATGTCGTAGGAGCGGTGGCCGTCGGCGAAGAACTCCCGCCGGCGCTCGTCAATGATCTGCGCCCGGATGACCGCCGAGTCGGTGCTCGCGAACGTGGCCGGCAGCCCGACCCGCGTGTGAAGCGCGTTGATGATCCCGACCGCCGTCGCGCCGCCCATTGCTTCGGCCAGAATCAGCTTGGCCTCGACGCCGGTCGCCAGCGCGATCGGCGAATCCTGGGCCGGATACTTCGACGTGAGCCACAGGCGCCGGAGCGGATCGGCGGAGGGCCGGCCCGCGTCGGCCACCTTGGGGCGGGGATCGGGTACGCCGTCGAACGACAAGTTCCGGAACCCGGCGGAGACGATGATGTTGTTGGTCCGGAAATGCATGTTGGTGACCTGATTCTGCGCCCGGAACGCGCTCGCGCTGTAATTCGCGTTCCAGACGAAATCGATCGGGACCAGCTGGGCATCGGCCGCGGCATCCGTGCGGTTGCCCAGGTTGAGACGGGCCCGGGCTCTTCCCACGTGCGCCATCAGCGCGAGATCCGGCTGCGCGGAGGCCGTCGCGGAGGCGATGGCGTCGGTGAACTTCGCCTCCGCCTGCGCGAACACAGCGGCCGGCGTCAGCTCGGGGCCGGCGTCGATCGCGGCCGAGCAGAACCCTTCACCGAGCAGGATCCGGCTGTACCCCCCGTAGGCCTGCGCCATGGCAATCAGCGCCTGGCGGCCGGGCACCTGCGCGTCGGTCCACCCGTTGAGCAGCGCGAGGGCGTTGTCCGCGGTGAACCGGGCGGTTGACACCGGCTTCCAGGTGCCGAGCGAAACCTGGCTCGCGAGGCAATCGCCGGTGCCGTAGGTGCCGTTGGACGCATCCTGAGTCCGCCGGTCCCAGTCGAAGAACAGCGCGGCGCCGCCGGCGCTCTCGAACTCGTCCGACAGGAGACCCATGCCGACCGTGTACGCACCCAGCGCGCACTCGAAGTCGGACACCGCCCCGTTGACGATCAGGCCGGCGTTCTGCGGCAGCTGCAGCGCGTCTTCGGTGATCTGGCTCTGGGTCTGCACGTCCAGGATCCCGCACGACGAGAGCCCGACGACCCCCGCGGCCGCCAGGCCGGCCCGGACCGCCAGGAGTCCGCGGTTCCATGAAGCTGTGGACATAGACACTCCGTATTCCGGCCGGGCGCCGAAGCGCGCGGGGAGGTTAGAACGCCAGGCTGATGGTCGTCTTGAACTGCGCGAGCTGGGGCGTCTGGCCCTGGTCCACGCGGACATACTGCTCGCCGACGAAGAAGGTCTCCGGGTCGATCCCACTGTACCCGGTCCAGGTATGGAGGTTCCGCGCCGACAGCGTGATCCGCGCGCTGGTCGCCCCGATGGAGCGCGACCACCGGTCCGGCACCGCGTAGCTGAGGGAAAGCTCCCGCAGCTTCGCGAAGCTCGCGTCCTCGATGAACGTGCTCCGGAAGGTGCTCCCGAACGCGTCGTCGGCCAGGACGATCGGGTCCACGCCGGCCCGCTGGTAGTTCCGGAGGCAGCTCTTGAAGATCTGGCACTGGGCCCGGGCCTTGTTCTGGGTGATGTGCTGGCCCAGCTTGAAGTCCGCCAGCGCGAAGAGCCGGAGCCGCTTCCACAGCGTCACGCTGGTCTGGAACGACCCTTCGGCCGTCGGCGTGGTCTGTCCGACGTACACCCTCGGCGCCGCCGGGCTGCCGTTGGCGGCGAAGCAGAGCGTCGTCCCGCCCTGCCCGTTGTCGCACATCGCCGTCGCCGCGATCGGACGGTCGTTCGCGTCGAGATCGGCGTGAACCACCTTGCGGACCCAGTTCCCACCGAGCGGATACCCGACCGCATGGCGCTGGTCGGCGCGTGGGGTGCCGAAAAGCTGAATGATGTCGATGTGGTCCACGCCTCCCAGATCCAGGACCTTGTTCCAGTTGCGCGACGCGACGAGCGCCATGTCCCACGCGAAACCCGGATGGCTGATCGGGTAGGCGCGGATCTGCGCTTCGAGGCCGCGGTTCTGAATCCTGGCCGTATTCACCACCGTGGCTCCCGGAAATCCGGTGGATGGCGCGACGTTGCGCGGGAACAGACCGCCCACGGTCTTCTGGGCGTAGAAGGTGAGCTCGAGGCCGACCTTTTCCCGGAACAGCGTCCCGTCGAGGCCGAGCTCGAGCTCCTTGCCCCGCTCGGGCTCCAGGTCCGGATTGCCCGGCGAGACCGGCGTCACCGCGCCGGCGCCGTTGCCGCCGGTCACCGGTGCCCAGGTCCGGAGCGACGCGAAGGCGTCCGGCTGCTGGCCGGTCTCGCCGTACGCGGCGCGAAGCCGGAGGCTCGAGACGAAGGGCACCTTGAAGAACGGCTCCTCGCCCAGGACCCAGCTGACGCTCGCCTTGGGATAGGTCACGTAGTTGAAGTTGGTGCCGAACGCGCTGTTGTCGTCGGCTCGGAGCGCGAACGTAAGGTAGAGCCGTTCCTTGTAGGCGAGCTGTTCCTGCGCGAAGACGCCGAACGTCACGTTCGTGATCAGGTCTTCGCCCGCAAAGAAGCTCGTGGTGGTCGCGTTGATGTTCTCGAGGCCGGCCGCCGGGAAGCCCGCGCCTGCCGCCGCGAGGAGATAGCGGCGGCGGCGGAAGTACTGGACGCCCACCGAGCTCGTGGACTTGATCGTCGAGCTGATGCCGGCCTTGGCGTTGGCGGCGTAATCCACCGTCGCCGTATTGAAGTCGTTCCGGAACACCGACTTCCCGCCGCCGAGATCGGTCGGCGAGGAGAGGAACTGGCGCGCCGCCTGATTCGGCACCCGGGCCAGCTCGAGGTTGTCTTCGCCGGTGATATCGAGACCGAGCGTCAACCTCTGGTTGAACCAGGTGCGCGGGCGGTGATTGAACTGCACGCTCCCGACCACCCGGTTGATCCGCTGCGACGCCTGGAAATTTTCCCAGAGGGTCTCGGGCGGAAAGTCCACGAAGCCGCGGTTGGCGCACTGGCAGTACGGCTCGAGCAGATTCGGCGAGCCGAACAGCGCCTCGGTGAGCACCCCGCCCCCGCCTTCATAGTTCTGATTGAGATTGCTCACCGTCACGCCGATGCTGCTGCTGATATCGAGCGTGGGCATCGGGTGGAGCTGCAGATTCAGGTTCGAGTTGAACCGGCGGAGGTTGTTGGTCGGCTCGATGCCGTTGTCCCGCTCGTAGGACAGGCCCAGGCGATACTGCGCCGCGGCCGTGCCGCCGCTCACGTCTCCATGGACGCCCTGGGTGAGCCCGTTCGTGAACAACGGCGTGCCGCGCGCCTTTTCGGCCTGGACCGGATTCCAGGTGATCAGGTTGCCGCCGGCGTCCTCCCCATAGAGCGTGCCGACCCGATCGGCCGCGCTCATGAACCAATTGGTGCCCTGGCTCATGGTGAGGTTGAAGACCGGCTTGCCTTCCTTGCCGCGCTTCGTGATGATCTGGATGACTCCGTTCGACGCCTCGGTGCCGTAGAGGGTCGCCGCGGCCGGACCCTTGATGATCTCGATGGTCTCGATGCTTTCGGGATCGAGGTCGTTGATCCGCGAGACGATGCCCGAGCTGAACCCCTGCACCGTCACCCCGGAGCCTTCGTTGTTGTTGACCCGAACGCCGTCAATGTAGAGCAGCGGAGTGTCGTTCAACGCCACGCTGGTCGAGCCGCGAATCTTGATCCGGGCGCCGCTGCCGACCGAGCCGGTGCCCTGCAGGATCGTCACGCCCGGCGCCTTGCCGTTGATCAGGTTGGAGATGTCCTGGGGCGGGGCCAGCTGGACGGCGTCACTCGCGCTGATCGAGGAGATCGCGTTGCCGAGGGTCCGCTTCTGAACCGCCTCGGCGGTGCCGGTGACGACGACTTCCTCGAGGCGCGCCGGAAGCGGGGTCAGCGCGATGCGGAGATCGGTTCGCCCGACCGTGACCGCCTGCGTCACCGGGTTGTAGCCGATCCGCCGTACCCCGAGCGTCACGCTGCCGCCGGTGAGTCCGGTCAGCCGGAATCGGCCCTGCGGATCGGTGGTCGCCGCCTGGGCGCCGCCCTCGACGCTCACCCGCACGAGGCTCAGCGGAATCAGGGTACTGCCATCGATGACGACGCCGGCGACGGCATCGCTCTGCGCGAGGGCCGGCCGCACGCCCAGCCGGCCGGCTCCCAGCGCGAGCACGATCGCGCTCCGAGCAAGCACGCTTCGAAGTCTCATGTACCGCCTCCGAACTCCGGGCAGATGGTACGCCGGTGCCATGGGCCCGACATGACACGCGTCGTGGATGGCGCCAGCGACTGACTTGAGAGAATCCCCGGCCGATCGGCCCGAAACGCTCGTTTGCCGGTCCGCAGCGTCTAGGTCATACTGCACGGCGGGGACTCCGTCAAGCAGGGAGGAGATTCGAAAGCTGGGTGAGGTGCTGGAGCGGCTGGCGGGTGGGGCAGGGCCTGCACGGCGGCAGGGGCCAGGGAGATCAGGAGCGGCATCACCGGCGAATACCGACAACCGGCGAGGTCCGCTGTTTCGGTAGTCAGCCTTGGTCTACGGCAGGATTCTCAGGCGCAGGGGCTCCGGCGGAGGGGACGCGGGCTCCGCGCCAGGCGCCGGGGCCGCTCCGGTGGGCGCCGGAGGCGCCTTGGCAACCGGAAGCGCCGGAGATGGAGCAGCCGGTGGCTCGGACTCGCGGAGCTTGGGCGGCGGCTCGTCGTATTGGGCGATCAGCTCCGCACCCGCCACGCGGGCCCTCACCCGCTGGCGCACCATTTGCGCGATGCTGTCGGGCAGATCGAACTCCAACAGGTACCGGTCGCTGGCGGCGTTCACCGGCATCACACCCTTGAGCAGCCCGGTGAACTCCACCGCGTTCTCGACGTGCGTCGAGATGACGGCCTCGGCCACCCGGGCGCCCACCATCCGCGCGAGCTCCACCGTGCGCTCGGCGTAATGGCGGCGGACCCGCGCGTTCTCCAGAAGCAGATCAGGCCGGAACCGCTGGCGGCCGGTCAGCCTCTGGGGCCGGGTGAGCGGTGGAAGGGACTCGAGCTCGAGCGCGATCAGGGTCCGGCTGGAGATGTCTTCCTGCATCTCCTCCGGCACCGCGACGACCTGGAAAAAGAGCTCCAACCCCTCGAGCGGCGGCAACCGCTGGGCAAACTCGCAGACGAACTCGAGCGCCTGGCGGGCGTGGGTGTCGATCAGAACCTCCCAGCCGCCCGCATACGCAATGCGGACCTTCAGGTGCAGCTCGTCGGGGATGTGACGCAGCGACATCTGGCTGGGGGCTGTCATCAAGGATGCTCCGGGGTCGATGGCCGGGCGCGCGCCGCTCTGCGCGGCCACAGTGGGTCGTCTCAGCAATAACCAGTCCTCGGAGCCCCATTGGCCCGAGAATCGGCCTTCCCGACGCCCGTACCCGTACTCGATGTCGGACAATTACTTACGGGCCTGAACCGGGCGTTTCCCAGGGCCCGGCTCCCTGCTGGTGACCGGGACTGGGCCGGTCCAGACTGCAAAACGCGGAAATCCGTTAGGTTCCCGCGCCGGGCCGGCGGGCGGTGAGCCTTCCGCCACGTGCCCGGTGGCCGGGGATCGCCCCGCCGCCGGAGGCGCGGAAGACGGGGGGAGCAGTGTAGATCAGGAGGAACCCGTCGGGCGAGAACCCGACGGCAGGACGGTCAGCCCGCCTCGACCCCCGAGAGTGCCAGGGTGACACTCTCCACCAGCCCGCCGATCGTGAACGGTTTCTGGATCAACTGCCGCTCGGCGGAGATCGCGCCCCGCAGCCCGAGCTCCTGCGCCGAGTAGCCGGACATGAAGAGTACGGGAAGGAGCGGCCAGCGTTCGCTCAAGCGGCGCGCCAGCTCGGGGCCGCCGATGCCCGGCATCAGCACGTCGGTGAGCACCAGGTGCGGCGGTCCGTGCCGGTCGATCAGCTCGAGCGCATCGCCTCCATCCTTCGCCTGCAAGACCCGGAAGCCGCCGCGCTCCAGACCTCGCGCGATGATCGAGCGCAGGGTGGATTCGTCCTCCACCACCAGCACGGTCGCGCCGGCGTGGGCGGCGTCCGCCCCGAAGGCTGGCGGCGCTCGATCCTGGGCAGGCTCCACGACGTCCGCGGCGGGCAGGGCGGGCAGGTACACCGTGAACGTTGCGCCCTGTCCGGGCGCGCTGGCCACCATGATGTGCCCGTTGTTCTGGGTCACGATGCCGTGCGCAGCGGCGAGGCCGAGTCCGGTCCCCTCGCCGACCGGCTTGGTGGTGAAGAACGGCTCGAAGATGCGCGCCTGCGTCGCCGCGTCCATGCCGGTTCCGGTGTCGCGTACGATGAGCGCGGCGTAGCGGCCGGTAGGAACGACGGTGTCTTGGACGCCAGCCGCGGTGTCCGGGAGCGTGGCTTCCGCGATGATGATGCTGACCGTCCCGCCGGGTGGGGTCGCGTCGCGCGCGTTCAGGATCAGGTTGACGAGCACCTGCTCGAGTTGGCCCGGATCAACCCACACCCGGGGCGCGACCTCCGCAGCCACCGCCAGCGGCCGAGCCTCGCCCAGCAGTCGGCGAATCACCGGCTCGACGTCGCGCACCAGGGCCCCCAGGTCCACGTTTCGCGGGCGATGGGCGGCGCGGCGGCCGAAGGCGAGGAGCTGCCGGGTGACGGCCGCGGCGCGATCAGCCGCTTTGATGATCTCCCGCACGTCCCCGAGACACTCGGCCGGCAGGCGGAAGTTCTGGAGCAGGAAATCGCCGGCCGCCAGGACCACGGCCATCATGTTGTTGACCTCGTGGGCCATGCCGCCCGCGAGCGCGCCCACGGTTTCCATCCGCTGGGCCAGCTGGAGGCGCTCCTCCATGCGCCGCGCCGTCTGCTCCGCCGCGAGGCGCTCGGTGATGTCCCGAATGACCAGGTGGGCGGAGGGGCGGCCATGGTCCATGAACGCGACCGCCCGCACCTCGACCGGGACCTCGGACCCGTCGAGCCGGCGGAAGGTGTCGCGCACCGGTGCCGCGAGCTCGGCCCCGCTGTCGGCATCCGTGAGCTGGGCCTGGATCGCCTTGAAGTGAGGTGGGTCGAGGAAGCAGTCGATCGGCAGGCCGACGAGCTCTGCCCGATGGGTTGCGCCCGCGAGCCGGAGGGCCGCTGCGTTGGCGAGGACGATCCGTTCGCCGTCGTGGAGCAGGATGGCGTCCGGAGCCAGCTCGACGAGGTGCCGAGCGCGTTCGTCGCGCTCCCAGGCTTCTCGCGACCCCTCGTCTCCGGTCAAGTCGGTATCCTCTAGAGACCGCGCGGACGCGCCTCGGCGGTGTAACGGCCGGCCTTGTGGCTCACGTAGTGGAGCTGAGCCAGGCGCTCCAGGATTACCCCGGTGACGGCCGGCGACAGGCCGGTGTGCTTCGCGAAATCGGCCGCCGACATCGGCCCCGACCGAATCATCAACTCGAGCACCGTCACCTCCTGCTCCGTCAATCCGGGATGCAGCGGCGGCGGGATGCGGAGCTGGCGGGTGGGCATGCCGGTGATGATGCCGTCGTAGTCCCGGAGGGACTCGCGGAGCTGCACGCCGGTGGCCATGATCTCGTAGGTCCGGAACTCGCGGCTGTGCGGGCTGCCCCGCATTTTGACCACCACCAGCGCCTTGCGGAGCTCGCCTTCGATCTCCACATAGCGCTGGCTGAGGATGTCGTCGGTCAGGAATGAGACCTGATACCCGGTGAGCTGAAGCCCGGCCTCGGCCTTCCCTTCCACCACCTCGACGGTCGAGTACATGGTGACGCCGAGTACGGTGAGGGCGCCGATGAGCCGGTAGAGCGACTCGCGGAAATCCTCCCGGAACGCCGGGGCGAGCGCCATCTCGAACCCCGAGATCGAATCGAGGACGACGCGGGTCGCGCCGATCTGGTTGACCGCGTTCCGGATCTCGTCCAGGGTCTCGTCCACCGAGAGGTCGAGGGGCCGGAGATAGATGATGCGCAGTTTGCCGTCGCGCATCGCGTCGCGCAGGTCCACCTCGATGCTCTTGGCCCGCTGCAGGTATACCTCCGGATGCTCCTCGAAGATCGCGATCACTGCGGCCTCGCCCGCTTTGATCCCGGCCTCGACGAACTTCATCGCGAACGTCGTCTTGCCGGTGCCGGTCGGGCCCGCGAGCACCAGGGAATCGCCCGCCGGGATGCCGCCGCCCATCAGCTCGTCCAGCCCGGCGATTCCGGTCGACAGGCGCTCTCTGGCACCCTGGCGGCGGCCGTTGAGGCGCTCGGGCGTGCGGGGGAAGACCTGTACGCCCGCGCTGGTCATCCGAACGGTGTGCAGCCCCGGCATCGTGGCCATGCCGCGCGTTTTCACGACCTGGAGCCTGCGGACGACCGAGTTCCGATTCACTTCCTGGGAGAGCCAGAGGATGCCGTCCGCGACGGTGAAGACCGGATTCCTGAGATCTCGCTCCTGGTATTCCCCGATGAGGAACGTGGTGATTTCCCACGTCGTCAGGTGCAGCGCCAGCCGTTGCACGAACTGCTCGAGGTGGCCGTCTTTCCCCGCCGCCTCTCCCGCCTCCTGCACCTGGAGCAGCGACTTGAACGAGTCGACGACGAGGACCTGGGGCTGGAGGCGATCGATTTCCCCGATGATCCGCGTCAGCACCGCGTCCAGGTCTCCACGCATCGCCTCTTCGCTGAGATTCAGAAAGTGCACTTCCGACCCGACCCGATTCAGGTCGAAGAAGTCGAACTGCTGCTGGTAGCGCAGCAGCTTCAACGACGTCTCGCCGAGGAGTGTGATGAACAGGCCGGGCCGCGCGGCGGTCGAGTTGGCGAACAGGAGCTGGGTCGCGAGCGTCGTCTTCCCCGCGCCGGGCCCGCCGGCAATCAGGTTGAACGACAGCGCGGGCAGGCCTCCGCCCAGGACTTCGTTCAGCCCCGGCACCCCGGTGTCCAGGAGCGGCAGCGCAGCACGCTCGGGTGCCGCCGGTTTATGGGAATGCTTCTTAGTCATCGTCATCCCGCCCTCCCTTGCTCTGAGCGCTTACGACGGCGCGGTGGCCCGGTTGGCCGATCTGCTCGACGAGGCGCACCGCCATCTCGTCGCCGATGATGCGGCCCAGCAACTCGATCACCGTGGCCACCAGCGCTTCCAGGCCGGCCGCCACCTCGCGGGCGCCGTGCGGCCCGCCGGCGGCCGCGGGTGCCGGCCCGTCTCCTCCGAATCCCGGAAGACCTCCGAGTGCCGGATGCTCCGGCCGTACGAGTACGAGCGCTCGATCGAGAAGTGCGCGATACCCCTCGGCTCCGATCCAGCGCGCGAGCCCCGCGCGGAGCTCGGCAGAGGTGCGCTCGGCGGCCGCGGCCACCGCCTCGGGCGTGCCGGTGTCGCCGGCGGCGCGCGCCCACAGGCGCCGCGCCGCCTCTCCCGCGATCGTCGACTTCGGATGGGAGCTGTGTGGGCTCACGGCCGGTTGCTGCTCCGGGGGGGGGGGGACACGCCGTCAGGCAGGGGCCGGCATCGGTCACCCACATGGTTAGGGGGAAAGAAACGCCCTCAAAATGGGCAGGGGCGTCTCATATAGCAAGGCTGAGACTATTCTTCCAGGGCCGGTAGTCCCAAAGGTTCGAGGTCGCGCCCTCTATCTGCTCGAGCGACCGATTCGACCAACCGCTCCCGGAGCAACCAGCCGCCGTGGCACCTGAACCAGAGCGCGGGGCAGCCGCTCCGCCGGCTCGGCGGCGAGGCGGGCGATCACGGGACCCACCGCCGCCTCGCCTGAAAAGGCGTGCATCGCGTACCGGTCCCCCAGCCAACCGGTCGGGGGGTATTGGTGGGGGGGACCGGCCGCAGTCGGGGTGGGGGACCGTGCTCAATCTTCAGCACCGCTTGCCGGTGCGGCACCGGCGCGAGCAGCGTCTTGTCGAGCCAGAGGCTCCACCGGGCGAGCCGTTTGGCGTGACAACTCGGGCAGGAGTAAGGCGCCTTACCGGAAAACGCGAGGAGGTACTCGTAGGCGCAGGCGGCGCAGCAGATCCGGGCGAGGCTGTGCTCGAGGAGGGCGCAGGCGAGGAACTGGCCGACGACCCTGGGAAGCACCGTATCACGGGGTGCCGCCAGCATTCCTCCTCCCCTGCCGCCAGTGCCGGGGGCCGATGCGGATCCTCTCCGTCCGCACCGATCCCCCCCACCGACTGCCGCTAGTACATATCGCCCATTCCGCCGCCCGGAGGACCGGCCGACCCGGGCTTCGCTTCCTTCCGCTCCACCACCACGCACTCGGTGGTGAGGAGGAGACCGGCGATCGAGGCGGCGTTCTGGAGCGCCGTCCGGGTCACCTTGGTCGGGTCGATCACACCGCTCTTGACCAGGTCCTCATAGGTGTCGGTCTGGGCGTTGTAGCCGAAGTTCTTCTCCTTCGACTCCTTCACCCTGGCGAGGACGATCGCGCCCTCCATCCCGGCGTTCTGGGCGATGATCCGGAGCGGCTCCTCGAGCGCCTTGCGGACGATCTCGACGCCGATCTTCTCGTCGGTGGTGCCCTTGACCCGGTCGAGCACCGTTTGCGCCCGGACCAAGGCGACGCCGCCGCCCGCGACGATGCCCTCTTCGACCGCGGCGCGGGTCGCGTGGAGCGCGTCCTCGAGGCGGGCCTTCCGCTCCTTCATCTCCGTCTCGGTCGCCGCCCCGACGTGGACCACCGCCACTCCACCGGAGAGCTTGGCCAGCCGCTCCTGCAGCTTTTCCCGATCGTAGTCGCTGGTGCTCTTCTCGATGGCGACCTTGATCTCCGCGATCCGCCCCTTGATGTCCTCCGGCTTACCCTTGCCGTCGATGATCGTGGTGGTGTCCTTGTCGATCACGATCCGCTTCGCCTGGCCGAGGTCAGCGAGTGCGGTGTTCTCGAGCTTGAAGCCCAGCTCGTCCGAGATGACCTTACCGCCGGTGAGGGTGGCGATATCGGTGAGCATTTCCTTGCGGCGATCGCCGAAGCCCGGCGCCTTGACGGCGCAGACCTTGAGGGTCCCGCGGAGCTTGTTCACCACGATCGTGGCGAGCGCCTCGCCCTCGACGTCCTCGGCGACGATGAGGAGCGGCTTGCCCGACTGCGCCGCCTTCTCGAGGACCGGCAACAGATCCTTCATCGCCGAGACCTTCTTGTCGTGGATCAGGACGTAGGGCGTCTCCAGCACCGCCTCCATCTTCTCCGGGTCGGTGACGAAGTAAGGGGAGAGGTAGCCCCGGTCGAACTGCATCCCGTCCACCGTCTCGAGCGTGGTCTCCAGGCCCTTCGCCTCCTCGACCGTGATCACCCCGTCCTTGCCCACCTTCTCCATCGCGTCGGCGATCAAGTCGCCGATTCCCTTGTCGCTGTTCGCCGAGATGGCGCCGACCTGGGCGATCTCCTTCCGGCCCGCCGTCTTGGTGGAGAGCTTCTTGAGCTCCTCGACCACGGCGTCCACCGCCTTGGTGATGCCGCGCTTGAGCTCCATCGGGTTGGCGCCCGCGGTGACATTCTTGAGCCCCTCGCGGAAGATCGCCTGGGCGAGCACCGTCGCCGTCGTGGTGCCGTCGCCGGCCAGATCGGAGGTCTTGGTGGCGACCTCCTTCACCATCTGCGCGCCCATGTTCTCGACCGGATCGGCGAACTCGATCTCCTTCGCCACCGTCACCCCGTCCTTGGTGATGGTCGGCGACCCGTACTTCTTGTCGATGACGACGTTGCGGCCCTTGGGGCCCAGCGTCACCTTCACGGCTTCGGTGAGCGCGTCAATGCCCTTCTTGAGCTTCGCGCGGGCGTCAGCCTCGAACACCAGTTCCTTGGCGGCCATAGTTCTCTCTCTTCTCGATTACCCGAGCTTGGCGAGGATGTCGGAGGCCTTGATGATCATGACCTCTTCTCCCTCGAGGGTGATTTCCGTGCCACTGTATTTCCCATAGAGCACCTTGTCGCCGACCTTGACGTCCATCGGGATCCGGGCGCCCTTCTCGAACCGCCCCGCGCCCACGGCGATGAGCCGACCCTGGGTGGGCTTCTCCTTCGCGGTATCGGGGATGTGGAGCCGGCCGCGCATCGTTTCGGCCTCGGCGTCGGGAACCACGACCACCCGGTCCTCGAGCGGCGTGATGCGGAGCTTCGGCCTCGCCTTCGTTGCAGTAGACATCGCAGACTCCTTGGATAGCGTGATCAGGATTGCTGCCAGGCGCCCTGGGCGCTCTACCCGGCGCGGAAATGCAGGGGATCCCGGAGACTCTGCAGCTCGCGGTAGTAGTAGAGGGCGGTGGGCCGCTTGCTCTTGAACCTGAGCTTCCTCAGAAACTCCAATTCCTCCCCGGTCGCCGTGCCGCTCAGGGAAGGGTCTTGAAGGAATTCCCGGAGCCCCGGCTGTTCGAGCCGCCGGTCGGGGCTTTGCTCGACGAACTCGAATCTTCTCAGCGGCTCGGCGGCCACCCGGTGGTTCAGGATGATCTCCAGCCCGAACGTGGCGAGGTCCACGTCCCAGGATGCGATCAGCGGGTCCAGGAACGAGACGCAGTGTTCGGCGGACACGTGGAAGATGTCGGTATCGAGAAACTCGAGGATGATGACCCGCATCTCTTCGTAGCTTCGGTCGCTCAGTCGGGCCACGGTGCGGAGCCAGTCGTCGTTCTCCAACTCCTCCTGGGCGACCCGCTTCACCACGTCGAGCAGCTTCCCGGTCACCAGGCGTTCGAGCTCGCCGAAGGGCTGCTTCTCAAAGATCGCGCGGATGTGCCCTTCGCTCCTGGGAGCGCATTTGCGCAGGATCAAGGCCCGGACTTCCCGGAACAGAGGGAGGGGCTCGTCCCCCAGCTCCCGCTTCAATTCCTCCTTCCGCTGGGCATCGGCGACCTTCGCGAGCTCCCCCGCCGGGAGTTTCAGGAACTTGTCCATCTTGTCGTAGATGTCGGTCCGGTTCGGCGCGGGGGGGGCCTTCTTCCGGGTCAGCAGTTGGGAGACGTACGACTCGGTGACCCGGGCCGCCCGGGCCAGACCCTTCTGCTCCAATCCCAGCTCGTCCAGCCGCCGCCGGATCGCCAACGAGACATCCACGAGCGCCTCCACTGGTGGGCACTTGCGTGGTTAACTAGCATGGTGAAGCAAATATACTACAAGATGACATACTTGACAAGCTTAGTGAAGTCGGGTACCTTGAGCCGGTTCAGATCCGGCCGCAGGTTCCGAGGTTCATGTCGGTCACCAAGGAGTCGTTCATGTACGCACGCAACGTCACGCTGCACCTCAAGGCCAATTCGACCGCCGAGTTCACCCGGGCACTGGAGACGGACGTCCTGCCCCTGCTTCGAAAGCAGAATGGTTTCAAGGATGAGCTTGCATTCGTCGCCGCGGACGGCGCCGAAGCGGTGTCCATCAGCATGTGGGATCGGAAAGAGAGCGCGGACGCCTACGGCCGCGACACGTATCCGGCGGTGCTGAAGAGCCTGGACAAGGTAGTTGTCGGCACGCCGACTCTGGCCGGCTACGAGGTGTCCAACTCGACCTTCCACAAGATCGCGGCGCGCATCTAGGGCCGCTCCAGCTCTTCAGGAGCCGGCGGTTGGTTGAAGGGGAGGGGGGCGGCGAAGTCCGCCCCTCATTCCTCGTGTGCCCAGCATGAATGGTGACTTGGAGGTGCAAGTCCACCGGGAAGCTGGTCGTAGCGACCCAAGCGAACCGCAAGGCCGCGAGCGTGAGCGGACGGCTGAAAGAAGCGTGGCTGGCGCCAGCGAGTTCGAGTCGTACCCGGACCAGGCTCGCCTCCGGTCCGGATGTTGCCGTGTC
>DASYRI010000005.1:0-1554 GCA_036004545.1 Gemmatimonadales bacterium
CGCCCGGCCCGCACCGTCCTCCTCCACGTCCGCCGCCGCAGCCACGCCCGGCCCCGCTGCACCGTGTGCCGCACGCCCCTCGGCGGCACCCTCACGACCCATCCCCGCCGCTGGCGCCACCTCGACATCCTCGGCTGGCGGTGCCTCCTCGTCGCCGACGTCCGCGAGGGGCGCTGCCCCCGCTGCAACGGCCGCCGCGTCGAGCGCGTCCCCTGGGCCGCCCCCCGCGCCTGGCACACCACCACCTTCGACCGCCAGGTCGCCAGCCTGGCTCAGGTCGCCGACCGCTCCGCCGCCGCCCGGGTCTTCCATCTCGCCTGGCGCTCCGTCGGCGCCATCATCGCCCGCGTCGTCGCCGCCCTGCTCCCGGCGGACCGCCTCGACGGCCTCGAGGCGATGGGCGTCGACGAGACCTCCTACAAGCGCGGCCACCGCTATCTCACGCTCGTCACCAACCTCTACACCGGCGCCGTCGTCTGGGTCGGCGAGGGCAAGAGCGCCGAGACCCTCGGCCAGTTCTTCGCCGACCTCGGCCCCGCCCGCGCCACCCAGATCCAGGTGGTCGCCATGGACCTCTCCGGCGCCTTCCAGGCCGCCGTCCGAGCGCACGCCCCCCAGGCCGACCTCGTCTTCGACCGCTTCCACATCGTCCAGCTCCTCGGCCAGGCCCTCGACGAGATCCGCCGCGAGGAGTGCCGCGCGCTCACGGGCCCCGCCCGCGACGCCCTCAAGGGCACCCGGTTCGCCCTGCTCCGCAACCCGAAGCACCGCACGCCCACGGACGAGGCCGCCATCGCCGCCGTCCAGGCCACCAACCACCGCCTCGCCCGGGCCTACCAGCTCCGCGTGGACTTCGACGATCTCTGGGCCTGCGGGACCGAGGATGACGCCCGCGCCTTCCTCGGGCGCTGGACCACCGCCGCCCTCCGCTCGCGCCGCGAGCCGCTCCGTCGCTTCGCCCGCACCGTCCGCGCCCATCAGCCGGGCATCCTCGGCTTCTTCCGCTGGGGCGGGCTCACCAACGCCCAGCTCGAGGGCCTCAACAACAAGGTCAAGCTCTGCATCCACCGCGCCTACGGCTTCCGCAGCGTCGCGGGGCTCCGAGCGATGGTCTTCCTCATCTGCGGGGGGATCGACCTCGCCGCCTGACCCCGGGGCCTCGCCCCGCCCCCCGAGCCCACCCGCGCCGCGCCCCATCCGCGCGCCCGGCCGTTCTCCCCTAGAAGCACTCTTCCCGACCCAGCGGCCCCCCGGGCAGCCGGCAGGGGGCCCCGCACTAGGCGGCCGGGGCCCCGTCCGGCGCGCTGGTCCCGTCGCCTCCCCGCGTCAGGCGCGGCGGGAACGGTCAGAAGAACCAATATTCCCGCGCCGCCGGAGGAAGACGATCTGCGAGCCGAGATCGAGAAGAATGACAAGGACTATGTCGATCATGTGGCGCGGCCCGTTGCCGCCGCGGGCGGGCCCAAGGTCCCGGAACTCCCTGGCGCGGTCACTCCACTCCCGAAGCGACCTCCGAGTGGGTGGAAGGGCACCCGCGCTGAATGGGACGCGCTG
>DASYRI010000006.1:0-9647 GCA_036004545.1 Gemmatimonadales bacterium
GCATGTTGACCAAGAAGTTACAGCCCGGTCTAAATGTGGATAAGAGGCGAAGTGTGAATCCGCCAGTCCCGCCGAAACTTCCGGCGCCCGGACCCGACCTTTCTAACTTTCCAACTGTGGAAAAGCTCGGTAATTCACAGGAATGTGGAGCCAACAGTTCCCCCGTGGCGATATCCGTGCAGCCCTGCGTCGTCGTGTGGAAAACACCGTGGACTCACTATCCCCCTGACTGCGGTCCAGGATCGGCCACTTTGTGACTCGCGTGGAGAATTCGCTTCAACAGCCCCCGGGAGCCGGTTTGGTGGTCGGTCGGGCGGTGTTCGGCGCCGCCCCGACGAGCACGGCCGTTCTGTGGATGGATGGAATCATCGCCGCGGTTGGAGCGGGGAAGGATCTGGCGGGACGGCTCCCCACGGGTGCCCCGGTGGTCGAGGTACCCACGGCGCTCATCACCCCCGGCTTCGTCGACGCCCACACCCACTTCGCCCAGTGGGCCCTCAAGCGCCGGCAGGTGGACCTGACCGGCGCCGGCACCCGGGAGGAAGCGGTCCGCCGGGTGGCGGGCGGACACCCTTCGCAGGGTTGGGTGCTGGGCCAGGGCTGGGACGCCAACGACTGGAGCGAGCCGCCCACCCGCGCCGCGCTGGATGCGGTCCAGCCAGCGGCCCCCGTCTTCCTCGATTCCCTCGACGTCCACGCCGCCTGGGTCAACTCCACCGCCCTGTCGCGGGCCGGGCTCTCCAGCGAGACGCCGGACCCGCCCGGTGGGCGGATCGTGCGCGATGCCGCGGGCGACCCGACGGGACTCCTCCTCGAAAGGGCGGTGGACCTGGTCCGCCGGGCGGTGCCGGAGGCGCCGAGCGATCTGCTGGAGGAGGCGCTCCTCCTGGGCCAGCAGGAAGCCCACCGACTCGGCGTCACCGGAATCCACGACATGGAGGAGCTCCGGGTGCTCGAGGCGTTTCGCCGACTCGAGGCAACGGACCGGCTCGCGCTCCGGGTCCTCTTTCACCCCCCGGTGGCGGAGCTGGCCGGGCTCATCGCCCGCGGGGTTCGGAGCGGCACCGGCTCGGCGTGGATCACACACGGCGGCGTGAAGCTCTTCCTCGACGGCAGCCTGGGCAGCCAAACGGCGTGGATGCTCGAGCCCTACGAGGGAAGCCGCGACCGCGGGATGCCGCTCACCTCCCGCGAGGACGCGGCCGGCGCGGTCCGCCTCGCGGCCGAGCAGGGCATCTCGGCAACCGTTCACGCCATCGGCGACGCGGCGGTTCGCCGCGCGCTCGACATCCTCGAGCCCTTGCCCCGGGTGGGGCTCCCCCACCGGATCGAGCACTTCCAGTGCGTCCACCCCGACGACCTGGACCGCGCCGGGCGTGCCGGCCTGGTGCTCTCGATGCAACCCGCGCACCTGCTGGTGGACATTCCCCTGGCGGAACGGCACTGGGGCCGGCGCGGCCGGGGCGCCTACGCGTTTCGCACCCTCGCGGCGCGCGGATCCCGGCTCGTCTTCGGGAGCGACGCCCCGGTGGCGCCGCTCGATCCCCGCCCCGGAGTCTTCGCCGCCATGGAGCGCCGCGCGCCCGGGAGCCGAGGGGACGCCGCGTGGTATGCGTCCGAGCGGCTCCCCTTCGACGCCGTGGTGCGGGCCTGCACCGAGGCGCCCGCCGCCGCCGCGGGATGGACTCCCCGGATCGGCGCGCTCCGGCCCGGCGCCGCCGCCGACCTCGTGGCGTGGGAGGTTGATCCGGCGGTGCACGCGGGAGCCGGCGACGGCTTCCTCCATGCCCGCGTACTGCTCACCGTGGTGAACGGAGCGATCGTGTTCCAGGGCTGAGTCGGCCCCCTTAGATTCGGGCACCTCCAACCGGGTTATCGCTTCTTTGGCCCGCAAGTCCGCCGCCATCCGCCGCACCAAGATCGTCGCCACGCTCGGCCCCGCCTGGGAGGCGCCGGAGCAGATCTGCGCCCTGCTCGATGCCGGCGTGAACGTGGTGCGAATCAACTCGAGCCACGGCACGCCCGAGATCCGCGCCCGGTGGATCACCGACTTTCACGCCGTCGTCCGCGAGCGCGTGGCCGCCACGGCGCTCCTGGTGGACCTCCAGGGCCCGAGAATCCGGGTGGGCAACCTCCCCGCGCCCCGCACGCTGGAGGAGGGTCAGGAGGTGGTGTTCGCCCCGGAAGAGTCGGCGGCGGAGGGGGAGATCCCCACGACCTACGCCGAGCTCGCGGGGGACGTCGCGGCGGGGAACCTGATCCTCCTCGACGACGGGCTGCTCGCGGTGGACGTCGTGGCCGTGAAGGGAGACCGGGTGCGGGGGCGGGTGCGCTACGGCGGGGTGCTCAAGCCGAACAAGGGAATGAACCTGCCCGGGATCGAGGTGAGCGCGCCGGCCATCACCGAGAAGGACCGCGAGGACGCCGCCGCCGCCGCGGGGCTCGGCGTGGACTTCATCGGGATGAGCTTCGTCCGGCGGCCCGAGGACCTCGACGCGATCCGCCGCATCCTGCCCCGGCAGGTGAAGCTGGTCGCCAAGATCGAGAAGGACACCGCCCTCCGCCATCTCGACGGGATCCTCGAAGCCGCCGACGCCCTCATGGTGGCCCGCGGCGACCTCGGCGTCGAGCTGCCGTTCGAGCAGGTGCCACTGGTGCAGAAGCGGCTCATTCGCGAAGCCAACCGGCACGGCAAGCCGGTGATCACCGCGACCCAGATGCTGGAGAGCATGATCCAGGCGCCCCGCCCCACCCGGGCGGAGGTCTCCGACGTGGCCAACGCAATCCTCGACGGAACCGACGCGGTCATGCTCTCGGCGGAGACCGCGGTCGGCCGCTACGCCCTCGAGGCGGTGCTCGCCATGGACCGGATCGCGCAGGAGGTGGAGGGGCACGCGCACGAGGGCGCCCGCGACGTCGCGGGCGAGGCGGTCGCGCGGCGGTTCCGGCGGCAGCACGCCGCCACCCGCACCGAGGACGCGATCTCGCTCGCGGTCTGTGCGGCGGCCGAGCTCCTCAGGGTGCCGCTCATCGTCTGCCTCACCTCGAGCGGCTTCACCGCCCGCACGGTGGCCTCCTACCGCCCGAGCGTGCCGATCCTGGCGGTGACGCCGGAGGCCGACACCTGCCGGCAGCTGGCCGTCGTGTGGGGGGTGATCCCGGCCCGCACCGAGCACTTCCCCGACTACGACGCCATGCTCCCGTTCACCCGGGACACCATCGTCCGCCTCGGGCTGGCCAACCCGGGCGACCGGGTCGTGGTGACCGCGGGCGTGCCGTTCGATGTGGCGGGCACCACCAACCTGCTCAAGATCGAAGTCGTGTAGCCCCGATGCGCCTCACCCTCCTCGGCACCGGGACCTCGTTCGGCATCCCGCAGATCGGGTGTGATTGCGCGGTCTGCCGCTCGCCCGACCCGAGGGACCGGCGGAACCGGACCGCGGCGCTCATCGAATCGAGCGGCGCCTCCCTGCTCATTGACACGCCGCCCGAGCTCCGCCTCCAGCTGCTCGCCGCGGGAACCACCCGGGTGGACGCGGTGCTCTACACCCACGAGCACGCCGACCACGTCAACGGCATTGACGATCTCCGGATTTTCTCGTCCCGGCAGCATTCGCCGCTGCCGATCTACGGGACGCCGGAGGTGATGGCGTTCCTCCGGGAGAGCTACCGGTACATTTTCAACGACGACGTGGTGCCCTACGCCGGCACCTCGAAGCCCCAGCTCCTTCCCCAGACGCTCACGCCTGGGCGTGTGACCGAGGTGGCGGGGGTTCCGGTGCTGCCGCTCGCCTTCGAGCACGGGAACTCTACGGTGCTGGGCTTCCGGCTCGGGCCCCTGGCCTACGTCACCGACGTGAAGCGGGTGGGCGACGCGGAGCGGGAGCAGCTGCGCGGGGTGGAGGTGCTGGTGCTCAACGCCCTCTGGTGGCGCCCGCACCCCACCCACCTGAGCATTCCGGAAGCGATCGAGGCGGCGCGCGCGATCGGGGCGCGGCGCACCGTGCTCACCCACCTCACCCACGAAACCGGCCATGCCGACCTTGCCGCGCGGCTGCCGAGCGGAATCGAGCCGGGGTACGACGGCCAGACGCTGGAGATTCAGGGGTGAAGCCCGAGAGCCTTGGTGTGCCGGGGGCGGACCACGCCGAAATGGCGCCGGTCGGTGGTGAGGAGGTCGCGGGTTTCCAGCCGTTCGGTGAGCGCCACGATCGTCGAGTCAACGAATCCGAGCGGGAGGTCGGAGTAGCGCTCCATCAGCTCCGCGGCCCGTTCGACGTCTTCCGGCTCCAGCGGTTCGACCGTGAACTCCCCGTCCACGACGGCGCGGATGAACGCCACCTCCGCCGCCGGGCCGATCCGGGTTTGCAGGAGATACGCCAGCTCGGGCAGCACGGTGACCGGGACGACCGGGTCCCCGTGGCGGCCGCCCCTCCCGGCCCCGCCCCACCACTGGCCGACCCGATGGTGCCAGGCGTCGCTGGCGTCCACCAGGGCGTAGAGGGCCCCGGTATCCGCCACGACCAGGCTCACCGGTGGGGATCCTGCCAGAGCAGCTCGTCCACCCGGGCCGAGGTGTCCGCGGTGCCGCTCGCGAATCGGCCGGCGATACCGGGCACCGAGGCCCGCGCCGCCGGCCCTGCGAGGTATTCCTCCAGCGCCTCGCGGACCAGCATGGCGGCGCTCACGCCCTTCCGCCGGGCGGCGAGGCGCAGCTTGCGGAGCAGTCGCTCCTCGAGAAAAACGGTAGTACGCTTCATGCCATATATATTACACAGCATGTATGCCTATCGCAAGCTCCGCCCGGAGGGCGCCGCATGAAGCTCGAATACGGCCGGATCTTCGCCGATCAGCTGGACGGGGAGCACGGCCTCCCCCGGCCCCGCCTGCAGGACCTGGTGCAGCGGTTCGCCGCGGTGCTGGCCGAGGTGAGGAGCCGCCGCCGCGGCGGCGAATACGGCTTCTACGAGCTGGGCGAGCAGGCCGAGACCGTCGCGGGGATCCGGCGCTTCGCCGAAGGCGTGGGCCAGGCCTACGATCACGTGCTGGTCCTGGGCATCGGCGGCTCCGCGCTGGGCACCAAGGCCCTGGTCAACGCGCTCCGCCCGCCGGCCTGGAACGAGCTGGACGACGAGGCCCGCGAGTTCTTCCCCCGGATCACCGTCCTCGAGAACGTGGACCCGACCACCGTCGCCGCGGCGCTCCGCCGGATTGATCCGCGCCGGGTGTTCGTCAACGTCATCAGCAAGTCCGGCGGCACGGCGGAGACGCTGGCGCAGTATCTCGTGGTGCGGAGCTGGCTCGACCAGGCGGTGGGCCCCGACGCGGCGGTGCGTCACCTCGTCTTCACCACCGATCCGAGCAAGGGCCCGCTCCGCGCCATCGCGGTCCGGGAGGGCATTGCGACGCTCGACGTGCCCGAGCGCATCGGGGGCCGCTACAGCGTGCTGACCCCGGTCGGGCTCCTGCCGGCGGCGCTGGTGGGGATTGACGTCACCGGCCTCGTGGCCGGCGCCCGCCGCGCGCTGGAGCGGGCCGAGCGCGAGCCGTTGTCTCAGAACCCGGCGGCCCTCTACGGCGCGCTGCTCTGGGCGGCGGATGCCTGGCTCGGCGCCCGGATTCAGGTGCTCATGCCCTACACCGACCGCCTCCGGGAGCTCGCCGCGTGGTACGTGCAGCTCTGGGCCGAGAGCCTGGGCAAGAAGCTGGACCGCCGGGGCAGCGTCATCCACACCGGACCGACGCCGGTGGGCGCTATCGGCGCGACCGACCAGCACAGCCAGGTGCAGCTCTTCATGGAGGGTCCGTTCGACAAGGTGGTAAGCTTCCTCCGGGTGGAGCACCCGGGTGAGGACGTGACGATCCCGCAGCGGCCCGGGCTCCCCGAGGAGCTCGCCTACCTGCAGGGGCACACGCTGGGCGGGTTGCTCCGGGCCGAGCAGGAGGCGACGTCGGCCGCGCTGGCGCGGATGGGCCGGATGAGCCTGACGCTCTCGGTGCCGGCGCTCACCGCGGAAGCGATGGGCGAGCTGATCATGTTCCTCCAGCTCGCGACCGGTTTCGCGGGGGTCTGGTACGGCGTGAACCCGTTCGATCAGCCGGGGGTGGAATTGGGCAAGCGGCTGACCTTCGCCGCGATGGGACGGCCGGGCTACGTGAAGGAGCCGGCGCCGGGCGGGGGCGGACCGCCGGATGTGAGCGAATAGCGAAATGGTGCTATTTGGTCCCCACGGCTCTCTGGACCGCCGCCACCAGGTCCTGATCCTCCCCCGAGCCGGTATAGACCACCTTCCCTCCCGGGTCCACCACCACGATGAAGGAGGTTCCCGGTACATCGTACGCCCGGGTCCCCACTCCCTTGTCGTCGAACAACACCCGGAACGGCGGATGATGCTCGGCGAGATAGCGCCGGATCCGGCTCTTCGAGTCGTTCACGGTCACGTTGATCCCGAACAGCTCCACCCGGTCGCCGAACGCCAGGTGGACCCGCTCGAGCTGGGGAAGCAACGCCTTGCAGATCGGGCACCAGGTCGCCCAGAACTCCAGCAACACCGGCTTCTTCCCGATGACGGTACCCAGATTCACCGGCTTGCCGTCGAGGTCGGCTATGATAATTGCCGGCGCCTTCGACCCCACCGGGATACCGGCGTCGAACTGGGCCTGGGCTGGAGTGGCGCCGAAGAGTGCCACCAGCACCGCCACCCCAGCCCCTGCTTTGCGTCTTTGCGTGTTTGCGTCCGTGCGTCTCACCATGCCTGCCCCGTCTTGATGAAGTAGTACTGCGCCATACCCAGGATCAGCACCCCACCGGCCTTCTTGACCCACTCCATCCACTTCCCCGCCCTGGGGAGCGCGGCCAGCGTGCCGGCCGAGAGTCCCACCCCTATGAGCAGCGCGGTCATCCCGATCGAGAACACGAACAAGTAGAGGAAGCCGAGCACGGCGCTCCGGGTGTGGCTCACAAAGGTAAGGACGGCCACGAAGGCCGGCGCGCCACACGGTGCCGCCACGAGGCCCGACGTCGCTCCCATGAGAAAGACCGACCCCGGCGACCGGCTCCCGAACTGCGCGGCCCAGGCGATGAGCCGTCCGGGCGCCGCCACCGGAAAGACATCCAGCATCGCGAGCCCAGCGAGCAGGAGCAGGTTCCCCATCGCGAGGTACGCCCACCGGTTGGAGCTTACCGCGCCGAAGAGGGTGCCGGTCAGCCCGGCGAGGAGGCCGAGCGCCGAATAGACCAGCGCCAGGCCCAGCGCGTACAGGAGGGTGTAGAGGACCGTGCGTCCCCGGCTGCGCTCGGACGCCCCCGCTCCGCCCAGGACACCGGCGGTGATCGGAATCATGGGATAGATGCAGGGGGTGATGCTGGTGGCGATCCCCGCCGCGAAGAGCGCCGGCAGGGCGTGGAGCGGCTGCTGGAAGAACTCGGCGCTGGAGATGGTCAGCGCTCCGCCGGCGCCGCCGAGGGGTATTTCCGCGCGACGTATTCATCCAGGATCCGGAGGAACTCCGCCACGATGGCGTCTCCCTTGAGGGTGGTGAGCAGCCGGCCGTCCACGTAGACCGGGGCCTTGGGCTCCTCGAAAGTGCCGGGGAGGGAGATCCCGATGTCGGCGTGCTTGGATTCCCCGGGCCCGTTCACGACACAACCCATCACCGCCACGCGGAGCTCCTCCACGCCGGGCCGAGTGGCCCGCCATTCCGCCATCCGGTCCACGAGGTAGCCCTGGATGTCCTGGGCCATCTGCTGGAAGAAGGTGCTGGTGGTGCGCCCGCACCCGGGGCAGCTGGTAACCTGCGGGGTGAAGCTCCGGAGGCCGAGCGACTGGAGGATCTGCTGGGCCACCCGGACTTCCTCGGCGCGGTCCCCGCCCGGCTCCGGCGTGAGCGAGACCCGGATGGTGTCGCCGATCCCTTCCTGGAGGAGGATGGCGAGCCCGGCCGCGCTCGCCACCACCCCCTTCATGCCCATGCCGGCCTCGGTGAGCCCCAGGTGAAGCGGGTGATCGGACCGGGTGGCGAGCCGGCGGTAGACCTCCACCAGGTCCTGCACGCCGGAGACCTTGGCCGAGAGAAGAATCCGGTCGTGGGGCAGGCCGCTCGCTTCCGCCAGCTCGGCCGACCGGAGGGCGCTCTGCACGATCGCCTCGAGGGTCACGTCGCGCGCCTCGCGCGGCTCTGCGGCGCGCGCGTTCTGGTCCATCAGCGCGGTCAGGAGATCCTGATCGAGCGAGCCCCAGTTGACGCCGATCCGCACCGGCTTGCCGTTGGCGATCGCCACGGCGATGATGGCGCGGAAGTTCTCGTCGCGCCGCTTGCTGCCGACGTTGCCGGGATTGATGCGATACTTGGCCAGGGCCCTGGCGCAATCAGGGTACCGGGTGAGGAGCAGATGACCGTTGTAATGGAAGTCGCCGATCAGGGGAACGGCCGAGCCGCGCCGGTCGAGCGCTTCCACGATGCGGGGGACCGCCGCAGCCGCCTCCTCGTTGTTCACCGTCACCCGCACCAGCTCGCTCCCCGCCTCGGCGAGCGCCGCCGCCTGTGCCGCCGTCGCCTCGACGTCGGCGGTATCGGTGTTGGTCATCGCCTGGACGACGATGGGGTGGCGGCTGCCAACCTGGACCGGACCGACGTGGACGGTGGGGGTGGGGCGGCGGAGAGGCTGGGGCATGGGAGGAATTTAGCCGACGACGGGAGCGGTTGGCGTTTCACCGCCTTTCGAACTCCGCCTCGTCAATCTCCCGCCGCTCATCCGCCGTCAGCTTCAGGTCCACCGCACTCGCCCCGTCCCGGGCGTGTTCGGCGGTCCGCGCCCCGGGGATGGCGAACACGGCCGGGCCCTGGGCCAGGACCCAGGCGATCACGACGGCGTGGGGGCTGGCGTGGTGGCGGGCCGCGAGCCGCTGGAGCACCGGGTGGGCGGGGAGCTTCTTGTTGAGTCGCCCGCCACCCACGGGGCTGTAGGCGAGAAAGCCGATGTTCCGCTCCCGGCAGTAGCCCACCACGGCGTCCAGCGCCTCCCGGAAGAAGGGATTGAGGCGGTTCTGGACGGTGGCGATCGGGACGATCGCTTCTGCGGCCCGGATCTGGGAGACGGTGACGTTTGAGAGCCCGACCCAGCGGATCTTTCCCTCCCGGCGGAGCTCGGCGAGCGCGCCGACGCTCTCCCCGAACGGCACCGCGGGATCGGGGGCATGCAGCTGGTAGAGCGCAATCCGCTCGACGCCGAGGGCGCGGAGCGACTGCTCGCAAGCCCGGCGCAGGTGGGACGGGCGCCCATTCCGCTCCCAGCCGCCGCGAGGACGGGTGAGCCCGCCCTTGGTCGCCACCAGGATCGCCTCCCGCCCCGGCCCCGCCGGCCACTCCCGGAGCACCGTGGCGATCAGCCGTTCATTGTGCCCGATCTCGCGATCGTCAAGGCAGTAGACGTCCGCGGTATCAATGAGGGTGATGCCGGCATCGAGGGAGGCGTGAAGCGTGGCCCGCGCCGCGGCCGGGTCGGGACGGCCCGCGATGGAGAGCGGCATCCCGCCGAACCCGATGATCGACACCGCGGGAAGGCCGGGAGCGAGGGGCCGGGAGCGCACGACTGGCGGACAGGCGGACGGGCGGTCAGGCGGTCGGACGGTCAGGGGTGACCGTCC
>DASYRI010000007.1:0-10881 GCA_036004545.1 Gemmatimonadales bacterium
CGGTGAGAAACGCCTGGTAGACGACCCGGTTGACCTTGTCGGCGTCGCCCTGCCCGGCGAACCGCGCCACCAGCACGCTCATGCCGGTGAACAGCGAGGAGATGAAGATGATGACGACGAGAATGATCTGCCAGCTCACCCCGATCGCGGCGTTCGCCGTGAAGCCGATGAGGTTGCCGACCAGCACGTGATCCACCATGCCCTGCAGGCCGCCGACGATGTTGGTGAGCATCGTGGGCCAGGCGATCTTCCAGACCACGGGCGTGAGCGGCCCCTCGACGATGGAGCGATCGAAGGGCCGCAAGCCCGGCGCTCAGGACTTCCGGAGACTGGCCAGGTCGATCACGAACCGGTACCGTACGTCGCTCCGGAGCATCCGCTCGTACGCCTCGTTGATCCCCTGGATGGGGATCTGCTCCACCTCGGCGGTGATCCCTTCCCGCCCGCAGAAGTCGAGCATCTCCTGGGTCTCCCGGATGCCGCCGATCATCGAGCCGGCGAGCCGGCGGCGCCGCTGGATGAGGGGGCGGGCCTCGAGCGGGCTGGGCTCGGGCAGGCCCACCAGCACCATGGTGCCGTCGCGGCGCAGGAGCTCGAGCCCGGCGGCGTAGTCGTGCCGGGCGGAGACGGTGTCGAGCACCAGGTCGAAGCGCCCCGCCTGCCGGGCGACGTCGTCGGCGCTCCGCACCACCAGGAACTCTTCCGCGCCCAGCCGCCTGGCGTCCTCCCGCTTGGCGGGCGAGTGACTCACCACGGCCACCCGCGCGCCCATCGCGCTGGCGATCTTCACCGCGATGTGTCCTAACCCGCCGAGCCCCACCACGGCGACCCGGTCGCCCCGCTGGACCCCGAAGGCGTGGAGCGGCGAATAGGTGGTGATCCCCGCGCAGAGGAGCGGCGCCGCGCCGGGGAGCGGAAGGCCCTTGGGGATCCCGACGACATACGCCCCGTCCACCGTGATCCGGGTCGAGTACCCGCCGTAGGTGGGCGTGGTTCCGTCGCGCTCGGTGCCGCCGTAGGTGAAGGTGGGTCCGCCCTCCCCTTCGCAGTACTGTTCCGCGCCCGCCCGGCACGCCTCGCACTCGCGGCAGGAATCCACCAGGCAGCCGACGCCCACCGTGTCGCCGGTCTTCCACCGGGTGACCGCCTCGCCCGCCCGGGCCACCCGGCCGATGATCTCGTGGCCCGGCACCATCGGGAAGACGCCGCGGCCCCCCCCCCATTCATCGCGGACCTGGTGAATGTCGGTGTGGCAGACCCCGCAGTAGAGGATGTCGATGAGCACCTCGTGCGGCCCCGGCTGGCGGCGGGCAATCTGGAACGGCGCGAGCGGCGCCCTGGCGGACGGCGCGGCGAACGCCGGCGTCGTGAGCTGTGGTTCGAGGTCGGCGAGACGGGTCGCGGGACCCTTGCGGGACGGGGTGGTCGGCATGTCGTACACTCCAGGTCGAGCAGTCCGGCGAGCCGCCGGGGGAGGGCCACGGTCTCCCGCCTCCACGGTGTGAGATCCGTCCCCCCGATCCTCCTGCGGGTTCGCTCGGCCGAACGGTAGCCCCGGCCGCCGCAGTTCTTCAACCCCTCCCGCACCGGCCGCGGGGGGCCGATCTTGGAGGGGATCGCACCGGAGTCGTCGCATGCAGCACGGGGTGCTGGGCGTGGGCGGGGTGGGCGGATTCGTCGGCGCCGTGCTGGCCAATGCTGGCGAGCGGGTGACGCTGCTGCTCCGCCCGGGAACCCTCGCGGCGCATCCCCGGGCGCTCACCCTGGAGAGTCCTTTCGGCGGGATCACCGCGGCGTGCCCGCGCGCCGAGCGGCTCGACCAGGAGGTGGACCTCCTCTGGGTCACCACCAAGGCGACCCAGCTGGAGGCGGCGCTCGCCCTGGTGCCGGAGCCCGCGCGGGCGGGCACGGTGGTGCCGCTCCTCAACGGGATTGACCATCTGGCGCGGCTGCGCTCGAGGTTCGGCGATCGGGCGGTGGTGCCCGGCACCATCGCGGGCGAGTTCGAGCGGCCGGCGCCGGGACACATCGTGCATCGGTCGCCGTTCGCGCGCTTCGCCTTCTCCGCGGCCGGGCAGCCCCAGCTCGCCGGCGTCGCGGAGATTCTGACCCGGTTCGGCTGCACCTGTTCCTTCGAGCCGGACGAGCTGACCCTGCTCTGGCGGAAGCTCGTGCTCCTGGCCCCGATGGCGCTCGCCACCACGGCTGCCGGGATGACGGTGGGAGAGCTGCGCGCCGATCCGGAGTGGGGGCCGCGATTCGAGGCGGCGGCGCGGGAGGCGTCCGCCGTCGGCGCGGCAAGCGGGGCGAAGGTGGACACGGGGGAGACGCTGGTGACGCTGCGCGGGTTTCCGGCCACGCTCCGGAGCTCGATGCAGAAGGACGTCGCGGCCGGGCGGCCGCCGGAGCTCGACGCCATCGGCGGCCCGATTCTCCGGGGCGCCCGCGCCCACCGGATCGCCGTGCCGGCGACGCAGTACCTCGTCGCGGCGATCGAGCGGCGCGCCGTCGCCGAAACGCCAACCGCCCCGTAGCGCCAGGCGCTACGGGGCGGTTTCCTTCCCGGGGTGGACCGCGCTTCGGCCTTTCAGCCGGTGAGCCAGGTCGCCCAGGTCGTCAGCCGGTTCACCGGCACCACCCTGCTCCGGTCGTCCAGCGTGACCTCGATCCGGCCGTTGGAGCTGATCAGCGCGTTCCGGACGTTGTAGAGGCCCTCGCGCTCCACCGCGAGCCCGGTCACCGCCACCTCGTCGGGGAGGGGATGCCCGTCGCCGGGGCGGACGGTTTCCCGCACCCGGAGCCCCTGGATACCGCAGAAGAAGACCAGCTCCTTCCCGTGGAACTTCCGGGAGACTTCGACGTGCTCGATGTCGGCGCGTACGGTCTGGCCGTGGGTGATGGCGTCCCGCGCCATGACGGCGCGGAGCCGGTCCTGCTGGGAAACGGATGCTACTTCGGGTCGCAACATGTCGGCCGTCCTCTCTTGGTCGTCCGGCGAATCCTCCGACCCGGCGGCGGACTCACCAGAGCCTGATGTCCGCCATTCTGGCGGAAGGACCGCGATGCGGCTCGACAGTCGGGAAAGGGCCGGCGTTCATGGTCCTTCATATGTGACGAACCGCCCAGGGTGGACGCACACCGCTTGCGGACGGGCGGACCGAGCGGCCGAGCCAGCTCAGGCTCGCGCCGGGAGATCGCGGGGCAGGAGGGCGGGATGTCCCTGGATGTCCACCGCGCCGAAATGACGAAGATCCAGCGTGGCGATCGCCTTGCTGCCGACCCGCTCGGCCACGCCGATCACGACCCCGTCCACCAGGCCGAGCCGAAGCGAGCGATGGCGGGCGCAAAGGGCCTGGGCCCGCACCAGGTCGGCCTCGGTTCCCCACTCGACGGCCCAGGCGCCGGAGACGAGGTCAGCCCGGAACGCCGCCGCCGCGCGCTCGCCGACGTGCTCGGCGAGGAGGGAGTCGACCTCGGGGAGGATCGCCCAGGGAAGAACCCACGCCTCGGGGTCCTCTTCCCAGAGGGCGCGGAGCGCGCGGTGGTGGCGGTCGTCGGCGTCGGCCAGGGCCACGATGGCCCCGGTGTCGGCGACGATCACCGCTTGCGTCCCATGCCCCGGAGCAGCTCCTCGGCTCGCTCGGCGACGTCGCCCCGCCCCCGCCCCGCCCCGCTCCGGCCGGCGCCGATGGTCTTCGGGCGGGCGGCTGGAGCGTGGCGGCGGGCGTACTCCGCCACCGCCTCACGCACCAGCTCGGCGGTGGTGCGGCCGGTGGCGCGGGCGAGCGTCTTGAGCCGGCGGTAGTCGTCGGTGCCGAGGTAGACGGTGGTGCGGGAGGTGGTCATATATGGCAACCATATATGGCCGAGGGGCGCCCGTCAAGCCGGGCTGCCGGTGGTCCCCGGAGGATGCGGGAGAGGTAAGGAAGCGGTCTTCATCCGGGTGCGGCGCGTCGAGGGTCGGCGCCAGGTGCGGGTTAGGTTACACCTGATCAGTCGTCAGGGGCACCGGTCCGTTTGGCCAGCTCCGGCAGGAGTCGTCGCAGGGTGCTCGCGACGGCTGAGTCCTCCAGCACGACGAGCCAGCGTCGGTTCCGGAGAAAGTATTGGCGGCGCAGGGCGTAGAGGGTATCGCCGCCTCCTGAATGTCCCGGAAAGGAATAGCGCCAGCCCCGGCCGGTGTGTGCCTCGTTGATCCGTACGCGCTCCGCGCCGTCTGGTGAAGGGAAAAACCGAACCTCGAGATCTCCACGGTCAGTCAAGAAGGCCGCCTCGGGCCAGGGCCAAACGAAGCTGGCAAACGTGCTGCGAATGACGCATTGGACCTGGAATCCGTGCTCGTCAAGGAATCGCCGGAAGTCCTGCGCCTCAGCGTACCCGAGATCTGAGGGCTTCAAGAGACCGACAGAATCCCGCGCCGTGCACGGACGCGGCAGGAGCGGCGTCGGCGGACGGGGAGCGGCGGAAAGGGTGACGAACAGAGGGACGGCGGCCAGGGCCACGCGTGCGAGACCCCGGCGGTAGCAAGCGCGGATGAGACCGCGGGCCGGGCAGCCGCCGTGCCAGCGCCGCCTCCGATAGGAAGCCGTCTCCATGGCGGGCGGCTCGAGCGCGGTGCTAGCCGGCGCACCGCATCGAAACTGAGGCCTGGTGGACGCGACTACTGCTTGCTCTTGAGCTCGACGATGATCGCTTCGATCCTGGTCTTGCCCATGTTCTCGCCTGCGTGCTTCCCTGCCGGGCCCCAGACAGGCGTGCCGCGAGGCATCTTCGGCTCCTGCGTCGTTCCGTCCGGCAGGGTGAATCGGACGACGGCATCACTGAGTGGTATTACCACGTTGGCGGGATGCTCGTGCATGGCGGTCTTCTCGCCAGGGCCCACTACGACTCGAAGCACGCGTACCTGGTCGTTCTCGAAGACGACGGAGTAGTTCTTGGGCGCAACCTTGACGGCATCCTGGGCGAGCGCAGGAACTGCGCTCGCGATGAAGGCAGCGAGCACTGCGATTGTGCGACTCATCGGAACCTCCTGATCGGGTGGGAGGAAACCTGACGCTACTGCGTGTCTCGATCGTCGGTCTGACGCCGGAATCAGCCGCCGGAGCGCCCGGGCTTCTTCGTCCGACAGCGACCCGACTTTGAGCTCAAGGGCTTGATGGCATCACGTTAATTGCCCGGCCACGAGCCATCAATCCAGGTCCTTTCCCGCCGGGGGCCTTCGCGCCCCCCTCCGGACCAGGCCTGCCTCCCCCGGGGCCCTGGGCAGCCAAACCCGCCCCTTGCGCCTTCCAGTTAACGATGTTAGGTTGGCTACCAGCGATCCAAAGGAGCAGCCAGCGTGGGCAGCAAGGAGCGGCGAGAACGGGACCGGGAGCATACCAGGCGAAAGATCCTCGATGCCGCGCGGGAGATGTTCGTGCGCCTGGGCTACGAGGCCACCACCATGCGCGCCATCGCCAAAGAGGTGGAGTACACCCCCACCGCCATCTACCACCACTTCGAGAACAAGGACGCCCTCCTCACCGAGCTCAGCGCGGTGGACTTCCGCGCGCTCGCCGAGGCGTTCCTCCGCATCGGCCGGGTGGCGAGCCCGCTCGAGCGGCTGGGAAAGATCTGCGAGGCATACGTCGGATTTGCCCACGCCAACCCGATGCAATACCAGCTCATGTTCATGACCCGGCGGCCGCCGGACACCGCGCTCCAGACCAGCCTCACCCGAGGCGACCCGAGCGAAGACGCCTATGCCTTCCTGCGCCAGACCTGCGCGGAGGCGATCGCGAGCGGGCTCTTGCGCCCCGAGGTGAACGACCCCGATGCGATGGCCCAGATGATGTGGGGCGCGGCGCACGGCATCGTGTCGCTGCAGATCGTCAAGCACCACGATGCCTGGATCGAGTGGCGTGACGCCCGCGAAACGGCCCGCGCCGGCGGCGAAGCGATGATCCGCGGCCTGCTCCGGGCCCCGGGGGACTGATCTCTCTTTTTTTGCCGGGGGACTTAACGATGTTAGGATACCCACCTTCGTTCAACTCACCATGCTCGGCTCCGCTGCCGAGGCGAGCGGCGCTCGCGGGGATCGCGGCTCTGGCGGCGATGGTCCTGTCTGAACCGACCCGTGCTCTCGCGCAGCAGCGCGATCCCCTCGGCCACCTCGTCGCCGAGGCGCTGCGGAACAATCTCGGCCTCGCCACCGAGCGATTCGCCGAAGCCCGGAGCGTGGCGCAGGTGAAGGAGGCGCGCGGGCTCTTCTTCCCCTCGGCCACCATCGAGTCCCGCTACACCCGTCAGAGCGGCACCCTGAATCTCGGTGATCTCATCAATCCGGCCTACGCCGCCCTCAACCGGATCCAGGGCGCCGACCGCTTCCCGACCAATATCGACCTCACCCTGCCGCTCGCGCACGACTCGCGGGTGCGGCTGGTCCAGCCGCTCTTCAACGAGACCATCCGCCGGAACTACTCGCTCGCCCGGCATCGCTTTGATGGTGACCGATCCCATCGGCTGGGGGCGGCCCGGCGCCTCGCCGCGGACGTTCAGATCGCGTACGTCGCAGTCGCCGACGCGCGGAGCGCGGTTTCGATCTACGAGGCGAGCCTGGCGCTCGTGGTGGAGAGCGAGCGCGTCTCCCAGCGCCTGCTCGACGCCGGCCGCGCCGCCCCCGACGTGGTGTTCCGCGCCCGGGCCGAGCGGAGCGACGTGGCCCAGAAGCTCGCCGAGGCGCGCGAGCGGGTGGATGCGGCCGCGCGCGCGCTCAACCAGCTGCTCGGCCGCGGGCTCGACGCGGCGGTGGATTCGATTCCAGACTCGGCTCTCTGCTTCGACCTCGACATCAGTGAAGACAGCGCCGTGGCGAGCGCCCTGAGTCGGCGGGAGGAGCTGGCGGAGGTGGATGCCGGGATCGGCGCCGCCGACGCCGCCGTCGGCCTCGCCAGGGCGTCTTTCCTGCCCACCGTCGGCGTGGCCTTCGACTACGGGTTCCAGGGGCAGGACGTGCGGTTCAACCGCCAGACCGACTACTGGACCGCGTCGGTGGCGCTCTCGTGGAATCTCTTCAACGGGGGCCGCGACGCCGCGCGCCACGAGGCGGCCCGGGCCGAGGCCGAGCGCGCCAGGGTGTCGCGGCGGGACCTGGAGGACCGGATCCGCCTCGAGGTGCGCCAGGCGTACGAGGCGGCGGTGGTCGCGCACGCGGCGATCGCCACCGCCGATGACCGGCTCGGCGCGGCGCGCAAGACCTTCGACCTGGTGCGCCGGCGCTATCAGGAAGGCGTCGCCTCACAGATCGAGTTCCTCGATGCGCGCACCCAGCTCACCGGCGCGGAGCTCAACCGCGCCCTCACCGTGCATCGCTACGCGGCCCGCTATTTCGACCTCGAGCGCGCGGCCGCGCTGCGCAGCATTCACTGAACGGAGCAACCACCATGCGCGTCCAGATTCTCGTCATCGGCCTGAGCGCCGCCGCGGCAGTCGCCGGGTGCCGCGGCGCGGCCGGCGAGCCGGCTCCTCCTGCGGTCGCGGCATCGGCCGCCACCCCGGTTCGCGTCGCGCCGGTCACCGCGGAGGCCATCGCTCCGCCCATCATGGCCACCGGCACCCTGGGCCCCAAGGAGGAGATCGCGCTGGGCTTCAAGATCGGCGGCGTGATCAGCCGGATCTCCGTGGACGCGGGCGCCACCGTGCGGCCGGGACAGGTGCTTGCCACGCTCGACCCGCGGGAAATCGACGCCGCGGTGACGCGCGCCGGGAGCGCCGCCGAGAAGGCCGAGCGGGACCTGGCCCGGGCGCGGCGGCTCTACACCGACAGCGTCTTCACGCTCTCCCAATTCCAGGACGCCGAGACCGGGGCAACGATGGCGCAAGCCGACCTGACGACGGCGCGGTTCAACCGCCGCTACGCCGCAATCGTGGCGCCCGCCGCCGGCGTGATTCTCGCGCGCCACGCCGAGCCGGGCGAGCTGGTGGCGTCCGGGGCGACGATCCTGGTCCTGGGCAGCCGCACCCGTGGCTCGGTGGTGCGCGCGGGTCTCGCCGATCGTGACGTGGTCCGGATCGCCCGGGGCGACAGCGCCATGGTGCGCTTCGACGCGCTCCCCGGGAAGGCGCTCGCGGGGCGGGTTACCGAGATCGCGGCCGCGGCTGAGCCCGGCACCGGTGCCTACCCGGTGGAGATCGCGCTCCCCGCCGCGGGGGCCGGCCGGCTGGCGAGCGGGATGGTGGCGCAGGTCGAGATCCGCCCCGCCTCGGGACGCCGAACGCTGCTGGTTCCCATCGAGGCGCTGCTCGAGGCCGACGGCCAGACCGGGACGGTCTACGCCCTGTCGGCGGACCGGACCCGGGCCGAGCGGCGGAGCGTCACCATCGCCTTCCTGGACCGCGGGCGGGCCGCCATCGCCCACGGTCTCGAGGGCATCGCCCTCGTGATCACCGACGGAGCGGCCTACGTGCGCGACGGCGCGAAGGTGAGGGTGCTGCCATGAAGTTCCTCGACTTTCCGGTGCGGAACTGGCAGTTCACCCTCGTGGTCTTCGCGATGGTGGCTGCGCTGGGGCTCGCCTCGTGGGTCGCGATCCCCAAGGGGGAGGACCCGCCGCTCAACTTCCCCACCTTCACCGTCGTGGCAGTCTATCCCGGCGCCTCGCCCACCGACCTGGAACGCCTGGTCGTGAAGCCGGCGGAGGATCGGGTCCACGCGCTGGAGAACATCAAGCAGATCAAGAGCAACATCCAGGACGGCGTCGCCACCATCTCCGTCGAATTCGAAGCGGACCAGGACCCCGAGAAGCGCTACGACGAGGTGGTCCGGGAGATGAACGCGCTCCGGCCCGAGCTGCCGGAGGAGCTGGTCCGCTTCACGGTGGAAAAAACGACCACGGAAGACGTGGCCATCGCCCAGCTCGCGCTGGTGAGCGAGGCGGCGCCGTACCGGGTGCTCGACAGCCTGGCCGACCGGCTGGAGGACCGGCTCTCCTCGCTCACCGGCGTCCGCCGGGTCGAGCGGTGGGGCGTGCCGGAAAAGCGGGTGGACGTCTCCCTGGATCTGGGCCGCCTCGCGCGGCTCAACCTGCCGCCCGGCCTGGTGCTCCAGGCCATCGCCGGCGAGAGCGCCGACCTTCCCGCCGGACGCGTCGAGGCGGGGAGCCGGGCGTTCAACGTCAAGTCGAGCGGCAGCTACGAGACGCTGGCGCAGATCTCCGGGACCGTGGTCCGCTCCTCGGGAGGCCAGCTGGTGCGCGTCGGCGACATCGCCGAGGTGCGCTGGGGCTACGCCGACTCCACCTACCAGGCACGCTACAACGGCAAGCGGGCCGTGTTCGTCACCGTCACCGGACAGGGCACGCAGAACGTGTCCGTGGTGCGGGACCGGGTCTGGGCCGAGCTGGACCGGTTCGTCACCGAGCTCCCACCCGACGTCACCCTGGCCCGGGGCTTCGACCAGGCGGCCAATGTGTCGCACCGGTTGGCCCGGCTGGGCACCGATTTCGCCATCGCCATCGCGCTGGTGCTGCTGACGCTGCTGCCGCTCGGGCTCCGCGCCGCCAGCATCGTGATGGTGTCCATTCCGCTCTCTCTCGCCATCGGGCTCACCCTGCTCCGCTTCGCGGGCTTCACCGTGAACCAGCTCTCCATCGTGGGCTCGGTGATCGCGCTCGGCCTCCTGGTGGACGACTCGATCGTGGTGGTGGAGAACATCACCCGCTTCCTCCGGGCCGGGCGCTCCCGGCTCGAGGCGGCGGTCGAGGCCACCCGGCAGATCGCCGTGGCGGTGCTGGGCGCGACGGCGACGCTGGTGCTCGCGTTCGTGCCCCTGCTGCTCCTGCCCGGAGGCCCGGGGATGTACATCCGCTCGATGCCGGTCGCGGTCATCTTCACCGTGCTGGGCTCGCTCTTCGTCTCGCTCACCATCATCCCCTGGCTCGCAAGCCGGGTGCTTCCGCAGCACGCGGCCGAGGGCGGCAACCGGGCGCTGCACGCCTTCGAGGGCTTCATCCATCGGACCTACGCTCCGCTGCTCGACCGGGCGCTCCGGCGGCCGGTGGTGGCGCTCGGCGTGGCGGGAGCGTTCGTGGTCGCGGCGGGCGCGCTGGTGCCGGCGGTGGGCTTTTCCCTCTTTCCCAAGGCCGAGACGGCGCAGTTCTACGTGAACGTGACGGCGCCGGAAGGCGCCAGTATCGAGGCCACCGGCGCCGCGGCGCGCTACGCGGAGTCGGTGATCCTCGGGCGGCCCGAAGCGCGCGCGGCCTTCACCTCGGTGGGCCACGACAACCCGCGCATCTATTACAACGTCGTCCCCCGGCGCGACAATCCGGCGGTGGGGCAGCTCTTCGTGGTGCTCGAACGCTACGACCCGAAGCGCACGCCCGCGATGCTCGACAGCCTCCGGGCCACGTTCGCCGCGTATCCGGCCGCCCGGATCGAGCTGCGGGAGTTCGAGAACGGCCCGCCGGTGGACGCGCCGATCGCGATCCGGGTGCGGGGCCCGGACCTCGACACCCTCAGGACCTACGCGGCGCGGGTGGAGGAGGCGCTCCTCACGACGCCGGGCACGCAGTACGTGGATAACCCGGTGCGCCTCGACCGCACCGACCTCCGCGTCGTCATTGACCGCGCCAAGGCCGGCCTGCTCGGCGTCTCGCCGCTGGAGATCGACCGGACCCTCCGGCTCGGGCTCGCGGGGGTGGAGGGCGGCGTCCTCCGGGAGGCCGACGGCGAGGCGCGGGACGTCGTGGTCCGCCTGGCCGACCGGCCCCGCCCTTCGCCGGAGACGCTCGACCGGATCTATTTCGCCTCCTCCGCGGGGCGGCTTACCCCGGTCCGCCAGGTGGCCGACGTGCGCTTCGAGGCCGGCGTCCCGGAGATCCGGCGGGTGGACCGGGAGCGCTC
>DASYRI010000008.1:0-7417 GCA_036004545.1 Gemmatimonadales bacterium
TGCAACTTCGGGACGGTCCTGTATCGCCAGGCCGGGACGCTCCCCCGCACCGGGTCGGGTAGATGATCGCCTACGAAGTGACCGTGGACGTCGAGGAGGGGCTGGTGGAGAGCTACATCACCTACATGCGCTCCCGGCACATTCCGGCGGCCCTCGCCACGGGGTGCTTCGCCCACGCCGAATTCGACCGGGCCACCGAGACCCGGTTCCGGCAGCGCTACCTCGCCGCGACGCTCGCCGATCTCGAGGGCTATCTCGAACGCCACGCGCCCGGGCTCCGCGCGGACTACGCGCGCCATTTCCCCGCCGGCACCAGCGTGACCCGCGAGATCTGGGAGGAAGTCGGGCGATGGACTCCGCCGAGGAAATCATGACCCGCCCCGCGCTGATGCTCTCCTTCGTGGCGCTCGGCCTCGGCTCCGCCGGCATGCCCGCCGGCCGGCCCGAGCGGCGTCCTTCCACCGACACCCTCCGCTACACCGTCCTCATCGCCGGCAACCGCGCCGGCTCGGCGCAGAGCATTCGCGAGGCGGACGGCTCGTTCCGCGCCCGCTTCGAATTCAACGACCGGGGCCGGGGACCGAAGCTGGACGCGTGGATCGCGCTCGACGCCGGGGGGACGCCGAGCGCGGTCACCATCACCGGCAACGACTACCTCAAGGCGCCGGTGGACGAGCGCTTCATCCAGAGCGGCGGCCGCGGCGAGTGGTCGAGCTCGGCGGAGAAGGGCTCGAAAGCGTTGCCGGGGCCGGCGTTCTACCTGCCGCTCAACGCCCCGCCCGGCGTCCTCGCGGTGCTGGCCGGCGCCCTCCTCCGCGCCCCGGGCGGCCGCCTCGCCCTGCTGCCGGAGGGGGAAGCGCGTATCGAACCCGCGGGGGAGGAGACGGTGCGGAATGGCGCGGAGAGCCGTCACCTCACCGCGTGGGCGATCACCGGCCTCGACCTCACGCCGACCTACGTCTGGCTCGACGAGAGCACCGCGCTCTTCGCCGCGATCACCGGCTGGACCGACGTGGTGCGCGAGGGCTCGGAGGCGGCGGTGGCGGCGCTGCGGGCCGCGCAGGATTCGCTGGCGCGCACCCGGGAGCGCGAGACCGCGGCCCGGCTCGCCCAGCGGCCCACCGGCCCCGTCGCGTTCACCGGGGCCGTGCTCTTCGACGCGCCGGCCGCGAAGCTGGTGCCCAACACCACGGTGCTGGTGGAGGGGAACCAGATCCGCGCGGTGGGCCCCGACGGCCGGGTGACCATCCCCGCCGGCGCCCGCCGGATCGACGCGCGGGGCAAGACCCTCCTCCCCGGGCTGTGGGACATGCACGCGCACATGAGCGACGTGGACGGCCCGCTCGACATCGCCGCCGGGGTGACCAGCATCCGCGACCTGGCCAACGACGCGGACCAGCTCGCCGCGATGCAGCGCCGCTGGGACGCGGTGCAGGCGATCGGCCCGAGGGTAGTGAAGGCGGGCTTCATTGACGGCCGCGGCCCCTTCCAGGGCCCGGGGAAAGCCCTGGTCTCGACGCTGGACGAAGCCCTCCGCTGGGTGGACTGGTACGCCGACCACGGCTACGAGCAGATCAAGCTCTACAGCTCGCTCGACACCGGCTTCGTCCGCAGCATCGCGGAGCGGGCCCATGCGCGCGGTCTGCGCCTCTCGGGTCATATCCCGAATCACATGACCGCCACCCTCGCGGTGCGCGCGGGGTACGACGAGATCCAGCACACCAACATGCTCTTTCTCAATTTCCTGGGCGACAGCATCGATACCCGCACGCCGGCCCGCTTCACCGCCGTCGGGCGCTACGGCGCGGCGCTGGACACCGGCTCCGACAGCGTCCGGGCGTTTCTCCGCTTCCTCGAGGAGCACCACACGGTCGTGGACCCGACCCTCGCCACCTTCGAGGGAATGTTCACCGCCGAGCCGGGCACGATGTCGGAGGGGGACGAGCGGATCGCGGCGCGGCTCCCGGCCCAGCTCCGGCGCGGGCTCCGGGGCGGCGGCCTGCCCGCCACGCCGGAGCTCCGCGCCCGCTACCGCGCCGCCTACGCCAACATGCTCCGCATGGTCAAGGCGCTCTACGACGCCGGAGTTCCGATCGTCGCCGGCACCGACTGCAACGCCGGCTTCTGCCTCCACCGCGAGCTCGAGCTCTACAGCAAGGCGGGCATTCCCAACGCCGAGGTGCTCCGGATCGCCACCTTCGTGGCACCCCAGGTCATGAAGCACGGCGATCGCTTCGGCGCGGTGGCGCCGGGCAAGCTCGCCGACCTGATGCTGGTGGACGGCGACCCGGTCGCCGACATCGCCAACCTCCGCCGGGTGTCGCTGGTGATGAGGGACGGGGTGCTCTACGACCCCGCGGCGGTGTACCGCACGCTTGGCGTCACGCCGTGGCAGGAGGTCCGGCCGCTGCCATGAGCCACCGCAAGTTCACCGACAGAGACGGCCGCGGGTGGGAGGTGCGGGTGCGCTCGAAGAGCGAATGGGACCTGGAGCCGGTGGGCGACAACCCGGCGCGGGCCCGATCGGTGGCCGCGCCCGGCTACGAGACCGATCCCTACGAGATGAGCAAGGAGGAGCTGCAGGCGCTCCTCGACCGGAGCGCCGAGCCGCCGCCCCGCTCGAAAAAGTCGCCCTTCACGGAATAGCGTGGCGTCGGATCGTCCGGAGCACCAGCGCCGTGACGTTGTCGGTGCCGCCGCCGGCGAGCGCGTCGTCCACCAGTCCGCGGGCCGCCGATTCGGAGGACGTGAGGTCGCGGAGCCGCTCCCGGATCCGCTCGTCGGGGACGTGCTTGGTCAGGCCGTCGGTGCAGAGCATCAGCATGTCGCCCAGGCGAAGCTCGGTGCGGGTCACCTCGGGCGCGGTGGAGCTGCCGCCGATCGAGCTGGTGAGCACGTGCGCGAAGGGGCTGTTCGGCGCCCGCTCCTTGGGCAGCACGCCCTTCTCCACCAGCTCCTGCGCCATCGTTTGATCCCGGGTCAGCTGCTGGAGGGCGCCGTCCCGGTAGAGGTAGCAGCGGCTGTCTCCCACCTGGAGAAGGTAGAGCGCGGGCCACACCGCAAGGAACAGGGTGAGGGTCGTCGCCGAGTTGGTATCGCCGCTGACCCGGGCCCGTTCGAGCACGGCGCCGTGGGTCTGTTCGGCCGCCTCCTGGAGGGCGGTGAGGAAGGCCGGCTCGTCGGTCGGGTCGGCGGCGTAGAAACAGTGCATCGCATGGGTCACGTAGCTGGCAATCGCCTCCGCCGCCGCGCGGCTCGCCGCCTCGCCGCCCGCGTGTCCCCCCACGCCGTCCGCCACCAGCCCGAACGACGCCAGCCGCTGGCTGGGGATCTCCAGCAGCTCGGGGTTGGGAAGGCTGGTGGCCCACACCCGCGCGGTCTTGTGCAGCGTGCAGACGAGGTAGTGGTCCTGGTTGTCCTTGCGGACCAGCCCCTGGTGGGTCAGCCCGAAGAAATCGAGATCCTCGTCGCGCGGTTTGGGGGGCACGGCGGTCGCTCCTGGCTTCGGAGAAGCGGAGGACTCGGGGGGGGACATTGTCTCGCCAAGTTAGCGTGCCTTGAGCCCGCCGCAAGGCACCGTCCGCCGGCGGTCGGTCTCAGGTCTCGCGGGACCGCCGGATAAGCTCGCGGATGAGCAGCGCGTCGTGCCGGTCCTTCGGACGGCCAGCCGCCTCCTTGGATCGGAGAATATCGGGAAGGCTGGCGACCAGAAGCTTCCCCCCGTAGACCTCGAACGGAATCGCGCTCGCCGCCAGGTCGTCATAGCCCGTCGTCCCGCTCGGCTGGAATGCGAGGTCCAGCCGCCCGGCGTTGGTGATCAGATTCCAGATATCGGCGCGTCGGAGCGTCGCCGCCGAGCAGTCGAACGGGAGCCCCTCGGGAATGCTTTCGGTGAACACCCGCGCGTCGAGCTCCCGGAGGGCGGCGGCCAGACGGTCCAGATTCTCCGCATCGCGCGCCGGGGTGATGTCTGCGTCCAGGGTGAGGCGCGGAAACCCCTGAAGGCGGGCCGCGAGAGCGCCGATCAGGACCATACGGACCTGATGGCGCATGAGGGTCGTCAGCATGCGCTCGGGGTCGAGGGGCGCCACGACCCCGGCGTCAGACACGGCGCGCAGCAGCAAGGAACCGGGTGAGGTTTCCGATTTCCCGGAGCCGATCCTCGGGCGACATGGCGAGAATTCGGGGCACGTCGTCCAGCTCCTGGGGGTCGAGCACCGGCTCAGGATGGACCGCCGCCTCCACCTCGAACCCCGCCGCGGCGAGCAGCCGCTCCAGGGTTGACCACGACGGGGAGGTCGAGCCGTTTTCGATCCGCGCGACGACGGACTGAGTGGTCCGGGCCCGTTTGGCCAAGGCGCGCTGCGTCAGACCGGCGCGGGTCCGGGCATCCTTGAGCAGCGTTGCAGCGGTGAGGACGGTTAGTTTGGCCATGCCCCACGATAGCTAATAAGCTATCAGAGCACAACTGGGCCAATGGCCCGGGGATGCCGTCGCGCCCAATGCGCCATTTTGGCGTGGTTCTGCGGTACGTTGGTTGCCCCCAGCCCACCCAACGACTCGGCGGGAACCCGACGCCCGGTCCCGGGACGCCCGCTTCGGACCCTAACCCAGAGACACCAGCATGGCCTCGAAAATCATCGGCATAGACCTCGGCACCACCAACTCGGTCGTGGCCGTCATGGAGGGGGGCGACCCGGTCGTCATCCCAAACGCCGAAGGCGGGCGGACCACCCCGTCGGTCGTGGCGTTCACCAAGGACGGCGAGCGGCTGGTCGGCCAGGTGGCCAAACGGCAAGCGGTCACCAATCCCAAGCAGACCATCTTCTCCATCAAGCGGTTCATGGGCCGCCGGATGGCGGAGATCACCGAAGAGGTCAAGCGGGTTCCCTACAAGGTCGAGGCCGGGGCCAACGGGCTCGCCGCGGTGGAGATCGGCGGCAAGAAGTACACGCCCCCCGAGATCTCCGCGATGATCCTCCAGAAGATGAAGCAGACCGCGGAGGACTATCTCGGCCATACCGTGGAGAAGGCGGTCATCACGGTGCCCGCCTACTTCAACGATTCGCAGCGGCAGGCCACCAAGGACGCCGGCAAGATCGCGGGACTGGAGGTGGTGCGGATCATCAACGAGCCCACGGCCTCCGCGCTGGCCTATGGCCTCGACAAGAAAAAGGAGGAAAAGATCGCCGTCTTCGACCTGGGCGGCGGCACCTACGACATCTCGGTGCTCGAGCTCGCCGAAGGCGTCTTCGAGGTCAAGAGCACCAACGGCGATACCCACCTGGGCGGCGACGACTTCGACCAGCGGCTGATCGACTGGCTGGTGGCCGAGTTCAAGAAGGACCAGGGGATCGACCTCTCCAGGGACCCGATGGCGCTCCAGCGGCTCAAGGAGGCCGCGGAGAAGGCCAAGATGGAGCTCTCCAGCACCCAGCAGACCGACCTCAATCTGCCGTTCATCACCGCGGACGCGTCGGGGCCCAAGCACCTCAACATCAGCCTCACCCGGGCGAAGTTCGAGTCGCTGGTGGAGGATCTGATCCAGCGGACGATCCCCCCCATGCAGCAGGCGCTCAAGGACGCGGGGCTCGATCCCAAGAGCATCGACGAGGTCATCCTGGTGGGCGGATCCACCCGGATCCCCAAGGTGCAGCAGATCGTGAAGGACTACTTCGGCAAGGAGCCGAACAAGTCGGTCAATCCCGACGAGGTGGTCGCGATCGGCGCGGCGATCCAGGGCGGCGTGCTGGCCGGCGAGGTGAAGGACGTGCTGCTGCTCGACGTCACCCCGCTCTCGCTCGGCATCGAGACGCTGGGTGGCGTCACCACCGTCCTGATCCCGCGGAACACGACCATTCCGACCCGGAAGTCGGAGACCTTCTCGACCGCTGAGGACAACCAGACCACGGTGGAGATCCACGTCCTCCAGGGCGAGCGCCAGCTGGCGGTGGACAACCGGACCATCGGCAAGTTCCAGCTTACCGGCATCCCGCCGGCGCCGCGCGGCATGCCGCAGGTGGAGGTGACGTTCGACATCGACGCGAACGGGATCCTGCACGTCTCCGCCAAGGACAAGACCACCGGCAAGGAGCAGAAGATCCGGATCGAGGCCTCGAGCGGGCTCTCCGACGCCGAGATCGACAAGATGGTGAAGGCCGCCGAGCTCCACGCCAAGGAGGACCAGGAGCGGCGCGACCAGATCGAGGCCCGCAACCAGCTCGACGGCCTGGTCTACAAGGTGGAGAAGGACAGCAAGGAATGGGTGGACCGGCTCTCGTCCGAGGTGAAGGGCCGGCTCGACGCCGCAGTCGAGGCGGGCCGCCAGGCGCTCCGGGCCGGCGACCCGGCGGGGATCACCCAGGCCCTGAACGAGCTCAACGCCGCCTACTCCACCGCGGGCGCCTCCCTTTACCAGGCGGCCTCCGCGGGCACCTCCTCGGGCGCCGGGCAGGGCCCTGGGGCAGGAGGGGGTGGGGGGCCCGAGGCGGGACCGTCCGGCTCCGAGCAGAAGAAGGAGGACGTGGTGGAGGCGGATTACGAGATCGTGGAGGACGATAAGAAATAGGGGTCGGGGAGCTAGGGAGTTGGGGAGCTGGGGAGCTAGGGAGCTAGGGAGCTAGGGAGTCAGGGAGCCAACCTCCCCAGCTCCCCAGCTCCCTGGCTCCCTGCAACGCAGATCGCCACCCGCGCATCGAGACTATATTGATTGAAACCGGGGCAATGGTTACTCACACGGGAGCATGACAACGGTATGTCGGTACGTTCGCTCAATTGGCTGAAGTTCGGGGGCCTGGTCGGCCTCGCCTTCGTGCTCGGACTCCTCTTCGCCGGCCTGCTGGATCTGCCGCAGGCCTCGCTGGCTCAGGGTGGTGGAGCCGGCCGGTTCGTCTCCACCAGGCCGGCGGTCAAGCGGGTCGAGGCTCCCGCGCTGCCGGCCACCCGAACGCTGGTGGAGCTCAGCGAGGCGTTCTCGTCGGTCGCCGAGCATATCCGGCCCAGCGTCGCCTACATCAAGTCGGAGCGGAAGGAGCGGGTGGCGCAGAATCTCCGGGTCCCCAAGGGATTCGAGCCGTTCTTCAACTTCCCCACTCCGCAGCAGCGGGGGCCGATGATCCAGCGGGGCTCGGGCTCCGGCTTCGTGGTCTCCGAGGACGGCTACATCCTGACCAACAATCACGTGGTGGACGGGGCGCAGAAGGTCACGGTGGAGCTGCTGGACCGGCGCTCGTTCCCGGCCACCGTGGTGGGCACCGATCCCACCACCGACGTCGCGGTGATCAAGATCGACGCGAGGGGGCTGACCCCCGCCGCCCTGGGCTCGAGCGCCGACACCAAGGTCGGCGAGTGGGTCCTGGCGGTCGGCAACCCGCTGGGCGACAACCTGACCTTCACCGTCACTTCCGGCATCGTGAGC
>DASYRI010000009.1:0-15446 GCA_036004545.1 Gemmatimonadales bacterium
GTTCGAGCGACCGCTCTCCGATGCGGATTGGGAGGGCCTGGTCGCGGATCTGCGCACGACGTTCGGTGCCCGGGGCTCGCTCCGGTATGACGGTCCCTTCCGGCAGTGGACCAACGGCAATCTCCAGGCGCTGCTCGAGCCCACCCCCAAAGGCCACCGGCTCCGGCTCCAGACCATGAAGGGCGACTCGCGCGCGATGATGAGCGGCGGCGCGATCGCCGTGGGAGGCGCCGCCGCGGCACTCGTAGCGGTGGCGGTAGCCGGCAACCTCGGCAACCCCGGGGCGCTGACCGGCGTAGGAGTCATGGCGCTGATGGGGCTCGGCATGTTCGCTGCCGGGGCGTTGCGGGTGTCGGGCTGGGCGCGCCGCCGGAGGGCGCAGATCGAGGGCGTGATCACGCGGCTCGCCGGCTCGGCCAGGCCACCGCCCGGAGGTGGCTCGGACCCCGGCGACCAGGACCCCACCCGGCGCTGAAGGCCGGCCTTGGGGAACGGCCCCCATTGTTCGCCCAATCGAACGATCCCGAACACTTTGTCGGGCAAGAGTATAGCCTTCCCGCCCTCCGGCCCGTAGCTTGGCGTCCATGCGAGTCCGCCTCAACCAGCAACGGCTCCTCGCCTTCCTGGCCCAGAGCCCCCTGAGCCAGAATCACTGGGCCATCAAGCTCGGGCTCTCCCGCGGCCACTGGTCCGAGATCGTCAACGGCAAGCACCCCTACCCCTCTCCCAAGACCCGGGAGAGGATGCTCGAGGTGCTGGGCCTGCCCTTCGACGAGCTCTTCGAGATCGAGACCGGGATCCCGTCCTGGGCCGATACCGATTTCCGTCGCGCCATCGCCGATCGCTACCTGATCGATACCGAGCTGGGCCAGGGTGGCATGGGAGCCGTCTACCTGGCCCGGGACACCCGCCACGGCCGGACCGTCGCCGTGAAGGTCATCTCTCCCGAGGCGGTGAGCGGGATCGGGATCACCCAGTTCCTCCGCGAGATCGCCACGGTCGCCCAGCTCCAGCATCCCCACATTCTCCCGCTGCACGATTCCGGCGAAGCGGCCGGGCAGCCGTTCTACGTGATGCCCTACATCCGGGGCGGCTCGCTGCGAGCCCGGCTCCAGTCGGCCATCCGGCTGCCCGGCGAGGAAGCAGTGGTACTCATCACGGGTATCGCGGCCGCCCTCCAGTACGCTCACGAGCAGAGGGTTCTCCATTGCGACGTCAAGCCGGAGAACATCCTGCTCGATGGGACCCACCCCTATGTCATGGATTTCGGGGTCGCCCGCAAGCTTCACACCGAGGTCCTTCCCTGGACCCTGCGCCGGGAGCTCGATTTCTCGGCCGGCACCCCGGCCTACGTGAGCCCGGAGCAGGCGAGCGGCGAGAAGGAGCTGGACACCCGCTCCGACGTGTACAGTCTGGCCTGCGTGGTGTACGAAATGCTCTCGGGCCGCCCGCCCTTCGAGGGACCCACGACCCAGGCGATTGTCTCCTCCCGCTTCATCGCCCCTCCGCCGTCGCTCCGCGAGTTTGCCCCGGAGCTCTCGCCGCTCCTCGATCGAGCGGTGGAGCGGGGCATGGCGCTCGAACCGCGGCAGCGCCCCGCCACCCCGGCGGAGTTCTCCGCCGCGGTGATCGCGGCCGCCAGGCCGGCGTCCGGCGGGCTCGCGCGACTGAGTATTGCAGTAACCCGCGGCATGAGCCGGCTGCGCTCCCGCCGCAGCACGCCTCGATTGGGGAGGTTCGGCATGGAGTCCGTGGGACAGAACCTTCGCTACGCCCTGCGCGGCCTGCGCCGCAGCCCCGCGTTCACCCTCGTCGCCGTGCTGACCCTGGCGCTCGGCATCGGGGCTAACACGGCGATCTTCAGCGTCGTGCGCGGCCTGCTGCTCAAGCCCCTCCCCCACCGGGACGGGGACCGGCTGATGTACCTGCGCCACTCGGCCGATGGCCCCGGGCGCGCCAACGTCACCTTCTCGGTTCCGGAGGTCAAGGATTTCCGGGCCCGGGCCGCCACGCTTGGCGGCGGCATCGCCGAGTACTCGACCACGAGCGGCATTCTCCAGCGCGAGGACGGTGCGTCCCGCATCTCCCTTGGCCTCGTGACCGGCAACTTCTTCGACGTGATGGGCCTCTCCCCGATCCTGGGCCGGCTGACCCGCGCGAGCGACGACGGGCGCGGCGTGCCGGCGGTGATGGTGCTGACCCGCGAATGCTGGCTCTCGCGGTTCGGGGGCGACTCGGCGACCGTCGGTAGGCAGATCCGGATGGACGACCGGTCGGTGACGGTGATCGGCGTGGTGCAGCCGGCGCCGTCCTTTCCCACCAGGGTCGATGCCTACACCAACATGGTGGTCAGCGACCATCACCTGAGCGCCTTCATGACGGAGAGCCGGACCCACCGGATGACCGAGGTGGTGGCCCGGCTCGCCCCCGGCGCCACGCTGGAGCAGGCCCGGAGCGAGGTCGGCACGGTCTACGCCACGATGCAGCGCGACTTCGCGGCGGCCTACGATCCGGGCTCCCACTATCGCGTCGCGATGATGCCGCTGAAGGAAGTGCTCGGAGAGCGCGCCAAGCTCACCCTCTGGCTGCTCATGGGGGCGGCCGGCTTCGTGCTGATCATTTCCGCGGCCAACGTGGCCAACCTGACCCTGATGCGGGGCATCCGCCGCGCCCACGAGCTGGTGACCCGCGCGGCGCTGGGCGCAGGCGTCGGCCGGCTGCGCCGTCTCCTGCTGGCCGAGAACGTGCTGCTGGCGCTGCTGGGCGGCGGGCTCGGCTTCCTCATCGCCATCGGGGGACTCGGTCTGCTCACGTCCTTCGCCGCGCGGTATTCACCCCGCGCCAGCGAGATCGGGCTCGACCCGGTGGTGCTGGGCTTCACCCTGGCGGTGTCGCTCGGCCTGGCCTTCCTGCTCTCCTTCGTGGCGACGCTGCCGGAGGAAGGCGCGCTGGCGGCGTGGATCAGCGCGGGCGGGACCCGGAACACCGGCGACCGGCGCAAGCACCGGCTGCAGCGCGGCCTCGTGGTGGTGCAGGTGGCGGTCTCGGTGATGCTGCTGACCGGGGCCGGGCTCCTGACCCGCACCCTGATCCGGCTCTCCGAAGTTGAAAGCGGGCTCACGACCGAAGACGTGCTTTCGCTCAACGTGCCGCTCCTGACCCGGGGTCGCTCCGACTCGGTGGCGGAAGCCGCGGCCCGATCCGCGTACCAGCAGATGCGGATCGAGATTGCCGCGCTGCCTGGCGTGATCGAAGTGGGTCAAGGCTCGGCTCCGCTCCGCAGCACGGACATCTGGGCCGACGTCAGGGCGGAGAACCGTCCGTTGCCGCCTGGCCAGGGGTACCCCAACGTCGAGCTCCGGTTTGCCAGCGCCGGATACTTCCGCGCGGCGGGCATTCCGATCCTTTCGGGACGGGAGTTCGTGGCGACCGATCAGGGGGGCTTCGGCGGGGCGACGATCGTCAACCAGGCCCTGGCCGACCGGCTGTTTCCGGGAGAAAACCCGATCGGACAACGGATCGCCAGATTCGACGTGGTCCGGTTCGTCTGGGGAGGATGGAACACCATCGTCGGCGTGGTCGGAAACACCCGGGACGGCGGGCTCGACGCGGACCCGCGCCCGGCGATGTTCGTCGACCTGGGGCGGGGCGTGGCCAGCGAGCTGGTGATCCGGGCGGAGCGCAACATCGCGAACCTGATTCCCACGGTCACCGCCATCATCCGGCGCATCGCCCCGACCGCGCCGGTCGAGCGGGTGGCCACCATTACCCAGCTCCGCGACGAGAGCGTGGCGCCCCGCCGCCTCAACACGACGCTGATCGCGTCCTTCAGCCTGCTGGCGCTGGTCATCGCGGCGGTCGGCATTGCCGGGGTGCTGGCGTTCTCGGTGAGCGCGCGGACCAACGAGATCGGCATCCGGATGAGCCTGGGCGCCGACACCGGCCAGGTGCAGCGGATGATCCTCGGGGAAGGCGGCCTGCTGCTGGCGCTGGGGCTCGGCCTGGGTATCGCCGGCGCCTCCGTCTCCGCCGGCGTGATCCGCGGGCTGCTCTTCGGTGTCGCCCCGCACGACCCCGTCACCTTCGTCGGCGTGGCGGCGACGATGGCGGCGATCGGGATCGTCGCCTGCTGGATTCCGGCCCTGCGGGCGGCGCGGGTCGACCCGGCCATCGCCATGCGTTCGGAGTAGGGAACGCGGCCGCCCGCAGGCGAGTCGGGCCGGTTCCGCCCCTACTCCTCGCGTACCACCAGCTGCCCGCCCTCCACCCGCAAACCCGTGATGAAACCCGGCAGCTTGAGCCGCTCCCGCTGCTCCAGCAGCTTCTGCTGCAGCCGGCCGTTCACCATCGCGACCGGCACCGGAAGACTGCCGAGCTTGAGCTCGGTCGGATTGAAAGTTACGTAGCCGTCCGTCGCGCCGAGGTGGCCGGCGATCGTGATGTACATCTGTTTGCCCTTGAAGCTCGTCGCGAATTGGCCCCGTGCCACGTCGCCCTCGAAGACCACCTGGTAGGCGTTGCTCGCCGGTTGCCGGCTGGCGTCGGAGTCATCGGCGCCGGGTGGAGTGCCGTCGGCCGAGGGGGCGGGCGTGCCGCTTACTTCGCTGATCGCGGCCGCCACCTCCCCGGCCGTGAGCCGCACCTCGGCGTCGCTCTCTCCCCTGGCCTGCTTCTGCGCCAACTCGGACAACTTTTCCCGAAACGACCCCGCGTTCTGGGCCAGGGCGGCCCGGCTCATCGGCTGGGCGATCGGGGCCGGCTTGCGCAGCATCAGAATGACGGCCAGGAGGAGGCCGCCGAGGACGAACCAGCGGGCCACACGGTAGAACTTCACGGTGTCTCCTCCACGTTCAGACGCCGATGGACTCAGCCGCCGCCCGGCGTGGCTAGGCGGGCGAACTCCCTGTTGTCGACCGCGTCCTGGTCGATGATGCTCGGGCGGCTGCCGCTGGTCACGGTGGTTATGGACGGTCTCCCGCGGTAGAGTTGGGGTGCGGAAGCGTTGGCTGGGGGGAAGTCAACCGGCGGCCTCCGGCGGAGAATGTAACATGACCGATGCGCCCGTGCGGTATCTCGAGGACCTCTTGCCCGGGCAGAAGTTCGGCTCCGGAACGCAGCGCGTCGAGTTGGAGCGGATCAAGTCCTTCGCCGCGGAATTCGATCCCCAGCCCTTCCACCTCGACGAAGCCGCCGCAGCGAGCTCCCTCTTGAAGGGACTGGCGGCGAGCGGCTGGCATACCGCCGCGATCACCATGCGCCTGCTGGTCGAGAGCGAGCTCCGGCTCGCGGGGGGCATCCTCGGCGCGGGGTTCGACGAGCTGCGCTGGCCGCGGCCGGTGCGGCCCGGAGACGAGCTGCGCGTGGAAGGCGAAGTGCTGGAGGTCCGGCCGTCCAGGTCCCGTCCCGATCAGGGCGTGATCAAGGTGAGGACCACCACGCTCAACCAGCGGGGTGAGCCGGTGCAGGTCTTCGTCGGCAATCTCATCGTTCCCCGCCGGCCCGCATGAGGCCGAAGTGCTCCGGCCGATCGAAATGAATCCGCCTCCGCCTCCATGGCGGGCGCCTCCCGGGGACGTGTGCCGACGCCCATCTGGTAGCCATTTCCGCTCGGCATGTTTAGGTCCGAATAGTTGGAAAGGCACTAGACCAGGTCTCGTTGGGGCACCCTTTTCGTTTTATGCCGTCCAAGGCATAGGGTCTGCACGGCATAATTCTCGAAACCGCCCTAAAACGACCCCTAGTGCCGTTCCAACTTGTTCTGCCTTCTGGCGCTCTCTGCGGTGAACTCCTTAGGCCAGGATAGTTGGAACGGCACTAGAAGTGCGGGGGCGTCTCCCCTCCCCTCGGCACAGTCTTCCACGGCGCCGCCTGCCAATTGTCGTGCCGGTCGGATCGGCGGGTCCACGAGGGCAACGCCAGCCCGAGATGCGCGGAAAGTGCGGTCACGTACGGCTCGTACAGTGCTCTGAGCTCGGAAAGCCGCTCGCGGACATCCGCCTCGCGGAACGTCATTCCCGCCCCCTCGAGCCGCCGGGTCAGCTCGGCGAAGTCGTCCTCCGTCAACCGCTCCGGCAGCCGCTCGGGCCGGGGCGCCCTGAACACCTGCGCCAGGTCCACCACCGCGTGCCGCGCCATGGCGAAGGTGAGTTGGGCCTGCCGCGCGCACCAGCCCTCGATGCTGACCATCACCAGCGCGCTGGTGTCGAGCACGGTGGTGAGCGCGGCGAGCCATGACTGGTTCCCGTGCTGGGAGCGGAAGTAGGCCAGCACCGGATAGGAGAGGTGGCTCTCCAGCACCTCCGCCGCCCAGCGTTCCCATTCCACCAGCAGCTGACCCAGGCCCCGCCGCTCGGCGTCGTCCCGCTGCCGCCACAACAGCTCCCCCGCGGCCGGCGGCGACCCGGCGCGGGCGTCGAGCATCGAGATGGCGATCTCCCGCCGCGAAAAAGCCTGGTAGATCACCGGCAGGTAGCCGATGACGATGGCGAGAAAGGCGAACCCGAGCCCCGCCTCGGTCACCGTCAGGGCCTTGGCCAGGGCGGCGCGCGGCACCACATCACCCAGGCCCAGCGTGAAGAACGAGCTGCCGCTGAAATAGAGATCGTCGAGGAAGCCGGGTGCCGTGCCGTCGCGCTCCAGCGCCGATCCCACCGCCCAGTGGAGCGTGCCGAAGGCGATGACGATGCCGAGCGCCCAGAGCGCCAGCAGCACCAGGAGCGAGAGCGGCCCGAACCAGCCCAGCGCGCCGTCCCGGAAGCGACCCGGGAGGCGGGTCGCGACGCCCCGCCAAACCGGCCATGACGTCCGGTAGAAGAGCGACGTGGGCCGGAACCGGCGCTGCACCCGCCGGGGCAGGACGATGGTCTCGAACGCGTCGCGCAGGACCATCACCAGCACGGCGAAGCCGATGACTCCGACCAGGACTCTCAGGAAACCTCCGGTGGCTCCGGGGCGCGCTCGCGGCTCTCCCGCTCACGCGGTAATGTACGGAGTCCCCTTTCTCCCCGGGGTCGCCGTCGCGCGGTTCGTGGTGTACTAGCGCCGCCGGCGCGCCCGCCGCGCCCGGCCTTCTTCTTTCGCGCGTAGTGCCGCCGCGCCTTGGCCCGGCTGCCGCACTCCGCCATGCTGCACCACCGCCGGCTCCGGTTCTTCGTCGTGTCGAGGAAGAGCCAGCCGCACTCCGCGTTGGCGCACATCCCGAGACGCTCGAGCTCCGGCGACGTGACGAAGAGCGCGATGTTCCAGGCGACCCGGTGGAGGATCGCCTCCGGCCCGGTCTCCCCCGGATGCGCCCAGCCGAGCCGCCCGCCGCGAGCCTCGAGGCCAAGCCTCGGCGTGCCCAGCCCCAGCGCCTGGTTGAAGGCCCGGAGCGCAATCTCACCCGGCAGGTCCCGCCGCGAGAGCGCCGCCAGGATCTGGTGCGAGATCGCCCGGAGCTCGCGCACCTGCGCCAGGACCGCCGCCGTCCGCCACGGCTTCGCCGCCTCCCGTCGCCGGATCGCCGCGGCCTCCTCCACGCGGAAGAGCCCGCTGTCCCTCGCCCACGCGACCAGGGCCGGATAGGTGCCCATCCGGTCGTTCACGAGCCCGCCCGATTCCCATGCGACGGTGTTGTTGAAGGCGATGGCGACCGAGGCGGGGGAGACGCTCATCTATGGATATCGGCTCCCAGCGGGGTGAGAGGAACGCCGGCACCATGGCCTCACCTGTCAACAGGTGTTGACAGGTAAGTATATAGGGGTAAATTAACCTTCAAAAGCAATTTAGTCGGTGATAGAAATGGAGCCTAGCCCCTAGCCCCTAGCGCCTAGCCCCTGGCCCCTGGCCCCTGACCCCTGATCCCTATCCCCATGCTCGAACCCTCCCGCCGGCTCATCCGCCTGACCCTGAGCGACATCTACGGCGGCCCCGCCTGGCACGGCGCGTCGTTGCTCCAGACGCTGCGCGCCATCTCGCCCCGTGAGGCCCGCCGGCGCCCCGGCCCGGGGCGGAACACGATCTGGGAGCTGGTGCTCCACCTCGCCTACACCCGCCACCGCGTGTTAGGCCGGATCGGCGCCGCACCCGCCGCGCGCTTCCCCCGGCCCCTCGCCAGGGACTGGTGGCCGAGGCTGCCGGAGAAGCCCGGCCCGAGCGAATGGCGCGCCGACCTGGCCCTCCTCGCCGACTACCAGGCCCGCCTCCTCGACGCGGTTCGACGGGTCCCGGAGGCGCGACTGCGCCGCCGCCGCGCCGGCCAGCCCCGCTCCGTGGCCCATGAGCTGCTCAATGTGGCGGTCCACGACGCCTATCACACCGGCCAGATCCGCCTCCTCCTCCGGCTCGGGCCCGGACGACGCCGGTGAGCCTGCCGCTCCCGCGTCCCTCGCCGAGGCAGGGGCCGGAGCCCCCGCTCCACTCGGTCGCCCTGCACGACGGCCCGCTCGTCTCGATTGCCGACTGGGCGTGCCGCGGCGAGGACACCCGCGCGGGCGCCGAGGAGCTCGCCGGCGGGCACCAGCTCATCGTCGGCCGGAGCGGCAGGGAGCAGCCCCCCGCCCACTGCCCCGTAGTATTGTGACATCATGATGCCTCGATTCGCCGCCCCCGTGCTCCTCGCCGCCGCCGCGCTCGCCGCCTGCGGGTCGCTCTCCTCCGGTGACAGCCCGCGCGCCCGCGGCGGCGTCGGATCGATCACCCTGCCCACCGGCAGGCGTCTCGACCCCGCCGGACCCGGCGTGCCCGTGGGCAACATGCCGCTCGGGGCGGCGCCGGCGCCCGGCGGGCGCGCGGTGATCCTCTCCTTGAACGGCTGGCGCGAGCAGGGCATCGAGGTCGTGGACCTCGCCGGCCGCGGCGTGGTGCAGCATCTGCCTCAGGCCGGGGCGTTCCTCGGTCTCGTCTTCACGCCCGACGGGAAGACCCTCTACGCCTCCGGCGCCGCGAGCGAGCTCATCTATCGCTACGCGTGGGACGGCGCCCGCGCGGCGCTCACCGACAGCATCAGCCTGCGTACCGCCCCCGGCGACTCGACCCCGCGCTTCCCCGCCGGTCTCGCCCTCTCCACCGACGGCCGCCGGCTCTACGTCGCCGAGAACATGGCCGACTCGCTCGCGGTCGTGGACGTCGCGACCGGTCGTGTCACCCAGCGCCTCCCCGCCGGCCACTATCCGTACGCCGTCACGGCGAGCGCGGCGGGTGACGTTTACGTCTCCGCATGGGGCGCCGGCACCGTCGCCGCCTTCCGGCAGCGTCCCGACGGCCGGCTCGAGGGCGCGGGGACGATCGAGGTGGGCCGCCATCCCTCCGCCCTCCTCCTCTCCGCCGAGGGGGCACGCCTCTTCGTCGCCTCCGCGAGCACCGACCGCGTGGCGGTGGTGGACACCCGCTCGCGCGCCGTGATCGTCGTGCTCGCCGACTCCGCCCCCGCCGGCCCGTCCGAGGGGAGCACGCCGGACGCGCTGGCGCTCTCCAGCGACGGCGGCCGGCTTTTCGTCGCCGAAGCCGACAACAACGCGGTGGCGGTATTCGATCTTTCGGAGCGGACCGCCGCCCGCAGCACCGGCAGGGTGCGCGATACGCTCACCGGACGGATCCCCACCTGGTGGTACCCGACGGCGCTCGCGTGGGCACGCGACTCGCTCGTGATCGTGAGCGGCAAGGGGCGCGGCACCGGGCCCAATCCCGGCGGGCCGATCCCCGGTGTGGCGCTCTCGAAGACCGACCCGCGCGCCTACACCCTGGGCCAGCTCGACGGCACGCTCGGGCTGGTCCCCTCGCGGATCGGGGCCGCGGAGCTTTCGCATCTCACCCACAGGGTCGGCGCCGCCAACGGCTGGACCGCCGGTCCCTCCGCGGCGCCGCGCTATCCTCCCCTCGAGCACGCGATCCTCATCATCAAGGAGAACCGCACCTACGACCAGGTCCTCGGCGATCTCCCCAACGCCGACGGCGACACCAGCCTGGTTTTCTTCCCCCGCGGCGTCTCGCCCAACCACCACGCCCTGGCCGAGCGGTTCGGACTCTTCGACCGCTTCTTCGTGAACGCCGAGGTGAGCGCGCAGGGCCACCCCTGGTCCACCGCGGCCTACGTCACCGATTACATCGAGAAGACGGCGCCGCTGGTCTACGCCTCCAAGCGGCCCGAAGTGGATGAGGTGGGCGAGGTGGACCTGCCGGCGGCGGGGTTCCTCTGGACGGCGGCGCTGGCGAAGGGCCTCACGGTGCGGAACTACGGCGAGTACGCCGTGCCGGCCGCCGGAGGGAGCGACGGGGCGCCGCCGAGGTACACCAGTAACACGCCCGGCCTGGCCGCGCTCACCAGCCCCGACTACCCGCCGTTCGACATGAAGATTCCGGACCAGCGCCGGGTGGACGCGTGGATCCGGGAGCTCGACGGCTTCGCGGCGAAGGGGACGATGCCCGCGCTCGAGGTGATGCACCTCCCCGCCGACCACACCGCCGGCGCGCGCCCGGGCCTCTGCGCACCGCGCGCCTGCATGGCGGATAACGACCTCGCGCTGGGCCGGCTGGTCGAGGCGCTGAGCAAGTCGCCGTTCTGGAAGAGCACCGCCGTGTTCGTCGTGGAGGACGACGCGCAGGCGGGGCCCGACCACGTCGATTCCCACCGCTCGGTTCTGCTGGTGATCTCGCCGTGGTCGCGCCCGGGCACCGTCCATCGCTTCGTCAACACGACCGACGTGCTCGCCACTATCGAGGAGATCCTGGGGCTCCGCCCGCTCTCCCAGTTCGACCGCTACGGCCGCCCGCTCCGCGAGATCTGGCGAGACGCGCCCGACCTCCGCCCCTGGACGCCGCTCGTCCCGGCGCAGCGGCTCGACGAGCTGAACCTGGCCGATGCGCCGGGCGCGCGCGCCTCGCTCCGGCTCAACCTCGCCCGCGCCGATCTCATCGAGGACGCACGGTTCAACCGGATCCTCTGGCGCGCGGTCAAGGGCGACGCGGCGCCCTACCCCGGCGCCCGGCGAGTGTCCACACTCGACCTCGCCCGCGGTCGCTAGCCGCCCGCCGCGGCTCTCTCCGGCGCCAGCAGCAGCTCGTAGTGAACGGACCGCTCGTCATAGCGGGTGAGCAGCCGCTCCGCCTCCGGGTAGATGACGGGCGTCTCGTAGTCCGGCCCGGCAAAGGCCCGCACCGCGTCCATGGACTCGAACATCGTGATGGTGACGAACTCCACCTCGCTCCCCGCGTCCCGCCGGAGGAGGCAGGCTCCCCGGTATCCCGCCACCCGGTGGATTCCGGGCAGAATCGTGGTCCGGAGCATGGACTCGTAGGTGGCGGCGTCGGAGGGGGAAGTCCGGCCGTGCCACACGCGCGCGATCATGGGAAGGTCTCCGATTCAGAACCGGACAAAGAAGGAGAGCCGGGCCTCGCTCCGGTAGTGCGACACGCCCTGCACCAGGTCGAGCGCGAGAAGACGACGGTGGTGGCGCTCTCCTTCGCGTCCGCCGCCGCGAGGACGACGTTTCCCGACCGTCTAGCGCGCCGGGCCGGAGGTCTGCTATCGAATTCTTGCCCGGGCGCGGGCCGCCATGCCCTACGGGTGCGGCGTGACCGTCAGGGCAGTGATCGGATGAATCTCCCACACCGTCGCCCGCCAGTTCGAATCGCCGCCAGGCTGGGTGTTCTCGGCCTGGCTCTTGTGCTCGTCGTCGAAGAGCAACCAGCCGCGCACCCGGACCCACTTGTGCTCGATGCTGTGCTGCAGCGCCGCGGTGGACCAGTCCACCCCCGCCGCGCTCATCGCCGCGCGCCACCGCGGCGTCACCTCGACGATCACCCGGCGGCTCGGCATTGTGTCGGTGGGCGAGAGGGTGAGCTCGATGTGCGCGTCGCGGTGCGCCGGGTCGCCCTTCCGGCAATTGGTGGTCTCCGCCCTTCCGCCCGGCTTGACGTGAAACACCCAGCCGGTGATCTCCGCCGCCTTCCCGCTATCGAACTTCGCCGCGTCATCGCTTCCATTTCCCACCATGCCCACCAGCGTCACCGTGCTGTCGAGGTCGGCGGCCGAGGGTGAGGCGCTTCGGTTCTTGAGCCGGTTGAGCGCCTGGATCTGGTGGAAGCGCGAGCCGCTGGGTTTCGGATCGCCTTCCAGCGGACAGGCGTCGAACGCTCCCGCCGCCACGGTGACCGGCCCCACGGGGTCCTCCAGCGGGGCCGCGCCCGGAGTCTCCGGGTGGTGCACCTCCGTCGGATCGAGCCTCCGGAGGGCGGCTTCGCTGATCCAGCCCACCGCTTCGTCCCGGGTGCGCACCCGGTAGTAGCCGGTGCGGTGGCCGTTGGGGAGCAGGGTGACCACGTCGCCCGCGGGCACCAGGCCCAGCCGCTGAGAGGCCTTCCGGGGTCCGGACCGGAGAATGGCGTTGTGGGTGGTGACCGCCTCATCCTGCGCCGCCGCCGCCGACGCGAGGCAGATGAGCGCGAGCGCGGCGAGAAGCGCGCGCACCGCGGCGAGCGGCGCGCGGCGCCGAGCTGACTGTGGGTCGAGGGCCATGCGAACCTCCGGCGGCTTCCCGTCGAATGGAAAGCGGGAAGCGCGAACCCAACTTGGGAATCGCCGGCGGGGTTGTCAAACCGATGCTCGGCTGGCCGAAGCTCTGCGCCGGGCGTATACTCGGGCTCCACCCTCGAAATCCCTTCGATGGAAGCGGCGCCCCTCCCCCGCACCGGCCTGGTCCGCGCCATTCACAAGTGGGACCTGGTTGCGCTGGCGGTCAACGCCATCGTGGGCGCGGGGATCTTCGGCCTCCCCTCCGAGACCTTTCGGCGCATCGGGGTCTACAGCCTGGGCGCGTTCGTCGTCTGCGCCCTGGTCGTGGCGCTGATCATCCTCTGCTTTGCCGAAGTGAGCAGCCGCTTCACCGAAACCGGAGGACCCTACCTCTACGCCCGCGAGGCGTTCGGCTCGGTGGTCGGCTTCGAAGTGGGCTGGATGATCTGGATCGCGCGGCTCACCGCCTTCGCCGCCAACTGCAACCTCTTCGTGGGCTACCTGGGCTTCCTCTGGCCCCCGGCCGCCGCCGGGCCCGGGCGCGCCGCGATCATCTGCGCGGTGGTCCTCATCCTCGCCTTCGTCAACCTGGCCGGGGTGCGGAACGCGGCCATCGTGAGCACCACCTTCACCGTGGCCAAGCTGCTCCCGCTCCTCCTCTTCGTCGGCGTCGGGCTCTTCTTCATCCGGCCCGGCGCCTACACCCCTGGTGCGACGCCCGGGTTCGGCGACTTCTCCGCCTCGGTCCTGATCCTGGTCTACGCGTTCAGCGGGTTCGAGATGGCCACCATCGCCGGCGGGGAAGCGCGAGACCCCCGGCGGGACATGCCGGTGGCGCTCCTCGCCGCGATCGGCGTCGTGGCGGTGCTCTACCTCCTGATCCAGATCGTCGCGATCGGCACCCTGCCCGGACTCGCCGACTCGACCCGGCCGCTGGCCGACGCGGGCGGCCGCTTCCTCGGCCGCTTCGGCGGGGCGATCATCTCGGTGGGCGCGCTGATCTCGATCTTCGGCAACCTGAACGTGATCATGCTGGTGGGTTCGCGCCTCCCCTACGCGATGGCGGAGCGGCGGGAGCTGCCCGGATTCATCGCGAGGATCCACCCCCGCTTCCGCACCCCCCACGTCTCCATCTTCATCACCTCTCTGGCGGTCCTCTGGCTCACCCTCTCCGGCACCTTCGTCAAGGCGGCGACGGTCAGCGTCATCGCCCGGCTCCTGAGCTACTCCGTCACCTGCGCCGCGCTGCCGGTGCTCCGCCGGAAGCGCGGCGCCCCACCGGCGGCGTTCCGCGCTCCGGCCGGGGTGGCGGCCGCCGTCGCCTCGCTGCTCCTTGCCGCCTGGCTGCTCTCCAACTCCACCCCGGCCCAGGCGCGCGACTCGGCGATCGCCGCGGGCATCGGACTCGCCATCTACCTGGCCTCGACCGTCGGCTGGCGGGCCAGCGCCCGATAGCCGCACGGTCGGCCGGATCCTCTGCCCGCCGGCACCCCACGCCCGCGCCCAGGCCGGCCCCACCGCCCCCAGCGCCCCCGTCGCGTACTCCAGGGCCCCACGCTACCTTTTCTCACCTCAGCATTCCCCGCACATCGGCCGGTAACCCGAGGCACCCGGGACGAATGCAGCCTTCAGAGCTCGAGCGGGAGGAAGCCGGCGTGGCCGTGAGCGGGAAGGACACCCCGCGGGCTCCCGATTCCCACCGCATCGTCCCGGCCGCTCCGCCGCCTCCCGCCCCGGGGGCGGAGGAAGAGAGCCGCGACGTCTGGGGCTTCCGCGATTCGGCGTTCACCGTGCTGCCCAACGGGCACGTGATGCTCACCGGCTCGCGCTACCCGCTTTCCGGCGCCGAGCTCCCCGATCTCCTCCCCTGGATCCGCCGGGTCATGGAGGTCGAGCTCCCCGTGGCCGACACCCACGATCCCGGCTATCCGCCGGATGTCCCCTCGCCGCGGGAGAGCCCGGATTTCCTGCGCGAGGCCCGCGCCATCCTCCCCGACCAGGCGATCTCCACCGATCCCCTCCTCCGCCTCCGCCACGGGCACGGGCACACCCTGGAGGAGATGTACGCCATCAAGTACGGCCGGCTCGAGCGGGTGCCGGATCTGGTCGTGTTCCCGGCCACCGAGGAGCAGGTCGAGGCCCTGGTGGAGGCGGCGCAACGCCACGACGTTTGTCTGGTGCCCTACGGGGGCGGCACCAACGTCACCGACGCGCTCCGCTGCCCCGCCGCGGAGGAGCGGCCCATCGTTTCGGTGGACCTGGCGCGCCTCGATCGCATCCTCTGGATCGATCCGGTAAACCTGATGGCCTGCATCGAGGCCGGCGCGGTGGGCCGCCACATTCAGGCCCGGCTCGCCGAGCACGGCTTTACCCTCGGCCACGAGCCCGACAGCGTGGAGTTCTCGACCCTGGGCGGCTGGATCGCCACCCACGCGAGCGGGATGAAGAAGAATCGCTACGGCAATATCGAGGACCTGGTGCTCGACCTCAGGGTGGTGACCCCGCGGGGCGCGCTGGAGCGGCCGGCGGTGGCGCCGCGCGAGTCGGCCGGCCTCGACCCGCGCCGCTGGATCTTCGGCTCGGAGGGCTCGCTCGGCATCATAACCCGCGCCGTGGTGAAGATCTTTCCGCTCCCCGAGGTGGCCCGCTACGACGCGGTGATCTTCCCGGGCTTCGAGCAAGGCCTGGCGTTCCTCTATGAGCTGACCCGCGGAGCCCCTCCCGGCCCGCCGGCGAGCCTCCGCCTGGTGGACAACCTCCAGTTCCAGCTGAGCCAGACCCTCAAGCCGAAGACCGCCGGCGTCCCCGCCCTCCTGCGCACGGCTGAGAAGCTTTTCGCGACCCGGGTCCGGGGCTTCGACCCCGCGCGCATGGGGGCCTGCACCATCGTCTACGAGGGGAGCCGCGGCCAGGTCCGGGCCGAGGCGGCGGCGGTGCGCCGGGTCGCGCGCCGGCA
>DASYRI010000010.1:0-4513 GCA_036004545.1 Gemmatimonadales bacterium
TGCACCGAGATTGCCCGGCAGCTCAACCAGCGGCCCCGCAAACGCCTCGGCTACCGCACTCCGGAGGAATGCTATGCTCGATGAGCCTCGACGCAAGACGCGCTACCGCGGGGAACGTTGCAGTTCAAAGTTGACTTCTAAGCGGCTCGCTAGAAGCTCATGCCGATCGTGAGGGGCATGAACGCAATACCTCGCGCCTATTCAGCGCCTGGGCGACGCGCAATTACAGCAGCAGACGCTGGTCGCCCATGCGAAGACCTACACCGACGCCTGTCTGGACCCCGAGCCCCAGGCCACTTGTAAAAGAGCTCTGTCCGAAGTGCCAGCGCGCTGCCGCGCAGCGGCATCCCGGCCATGCCACGAATGTGGTAGCCAGGTTGATCCCCACCAGTAACATAGAAACCGCCGGCATCAACGAGAGCACGTGAATCGGAACTTCCGCCGAAACTTCTGCCGGCGGCGATGCCAAACCTCAGGTGCTGCGCGGCGAGCAGGGGCGGTGTGCACAGAGCGAACGTGACAGACAGTATCACACTGCATGACGTGACATGGATCCCCCTTCCCAACACGCCTGCCGACACCGGCGAGCCGCCTGACCCCCGTTTACGGAGAAACCCCCATCTCCCGCCGGGCCGGCCCCCGGGCGGGCTCGCCGACGTTCAGGCCGCGCCTGAAGGCGGGGTTCGCGCTCCCTGCCTGCCCCGGGTCACCGCCTCGATAGCCACCGCGCGGAAGAACGCCTCCACCACCCGGTCCGACCACCACCTCCGCCGGATCGCGATCCGCTCCAGCGCCCGCTCCGGCGGTACGGCGGTCTGGTACGAACGGGACGCCGTCATCGCGTCGAAGACCTCCGCGATCCCCACGACCTGGGCCGCAATCGGGATCGCATCCCCCTGGAGCCGGTCCGGATAACCGCTCCCGTCGTAATGCTCGTGATGCCAGCGGATGATCGGCTTGAGCTCCCAGGGGAACTCCACGTTCGCCAGAAGCTCGACCCCCCAGACCGGATGCATGCGCACCACCTCGCGCTCGGCGTCGGTGAGCGGGCCGGGCTTGCCGACGATCTCGTGGGGCACCCGCACCATCCCCAGGTCGTGCAGGTAGCCGCCCAGCAGGATGGTGGTTTCCTCGTGCTCGCCGAGGCCGAGCGCCTGCGCGGTGGCGACGGCGTGCTGCGCCACCCGCTCGCAGTGGCCGAAGGTGAAGCGATCGCTGGATTCGATGGAGTGGCCCCAGTCCCGCACCACCGCGCGGAAGCTGCTCTCCAGCTCCGCCAGCTTGCCGCCGACGTGGGTCAGGTCGAGCCGGGCGTCGAGCCGCCGGAACAGCCGGTAGGCGTCGTTGAGCAGGTGCAGCGCCTCCCGGTTCCGCCCCTTGGAGCGATGCAGCAGCGCCAGCTCGCGCACCGCCTCGGCCTGGCTCAGCACCGACCCGGTCCGGGTGGCGAGCTCGATCGCGGCGCGGAGCCGCGATTCGGCCAGCGACGGCCGGCCGGTCTCCCGGTACACCATGCCGAGCACTCGATACGCGTCCGCTTTGGGAGCCCCCGCGCCCAGCTGATCGAAGAGGGCCAGCGCGGCCTCCGCGTTCTGCCGGGCGTTCTCGAACCGCTGCCGGGCCACATCCACCTCGGCGTGGCTGATCAGGCTCTGCCCCTGCAGGTAGACGTCGCCGAGGCCCTCGGCCAGCGCCCGGCTCTCGCCGAAGTGGCGCTCGGCCTCCTCATACATCCCCTGGTCGGCCCGGACCATTCCGAGGTTGTGGTACGCGAGGGCACACCCGTGGAGGTTGCCGGCGTCGGCGTGCGCCGCGAGCGAGTGCTCGTACCGGCTGAGCGCTTCGTCCAGGTCGCCCTGGATGTTGGCCAGGATCCCGAGGTTCTGCTCCACCCGCGCCAGGAGCTCGCCCTGCCCTGCCCCGAGCTCCAGGGCCTGGAGAAACGCCCGCCTCGCGTCGTCCAGCGTGCCGCGGGTGAGATGCAGACCGCCCTGGGTGTTGAGCGCTTCGGCCGCGAGGAGGTTGAGGCCGGCTTCGCGCGCCGCCTCGTAGCTCAGGCGGCAGAGCGCATGCGCCCGGTCGAATTCATCCCGGTGGTGGTGCAGCACCGCGAGCCGCCGGAGCGCCTCGGCGAGCAGCGCCGGCTCCCCGCTCCGCTCCGCCGCGGCAATCGCCCGCCGGTACTCCTCCATCGCCTCGGGGGGACAGCCCTCCAGCTCGCGTTTCCGCGCCTCGTGCAGCAGGTCGGCGGCCGACTCGCTTCTCATCGTCTCCGGCTCACCAGGCGATGGCATATTGGGAGAAGTGCGCCAGCCGCCCGGTGACCTCCTGGGCCGTCAGGTCGTCCACCGATAGCAAATAGTCGAGGATGTCCAGCGTGCCGGAGACGTGGGCGATCCGCTTGGGCAGGAGGAGGCCGAGGAGGTCGCAGTTGGCGTAGCTCATGGTGAGCGACGCGTTGCGGAGGAACGTGAGGCCCGTCGGCTCGAAGCTGACCCGGTTCACCGGGTCCGGCGACACCACCGCCGTGATGCTGGCCGGGTGGGGGAGCGCACCCGGCGGAATCCTCAGCTCATGGGGACCGACCTGGATGGTCCCGCCGGTGGGCCCCACGACCTGGGTGACCGAATCGTACGGGAGTGGCGAGCAGGAGAGGAGTCCGAGGTCGCCGGCGAGCCGGCCGATGACGGAGCCTTGGGCCCTATCGCCATCGCCGTCCTGGACCAGCGGGGTCGGGTCCGCGCAGCTCGACAACGCGACGGCGGCGAGGGCAAGCCATGCTCGGGTGGAGATTCGGATCCAGTTCATACCTCTCACCACGGCGTGATCCCGCGGCCGAGTTCCGCCGGGCTCAGACGGCCCGCCGGACTCACCCGGCCCGCCGAGCCGGGCGCCGTTCCGCCTTCGAAGCGGCGAACCCAGGGAACGCCCGGCTCGGGGACGCCGGCGTTCACCGCCGCTGAGGCTCGCGCCAGCATCTCGGCGGGATCCATCGGCGCATACGACAGGTTTCCCACCGCGTCGTAGCCCACCCGGAGCATGCCTTGCATCAGGGCGAGGCCCCCGCCGTCGTGCAGGCCGAGCATGGCGCTCCCCACCCGCTGGGCGAGGCTCACCACGCCGGGGCCTCCGGTGCCGGGCGCGACAACGGCCACCTGCACCGGGCTCAGCGCGCCCACGGCGTCCGACACCCGGGCGCTGCGCGCCACGATGCTGCCGGTCTTGCGGTCCGGCGGATCGGTGCCCAGCTCGAACACCACGCACGCCAGCCCCGCGCGCTGCCGCGACATCAACGCGCCCAGCTCCCGGGCGCGGCGGGCCAGCGCCTGCCGGCTGAGGAGCCCGGAGGGTGTATCTATCAGGCCCTCGGCCATCGCGAGGTCAATGTTCTGTTTGGCCAGCACGTAATTCGAGAGCCGAAGCTCGAGATCCTGGGCGTCGATCGGATGATTGAGGAAACCCCACGCCCCCTCGCGGAGCGCCGCGACTCGCTGCTCCGGCGTGGGCTCGCCCTCGACGAGGATGAGCATCGGGACGAAGTGGTCCACCCGGGGTTCCTGGCTGAGAATTCCACAGACCGCCGCCCCCGTCATGTCCGGAAGCTCCGCCGCCACCAGCACGATATCCGGCTGGATATCGTGCAGCGCGGCAACCGCCAGGGTGCCGGTATGTACGTGGTCCACGGTCCAGCCACCCTGGTCGAGTTCGGCGGCCAGGGGATGATCCTGAGGTGCGGCCAGCAGAATGACGGCGGGTGCGCGCGTGGTGAGCATGGGCTGATCCATCCTCCAGCAGACTGGGGACAGCTACCTGCCTGCAGGAGCCCCGGGACCGCAACCTGCGGACCACGAACCGCTGACTTCGCTCGAACGGGCAAAGAGGACGTGGGACGCCGAGTTGCGCCGCACACCGGCGCAGCAGGGCGGGAGGGGGTTCGCCCTCAAATGAGGCATGCCAGCGCCCGGGAATGCCTCACCCTGCGGCGTTGCGAGCCCGGGGAAGCCGCCCTACGTTCAACGCCTCGACGCTCAGGCGAAGGCTCCCCCTCGCCGCGCCGTCTCTCGGATTCCCTTTCCCCAGGCTCCCGTTCCATGCTCGAGCTTCGAACCCTCGGCGTTGTGGACCTTCGCACCGCGGCCGGCCGGGAGGTGCGCGCCGTGGTCCAGCAGCCCAAGCGGTTCGCGCTGCTCGCCTGGCTCGCTCTCGCCGCGCCCGGCCGATTCGTCCGCAGGGATACGCTGCTCGGCCTTTTCTGGCCCGAGCTGGACGAAGAGCATGCCCGCGGCGCGCTCCGGCGGTCGCTCTACTTCCTCCGCCGGGCGCTGGGAGGGCGAGACGAGGTGCTGATCGGGCGGGGCGAGGAGGAGGTCGGCGTCGCCGCCGAGCTGCTCTGGTGCGATGCCGTCGCCTTTCGTGAAGCGGTAAAGGCGGGGGACCCGGCCGGCGCTCTGGCGCTCTACCAGGGCGATCTACTGGAGGGGTTCTACGTCGCCGGCGCGCCGGAGGTGGGCGA
>DASYRI010000011.1:0-13993 GCA_036004545.1 Gemmatimonadales bacterium
TCGCAGACGCTGATGAGCGGGGCGGTCTCGGTGAGCCCGTAGACCTGGGTGATGGTCCAGCCCAGGCCTTCCTCGACCCGCTCGATCGTGTGCGCGGCGGGGGCAGCCCCGGCGGTGAGGACGCGCACCCCCCGCGGCGCCGCCGCCCGGAGCGCCTCGGGCGCGCCCGCGATGTTGATCAGCACCGTCGGCGCGGCGCACAGCATCGTAATGCGCTCGCCGCCGAGGAGGCGGTACACCGTGGGGGCGTCCACCTTGCGGGCGCAGACGTGGGTTCCCCCCGCTGCGGTGACGATCCACACGAACGTCCAGCCGTTGGCGTGGAACATCGGCAGGGTCCAGAGATACCGGTCGGCGCAGGTCATCGGGTGATGGATGAGCGTCCCGACGGCATTCACCCAGGCGTTCCGGTGGGTGATCATCACGCCCTTCGGCTTCGACGTCGTTCCGCTGGTGTAGTTGATCGTGAGCAGGTCGTTCTCGGAGATCTCCGGCCGCGCGAAGGCAGGTGCCGCCTCGGCGAGCAGCCGCTCGTAGCCGAGCCAGTTATCGCGAGCTCCTTCGAGTGCCACGAAGTGCCGGACTCCGGGCATCTCGTGCCGCACCGTATCCACCAGGTCGAGGTAGTCCGCGTGCACGCACAGCACCCGGCTCCCCGAGTGGTTCACCATGTAGCTCCAGTCGGCGGGGAGGAGGCGATAGTTGAGCGGGACGACGGCGGCGCCGAGCTGGGGGACGCCGTAGAATCCCTCGAGGTGGGCATGGGTGTTGGGGGCGATGTAGGCCACCCGGTCCCCGGGGGCCACGCCGAGGCGCTGGAGCGCGCACGACCAGCGGTCGCAACGGTCGAGGAACCGGGCGTAGCTCCACCGCTCCTCGCCGTCCACGACCGCCTCGCGGTCGCCGTACAGCGACCGGGCGCGGCGCGCGAATTCGAGCGGGGTGAGGGGCGTCTGCATGCACGGGGTCCGGGTCGAGAAGCGGGTGCGCGTGCTGCGATAGGCTAGTGCAGGGCGGAAGGCGTGGCAAGCCCCGGCGAGGCGGGTGCGCTCCCCTTGACATTCGATGTATCCGGCGCCATCGTATCCCCTCGATCTTCGATGGGAACCGGACCCATGCCCAGACCCCCGCTCGATCTCCTGCAGGGCACCCTCGACCTCCTCCTGCTCAAGACCCTGAGCTGGGGTCCGGCCCACGGCTACTCCATCGCCCGCTGGATCGAGCGGATCACCGGCGACCTGCTCCAGATCGGCGAGGGGTCGCTCTACCCTGCGCTCCACCGGCTGGAGGAGCGCGAGTGGATCGCCTCCGAGTGGCGGGTGTCCGAGAACAACCGGCGCGCCAAGTTCTACCGGTTGACCCAGAAGGGCCGGCACCAGCTCCGCGCCGAAACCACGACCTGGCTCTCCTTCGTGGACGCCATGGGGAAAGTGCTCCGCGCCACCGAGCAGCCCGGCTGATCGTGCCGGCGCCCGAGCCCGGCGGCTGGCGCCGCCACCTCCGGTTCTGGCAATCGGACATTCGCGAGGATGTGGAGGCGGAGCTCCGCTTCCACCTGGAGATGCACGAGCGCGACCTCCTGGCGGCGGGGAAGCCGCCCGGGCTGGCGCGGGAAGAGGCGGAGCGCCGCTTCGGCGAGCTGCAGCGGGTTCGCGAGGCGTGCATCGCGATCGACACCAGGCGCCGGGAGCGGGACCGCCGGCGGGAGGTAACCAAGGACATGTGGCACGATCTGCGCTTCGCGCTCCGCACCCTGCGAAAGAGCCCCGGATTCACCCTGATGGCCGTGCTGTGCGTCGGGCTGGGCGTCGGGGTCACCAGCACCATCGTGAGTGCGGTCCACGCCATCCTGATCCGGCCCCTCCCGTACCCTCGGGCCCAGGAGCTCGTGGCGGTGTACGCGCGCTGGACCCGGGGAGGCGAGCGGACCAGCGGCATCAACATCTCGTACGAGGACTACCTCGCCTGGCGCGACGATAACCGCACCTTCGCGCGGCTCGGGATGTACTCCTGGAGCGCGCTGGCGTTCACCGGCCTGGGGGAGCCGGAGCGCGTCGATGGGGCCGAAGTGTCGGCCAATCTCTTTCCCCTGCTCGGGATCTCCCCGATGCTGGGGCGCACCTTTCTCCCCGAGGAGGAGCACCGCGGGCGGGACCGCGTGGTCCTCCTCGGCTACGGCCTCTGGCAGCGCCGGTTCGGGGGCGACCGATCGGTGGTCGGGCGGACGATCGCGGTCGACGGCGAGCCGACCCGGGTGATCGGGGTGATGCCGCCGGGCTTCGCGTTCCCGGCCCGGGGGCAGGCGTGGGTGCCGTTCACCGTCGAGGAGGCGATGGAAGGCCACGGGAACCGGGGGTATGCCGGGGCCATCGGCCGGCTCCGCCCCGGGGTGACGGTCGAGCAGGCGCAGCGGGACCTCGATCTGATCTCCCGGCGGCTTCAGCAGGCGTTCCCGCGCGATAATACCGGCTGGGACGCCGAAGCGATTTCCTTGCGCCAGGACCTGGTCGGCGACATGCGGAGGCCGCTGCTCATCTTCCTGGGCGGCGTCGGGTTCCTGCTGCTGATCGTCTGCGCCAACGTCGCCAACCTGATGCTCACCCGCGGGGCGGGCCGGCAGCGGGAGATCGGTGTGCGCGTGGCGATCGGCGCGGGCCGCGGCCGGCTGGTGCGCCAGCTGCTCACCGAGAGTCTGGTGCTCGCGGGCGCCGGAGGCCTGCTGGGCATCGCGCTCGCGGCGGCAGGCGTCCGGCTGTTCGGGCTCCTGGTCCCGGGCGGTCTCCCGTGGTACATCCCGCTCCGCCTCGATGCCACGACCGTGGCCATCACGGTCGGGCTCACGGCACTCACCGGGGTCCTCTTCGGGCTGATCCCGGCGTTCCGGAATACCCACATCAACCTCGCCGGCGCGCTGCGCGAGGGGACGGGCGGCTCCGGGGAAGGGCGGCGCCGCGGCCGGCTCCGCGGCGCGCTGGTGGTGGCGGAGGTGGCGCTCTCGCTGATGCTGATGATCGGCGCGGGGCTCCTGCTTAAGAGCTATCGCGCGTATATCCGGACCGACCTCGGATTCGAGCCGCGCGGCGTGCTCACCTTCCGGCTGAGCCTCCCCGAGTCGAAGTACCGAGAGGCGGCCGCGCGGGCGCTGTTCTACACGCAGTTGATGGAGCGGCTCCGCACGCTCCCCGGGGTCGAACAGGTGGGCTCGGCGAACGGGATCCCGTTCAGCGGCTGGGACGTCCAGGCCTTCATGACGGTCGAGGGCCACCCCGAGCGTCCCACGGACCAGGAGCTCACGGTGCACTACCAGACGGTGGCACCGGGTTATTTCGAGTCGCTTCGGATTCCGGTCGTCGCGGGCCGGGGACTCACCGCATCGGATCGGGACAGCCTCAACCTGGTCGGCGTCATCAACGAGACGCTGGCGCGCAAGGAGTTCGCGGGGGAGACCCCGATCGGGAAGCGGATCAAGATCGGGATGCTCGCCGACAAGGAGCCGTGGGTCACCATCGTAGGCATCGTGCGCGACTTCCGCCACTACCGCCTGCCGCAGCCGATGGGACCCGACATCTACTATCCGTATTTCCAGGGCCCTCGCTACACGCAGACCGTCACTTTGCGCACCACGCGGCCCGAGCCGACCGACCTGGTGCCGGAGGTGTCGGGCGTGATAAGGGCCCTGGATCCCGACCTGCCGATGTACCAGGTGCAGTCCCTCCAGCAGGCGGTGAGCCGCTCCCTCTGGCGTCCGCGGATGCAAAGTCAGGTGCTGGGACTCTTCGCCGCACTCGCGCTTATCCTGGCGTCGGTCGGGATCTACGGCGTGGTGTCGTACGCCGTGGCGCAGCGCACCCGCGAGCTCGGCGTGCGGATGGCGCTGGGGGCGAGCCGATCGCAGGTGGTGGGGCTCGTGGTGCGGCAGGGCGCCCTGCTCGCGGGCGTTGGCGTTCTTGCCGGGCTCGCCGGCGCGCTCGCCCTCACCCGCGTGCTGGCGACGCTGCTGTACGGCGTTCGCGCCACGGATCTTGGCATCTTCGCCGGGGTGCCGCTCCTGCTCGGCGGCGTGGCCGTGGCGGCGAGCTGGCTCCCGGCTCTCCGCGCGGCGCGGATCGATCCGCTGGTGGCGATCCGCGCGGAATAGCCGGTTCCTCGCTGCTGATCGCCTCGAGCGCCCCGACCCGGGCGGAAAAGCCGGCTACTCGCTGCTGATCGCCTCGATCGGCCGGATCCGCGCGGCCCTGCGGCCCGGCAGCCAGCAGGCCACCAGCCCCGCGAGGAGGAGCAGCAGGGCGACGGCCGCGATCGTCCCCGCGTCGGTGGGGCTCACCTGGAAGAGCAAGGTCCCGAGCTTGTGGGCGACGGCGAGCGTCACGGCGAGGCCGATCCCGCTGCCGGCGAGCGCGTAGCGCATTCCCCGCGATATGATGAGCCGCGTCACCGAGGCGGGCCGCGCGCCGAGGGCCAGCCGGACCCCGATCTCCCGGCGGCGCTGCCGCACTATATAGGACATGAGCCCGAAGACGCCCAGCGCCGCGAGCCCCATGCCGGCGGCCGCGAACGCCGCGAGCACCGCGGCCCAGCGGCGCGGATCGGCCAGCGAGTCGTGCAGCCGCTCCGCGAGCAGCGACTCGGCCAGCGGGAGCTCGGGATCGAGCCCGGCCATCTGCTCCCGGAGGGCCGCAAAGGCCAGGGCCGGAGCAGCGCCGCTCCTCACCACCAGGTTCATCGCGCGCGCGTTCGACTGGACGACCGGCCCGTAGACGGCCTCTTCGGCGCCGGCCGGCCCGAGGTTCTTGATGTCGCCAACCACGCCGATGATCGTCGTCCGGGGGCAGTCGGAGCAGCCGCCCTGGATGAGCCGCCGCCCGGTGGCCTGCTCGTTGGGGAAGTAGCGTCTGGCCCACGAATGGCTCACCACCACCACCGGGTACGCGTCGGCGGTGTCGGCGGGGGTCATCAACCGCCCGTCGAGGAGTGGAACGCCGAGGGCGCGGAAGTATCCGGCGGTGACGTAATACCAGGGCGAGTTCGGCTCCGCCTGTCCGGGCGGAACCGGGTGGTCCACGAGGTTGAAGTTGTCGTTGCCGCCCGAGAGGTCGGGCGGGATCTCGGTGGCGAGTCCGGCGGCCGTCACGCCCGGAATCTCGGAGAGCCGTTGCTCCGCCAGCCGCCAGAAGCGCTGGACCTCGGGAGTGCCTGGATAGCGGGCCTCCGGCAGCGACACGCCCACCGAGACCAGGCCGGCGGGGTCGAAGCCGGGATCGACGCGCGCGAGGCGGAGAAAGCTGTTGAGCAGGAGCCCCGCGCCGGCCAGGAGCGGCAGGGCGAGGGCGAACTCCGCCGTCACCAGCGCGCTTCGCACCGCGTGGGTGCGTGGCCCTAACCCGGCGCGCCGCGCGTCCGCCCGGAGCGACCCGGCCGCATGCCGGGAGAGCGCGGCGAGGGGCGAGAGGCTCACCAGGAGGCCGGAGACCAGCGCCGCGGAGAAGGCGAAGGTCGTCGCTCGCCAGTCGAGTGCCGCGGTGTCGATCCGGGGCAGGTCCGCCAGCTGCGTCACGGCGAGCCGCACTCCGAGCGCGGCCAGCGCCAGGCCCAGGACACCGGCCGCCAGCGTGAGCAGGACGTTTTCGGTGACGAGGAGCCGGGCCAGCCGGCCGCGTCCGGCGCCGAGCATGATCCTGAGAGCGAGCTCCGGCTCGCGGGCGGACGCACGCACCAGCACCAGCGTCGCGACATTGGTGATCGCGAGGAGCAGCACCAGCGCCACCGCTCCGGCGAAGAGCCCGACCTGCCGGCCCGCCCGGCCCACGATGGTTTCGCGCAGGGGGACAGGTGTGAGCCTCGCTGTGTGGTCCGGAAACGGCCACCGGTCGAGCAGCCGTACGCTCACGACCGCGAGCTCCCGTGTCGCCCCCTCGATAGTGACGCCCGGCCTGAGTCGTCCGATGCCCCGAAGCCAGAACGGCCCCCGGAACGTCGGCGGCCGGAGCCGGAGCGCGGGCCAGGCGGTGGCGCGGAGCCCCCCGAGCTCGTCGCGGCCCGGAGGCAGGACGCCGATGACCTGGTGGCTGATCCCGTCGAGGTTGAGCGAGCGGCCCAACGCCCGCTCGGTCCCGCCAAGCAGGCGCCCAGCGAGCGCGTGCGACACGACGACGACCGCGGGGGCCTCGGGAGCCTCGTCGCGGGTCTCGATCGGCCGTCCCCGCGCCACCGGAATCCCGATCGCCTGCATGTAGCCGGCGGAGGCCCGGCCCACCGCGATCCGCTCGGGACGGCCGGGGCCCGAGAGCGCCGCCTCGTCCCGTTGGGCCGCTCCCCACGCCTCGAAACTGGTCTGCTGCTCCCGGATCGCCGTCACGTCGGCGGTCGAGAGCGCCCAGCGATTGGTGGGCGAGTTCTGCTCGACTACCCGCGCCAGCCGGTCGGCCTCGGGGTAGGGAAGCTCCGCCAGGATCACCGAGTCCATCACGCTGAAGACGGCGGTGGTGGCGCCGAGGCCCAGTCCGAGCACCAGGACCGCGGTGGCGGTGAAGCCGGGGTTGCGCCGGAGGCCGCGGAGCGCGTAGCGGAGGTCGGCGCCGAGCTCCTGCAGGGGGCGCACCCCGCCGGCGTCCCGCACCGCCTCCTTGTACAGCTCCACCCCCCCGAAGGCGAGCCGCGCTTCCCGGCGGGCCGCCTCGGGTGCCGCGCCGCCGCGGACCCGCTCCTCCGTCTCCCGCTCGAGGTGGAACTCGAGCTCCTCCGCCAGCTCCCGCTCCCGCCGGCGCCGGAACGCCAGGGCGCGGAGCCGTTCCGACCAGTCGGAAAAGAGGCTCATGAGGTTCCCTCCGCCGAGCGCACCCGGAGAATCCCGCTTACCGCCCGGGAGGCCCGCTCCCAGGCGGCGGTCTCGACCTGGAGCTGCTTCCGGCCGGCGCGGGTGAGGAGGTAATAGCGGGCCCGCCGGTTGTTCTCGGTGACCCGCCACTCGCTCCGGATCCAGCCCTTCCGGAGCATCCGCTGCAGGGCGGGATAGAGGGAGCCCTGCTGGACCATGAAGGCGTCACGGGAGAGCTGGCCGATCCGATGCCCGATGCCCCAGCCGTGCAGGGGAGCGAGGGAGAGCGCCTTCAGGACCAGCAGCTCGAGGGTACCCTGGAGCAGCTCGGACGATTCGGGGGGCATGGGGACTCCTCCAGATGGTCTGGAGGAAGGTGGCTCGCCTTCTCCAGACGGTCAAGAGGAGAGACGCCGCGAGCGGCCAAAGGGTTGCCTGGGCCGGGCGGCCCCTCCCCCGGACTCCCCTCCGCGCCGTAGATTACTCCCCATGCGGCTGCTCTTCGCGGAAGACGATCGCGAGCTCCGCTCCGCCGTCGCGCGGGGGCTCCGGGAGGCGTCGTACGCGGTGGAGGAGGCGGCCAGCGGCACCCAGGCGCTGGCGCTCGCGCTGGCGAACGAGTACGACGCGATCATCCTCGACGTGCTCCTCCCGGGCCGGAACGGCAAGGCGGTCTGCCGGGCGATCCGGGAGCGGGGGAACCGGGTGCCGATCCTCATGCTGACGGCGCTCGACGGGGTGGATCAGCGCATCGCCGGGCTCGACGCCGGGGCCGACGACTACCTCACCAAACCGTTCGCGTTCGGGGAGCTCCTGGCGCGGCTCCGCGCCCTCGCCCGGCGGCGGGGGGCGGTGCCGGCGTCGGAGCTGGCGGTCGGCGACCTGGTCATTGACACGCTCCGGCACGCGGTGCGCCGCGGCCGCCGCGAGATCGCGCTCACGGCCCGGGAGTACGACTTCCTCCTCCACCTCGCGCGGAACGCCGGCCGGGTGGTGAGCCGCGCCGAGCTCATGGAGGAGGTCTGGGATGACACCCGGAACAGCTACTCCAACATCATTGACGTGTACCTGAGCCGGCTCCGCCGGAAGCTCGACGACGGCGAGAAGACGGCGCTCCTCACCACGCTGCGCGGCAGCGGCTTCATGCTCGACGGCCCTGCTCTCGCGAAACCAGCGGGCCGCACGCCCCGACGACGAGCCGCCCGGCGCGCCGAGTAGCCCGATGCCCCCCCGCCCCTTCCGGTGGCCGTCGTCGCTCCGCTCCCGCTTGACCCTCTGGTACACGGTCCTCCTCGGCCTGCCCCTGATCGTATTCGCCGTCGCCAGCTACCTGGTGTTCGCCCGCACCCTCGAGCGCCGCACCGACCGGTTCATCGGGGACGCCCTGGCCGCGTTCGCCCGCGAGCTCACGGCCGAGCGGCGGACGGCGCTGAGCGCGGTGCAGGCGATGCGCAGCACCGTGGAAGAGGTCCACTTCGGCGACCTGCACATCGCGATCCTGGACAGCGCCGGTCACGTCGTGGCGATGTCCGCGGCGCCGGGCCTCGCCCCCGCGGGCGGCCGGTCGTCGCCGGCGCATCAGCCCGGCACCCGCGTCCTCTCGCGGCCGCTCGAGGTGGACCGGCAGCGATTCACCCTGACCGGGACCTACTCCTTGGCCGACATCGAGGACATGCTGGACCGGATCCGCGGGATGTTCCTGGTCGCGATTCCGCTCCTGGTGCTTGCTGCGGCTGCCGGCGGCTATGCACTCGCCCGAAGGAGCCTGGCGCCGGTCGCGGCGATGGGGGCGCGTGCGGCGGCGATCAGCGCCAGCACTCTCGACGAGCGACTTCCCGTGGCGGGCGCGGATGAGCTGGTCGGCCTCGCGCGGGTGGTGAACGATCTGCTCGACCGGCTGGAACGCTCCTTCGCGCAGCAGCAGCGCTTCGTCGCCGACGCCTCCCACGAGCTCCGCACGCCGACCTCCATCCTCCGCACCGAGGCCGACGTCACCCTCTCACGTCCCCATCGCGCCGAGCAGGAATACCGCGCCTCGATGACGATCATGCGGGATGCGGCGCGGAGGCTCACCCGCATCGTGGACGACCTCTTCCTCCTGGCCCGGGCCGACTCCGGCCACCTCGTGCCGCATCGGGAGGAGCTCTATCTGGAGGACGTGGTGCACGACGCCGCCCGCGCCGTGCGCGCGGTGGCCGATCAGCGCGGGGTGAAGATCGAGCTGGGCCGGCTGGTCGAGGCACCGTGCCAGGGGGATGCCGACCTGCTGGGCCGGCTGCTGCTCAATCTGTTCGACAACGCGATCAAGTATTCGCCGGAGGGCGGGACGGTCGAGGTGGGGATGACCCGCCGCGACGATCGCTGCGAGATCGCGGTGGTGGACGCCGGGGCCGGCGTTCCCCCCGAGGCGCGGGAGCGGGTCTTCGAGCGGTTCTTCCGGGTGGACGCCTCGCGCTCCCGCAGCGACATCAGCGCCACGAGTGGCGCCGGCCTGGGCCTCGCGATCGCGCAGCGCATCGCGGAGATGCACGGCGGGCGGCTGGAGCTCGCCGGGTCGCGGCCGGGACGCACCGAGTTCCGCTTGACGCTGCCGGTCGCCGCACGGCCGGCCCACGCCAGCGTCTAATAGCTTACCAGCACGCCGGCCTCGATGGTCCGCGCCGGCATCCGGTAGTACTGCGCGTCGCCGAACTCGCTCTCCGACACCGCGTCCCGGCGATTGCCGAGGTTGCGGCCGTCCAGCCGGAATTCGACTCGGCGGAGCCGGTAGCCAACACCCGCGTCCACGGTGGCGAATCCGGGCACCAGCGCGGTATTGCGCTTGTTGAGGTAGCGATCGCCGGTGTAGTTGAGGCTCGCGTGGGCGATCAGGCCCGTCCCGGGCGACAGCGACAGCCCGGCCGACGCCAGATGCCGCGCCGACATCTCGAACCGGTTCCCGGCGAGCTGGGTCGGGACGCCGTCGAACTCCTGGACGAAGTCCGTGAACTTGCCGTCGTGGAAACTGTAGCTTGCCCGGGCGAAGAGGGCGTGAGGCAGCCGATAGTCGGAGGCCAGCTCGAAGCCCTGGAATCGCGTCTTCCCCGCGTTGATGAGCGCCGGGAGGCCGTCCACCACCGTGGCCGTGACCAGGTTCTCGAAGTCCATCCGGAAGCCGCTCGCCTCGACGTCGAGGCGGCCGTCCAGCGCGCGGACCTTGAGGCCCGCCTCGTAGCTGCGCGAGGTCTCCGGGTCGAGGATGCTCTCGTTTTCGGCGAGGCCGAAGTCGAAGGCCGCGGGCTTGAAAGTATCGCGATAGTCGGCGAACAGGCGCAGGTGATCGTCGCCCCGTTCCCACAGTCCGAACAGAACGCCGACGCTGCCGCTCAGCCGGGTGTGATTGGCGCTCGGGTTGCCCTCGCCCCGCCGCTCGGAGGTTGCGTTCAAGCGAAGGCCGGCGCTGAAGGTGAGGCGATCGGTCGGCCGCCATTCCGCCGACCCATACGCGCCGCCGAAGAGCCGCCGATCTTCCGCATCCCTGTCGAGCGTCGTGGGCTCCGGCACCGTCGCCGCGGCCGACCCGTCGAGCGGCGCGGTATAGGTGAAGGTCGCCCCCTTCGCCTCGCCGTTCGCGAAGAGCAGGTCGGCGCCGGTCATGAACCTCACGCGGGAACGCGCCGACCAGATGATGTGCGTGTCGGCGTAGAGATCGTTGACGTCGATGTTTTCCTTGAAGCCGGACGCGTTGTCCGGGGTGTCGGAAATGTCGGTGAGGAAGCCGCGGAACATCCGCTGGCTTGAGTGGGTGAACGAGAAGGTCGTGCCCCAGAGCGAGCCGCGCAGCACGGGGCGCTGCCAGCCGGCCGAGCCGGCGAACCGGTTCTCGTTCAGGAAGGCATTGTCGGGGTTGTGGTTGGCGTCGAGCGGCACCGCGGTGGAGAGGGACGCGCCCTCCCGCGGATGGGGACTCGCCGGATCCTGGCGGAGGATGGCGAGGTCGCCGGCGATCCAGGTGCTCCGGTCCTCGGCGGTCTTCGAGGTTCGCCAGGCGGCGTGCCCGCGCGACCACTCGGTGCGGTCGTCCTTGAAGCCCTGGCGGTCGACGTCGGCGCTCGCCCGGGACTTCCAGGAGCCCTTCGAAGGCACCGCGAAATCGGTCGAAAGCCCGCCGGTGCCGTAGCTCCCGCCGTGCGCGGCGAGGGTCCGGCTGTCCACCGCCGACGCCTTGTGGACGACATGGATCACCCCGACGAAGGAAGTGGCGCCGTAGGTCACCGGCGCCGGCCCGCGCAGGATCTCGATCCGCTCGACATCGCGCAGGTTCAGGGTGGCGATCGCGGGATTCAGCGCCCCGCCCCACGGCACGCCGTCCACCACGAGGAGGAAGGCGTCGAACTCGCGGAGCCCCCAGAACTCGGGCACCGCGCTCGCGGGCCCGCCGTCTCCGCCAGGGGCGATGGCGACACCGGCGGCGAGCGACAGGGCGCTCAAAAGCGATGTCGCGCCGCGGGCGCGCAGATCGTCGCCCCTGATCACCTCGATCGAGGCCGCCACGTCGTGAACCGGCTCGGGCCGCCGGGTGGCGACGACTTCGATCGGCGGGATGACCGCCGGCTTCTTCGGCGGAGGTTGTCCGCCCTGCGCCAAGGCGCTCGGGGAGAGCCCCAGGGAACCAGCCAGCACACCGGTCAGGAGCGCGCGTGGGCTCGGCATGGGGATCCTGACCTCGGGAGCAAGGGATGGCGGAATCGACCGTGTCCGCGCCGTCGTACGCCGTGCGGGCCCGCAGGTCCGATCATGAATAGTTCATGAACGGCAAAGCTAGAGAGGGGCCGGAGGGCCGGCAAGGGGAGGTGACCGCTAGAACCGCTTTTCGATCGTCAGGTAGAAGCTCCGTCCGCTGCCCGGAAGGATGCCGGGGCCGGGATACTCGTCGGTGCGCTTGGTGAAGTACCGCCGGTTGGAGAGGTTGTTGATCCCCGCCGAGAACTCGGTCTTCCGGCCCAGCCTGAATTGGCCCGACCAGTCGTACACCGTGTACGCCGGCACCAGACCGGCCGCCGCGTCGGCGGTCGGGGTGACGCTGTTGTTGGCGTCGCCGTAGGACGCCGACGAATGGCTGAGCTGAACCGTGGTCGCGAACCGGCCGCGGGCCCAGGTGATTCCGTTTCGATTGACGACCCGCGGCGCCTCCTCGACCCGGTTCCCCCGGAACACGCCCGAGGTATACCGGGCGTCGACGTACGCGAACGAGGTGAACAGATCCACGCCGCGAAGGCCCGGCGGGTCGAGCTCGAGGTAGGCCTCCACGCCCCGGTGCCGGCTGTTCCCGATGTTCCCGATCTCGATGAGCGTGCCGCCGGCGCCGTCGTCCACCGTCCGACTCCCGACCCGGTCGCCGTAGTGCAGGTAGAACGCGCCCAGGTCCAGCTTGACGAGCTCGCCGATCGTCCCCCGCCAGCCGAGGTCGAGGTTCACTCCGCGCGCGGAATGCAGCGCGGGATCCACCCGGGCGATGCTGCCAAGCGGCGTGAGCGAGGCGTAGAGCACCGGCCGGTACGCCTGCGACACGTTGGCGTAGAGCGCCGTCGAGGAGCCGGTCACGAGCTCGACGCCCAGTCCCAGGAGCGGGTAGACGAGCGACCGGGGCGCGAAGCTCGAGGCGACGTCGGTGTACCCCGACGCCGAGGAGCGGACGTACTCGAAGCGCACGCCGGGCGTCACCGAGAAGCGATCGTTCACCCTGACCATTGATTCGACGAACCCGGCGGCGTTGACGGTCTGGAGCCGGAGCGCGCGCTCCCACGTCCCGCCGTAGAGATTCGTGTCGAAGTCGGAGCCGGTGGAGCCGGGGCCGCCCTCGAAGCGGCGCATGCGATTGCGCCCGAGCCGTACGCCGAACGCGGTGATGGCGGGGAGGCCAAGCGCGGAATGGTCCAGCCGGAGCCGCGACTCCACGGTGGCGTTATGAAAGGTCTCGCGCTCCACCTCGCGCGGCAGCGGAAGTCCGGTCGCCGGATCGATGGAGTCGGGGGCCTCCGGGCCGCCGTCCTCGTTGCGCCAGACCAGGTGACGGTCACCGGCGAGATACGAGAGCACCGTCTCCCAGCTCGCCGTGGGGGAGATCCGGTACTGCACCCGCCCCGCGAGCACGTTCCAGGGACTCGCCAGCCAGTTGCGCGCCCGGAACGACTGTCGCGGGTCCTCCGCGAACTCGGCGTCCGACAAGCCCCCGGGCATGTGGATCCGGTTCCGGAACAGCGTGTAATCGAATCCGAGCGTGAGCCGGTCGGAGGGATGGGCGGTGACGCTGCCGTAGGCGGTCACCTGGCGGAAGTCCGAGTTCGGGCGCCAGCCGTCTTCGCCGCGGTACTGCACGAACCCGTAGTAGGTGCTGTTGCCGGTCCCGCCCGAGACCGACCCGAAGCCGTGGAGGAGCCCGAAGCTGCCGCCGCTCAGGCTGGTGGAGATGGACGGCCGCGTGGCCAGGGTTCCCTTCCGCACCACGTAGTTGATCGAGCCGCCGAACTGGGGCCCGAAGGCGAGCGACCCCGCGCCCCGGACTACCTCGATGCGATCCAGCGCCTCGGACGGAGGGGTGTAGTAGGTCTCGGGGTAGCCGAACAGGTCGGCGGCGATGTTGACCCCGTTCTGCCGCGTGTTGATCTCGACCGACTGGGTCGGGTTGAGCCCCCGGAATCCGACGCCATTCGACGGGAATCCGGCGCCGGCGGTCTCCGAGAAATGGGCGCCGGGGATGCGCCCGAGGATCTGTCGCTCGACATCCTGCGCGAGGTTGGCGTGCAGGCTGTCGAGCGTGATCACCTCCGATTTCTTTCCGGCGTAAATGACGTTGTCCTGGGATGCGGGGAGGTGCCCGATGACGTGGAGGGGCCGGGAGGCAGTCACGACCAGGGGCGCTAGCGTGGCCGATCCTTCGCGCAAGTCGAGCGAGATTTCCGTGAGGCGGCCCGCCCCGACCGTCACGGTCCGCCGGAGTGGATTCCGATCCGCGGGAATGACGACCACGGTGTAGCTCCCGGCGGGAAGGGCGGGGAAGAGGAAGCTCCCGGCGCTGTCGGTGCTGGTCCGGATCGGTGTGCCCGCGAGGTCCACGCGAACGCCGGCGACCGCGACGGAGGCCTTCCCGCCGTCGGTGAGCCGGCCGCGCAGGACCCCGTTGGGAGACTGTGCGGCTGC
>DASYRI010000012.1:0-2439 GCA_036004545.1 Gemmatimonadales bacterium
CGCCCGGCACGCTCACCCGGCTCGCCGACGAGCAGCTCAAGCCAAGGCTCACCGCTGTGCCCGGGGTCTCCAACGTCACCGCGTTCGGCTCGGCGGAGAACGGCGTCTCGGTGGCCTACGACGTGCAGCGGCTCCGCCAGCTCGACATTTCGCCGGCGCTCCTCGCCTCGGCGATCGCCGGCGCGCGCATGGTGCAGGCGCTGGGCGAGGAGCACGAGGGCGCCACCGTGCGCACGGTGGCGCTCCGGGACCAGCCCCACGCGTACCAGGATCTCGAGCGGCTCCCGGTCCGAGCCGGTAACGGGCGGGTCTATCCGCTGGGCGAGCTCGCCTCGGTGCGGCCGGAGGAGGACAACGGGGGGCGGTTCTCCAGGCTCAACGGGGTGCCGGCGGTGGGGCTCGAGATCACCCGGCTCCCGGGGGCGGACGTGATCCAGACCGCGGCGCGGGTGAAGGCGGCGATGGCGGGGATCCGGCCGCTCCTCCCGGCGGGCGTCACGGCGCGGCTCGAGGCGGACGAGAGCGTGGACCTGGCGAAGCAGCTGCGCGATCTCGCGCTCCGGGGCGGGATCGCCTTCGCGGCGGTCGCCCTCATTCTCCTCATCACGCTCCGGCACCTGGGCTCCGCCGCGCTGGTGATGGGGAGCGCCGCGGTGGCCATCGCCGGCACCGCGCTCGGCCTCTACCTCCTCGGCATCCCCGCCAACCTGCTCACCCTGGCCGGGCTCGGCATGGGGGTCGGGATCCTGGTGCAGAACGGGGTGGTGGTGGTCGAGCGGCTCCGATTCGCGGAGAACACCGCCCTCGCCCGGGCCGAGGCGAGTCGGCGGATCACCCCGGCGGTGCTGGGCTCGACGCTCACTACGGCGGTGGTGCTGTTTCCCTTCCTCTACCTCCAGGGGAACGCGCGCGCGGCCTTCGTGCCGTTCGCCGCGGCGTTCGCGCTGGCGCTGCTCTGGTCGGTGTTCTCCTCGGTAGTGATGATCCCCGCAGTGAGCGGGTGGTCGGCGGCGCCGATCGGCGCCTGGCCCCGGCTGCACCGCTTCTACGAAGCGACGCTCCACCCGCTGGTGCGGTGGCGCTGGGTCACGCTGGCGCTCACCGCCGGCGTGCTCGCGCTCACCGGGTGGAAGTTCGTCAAGAAGGTGCCTCGCTCCTCCTTCGGCAACTGGTACGGCCAGCGCACCACCCTCAACGTGGGGCTCACTTTTCCGCGCGGCTCCGACCCCGAGAGCCTCGACCGGAGCATCGCCGAGTTCGAGAGGATCGCGGTGGGCAAGGACGGGGTCGAGAAGGTCCAGGCGATGGGCGGGGGGTCGGGCGCCCGGCTCCAGGTGGTCTTCACCAAGGACGCGGCGCTCAGCGCCCTTCCGCTCCAGATGCAGGAGGAGATGACCGAGCGCGCGGTGCTGGTGGGCGGCGCCTCGGTCAGCGTCGTCGGCACCGGGCCCGGGTTCTTCAACGGCGGCGGCGGGGGCTCGGTGGCGTTCCGGATCAAGCTGCTGGGCTATTCCTTCGCCGGGGTCGAGGCGCTGGCCCGGGACCTGGAGCAGCGGCTCGAGGCGATCCCGCGGGTCCGGAACGTCAACATCAACGCCGGCAGCTTCTGGGGCTCCGAGCGCGCGGTGAGTGTGGTCCTCGCGCCCGACCGGCCGGCGCTGGCCCGCGCCGGGGTGACCTCGCGGGAGTTCGCCGCCGCGGTGGCGCGGGAGATCCAGGGCGCGGTGGGCGGGCAGCGGCTGGAGTTCGACGGCGAGGAGACCCTGGTCTCCCTCAAGGCCAAGGGCGCCCGGGAGCGCTCGCTCGACGAGCTCCGCGCCGCCCTCGTCCCTAACCCGGCGAGCTCGCCCGTCCGGGTGGGCGACCTCGCGGCGGTGGACGAGCGGGAAGGGCTCGCCACCATCAGCCGGCAAGACCAGCAGTACGTGCGGATCGTGGCCTACGACTTCCGCGGCCCCCAGAAGCTGGCCACCCGGACCCACGAGGCGTTCATGACGGCGATCACGCCCCCGGCCGGCTACACCGTGAGCGACCAGCGGTTCTCCTGGGAGGAGGACACCAGCGCCCGCGGACTCTGGCTGGTCTTCGGCGCCGGGGTGGTGCTGGTGATCCTCGCGGTGGCGATGGTGTTCGATTCGGCCTGGGCCGCCGCGATGGTCTTTCTCTCCCTCCCGCTCGCGCTGGGCGGGGTGGCCGGGATCTTCTGGGCGACGAAGACCTCCTTCACCCGCGAAGCGGCGGTGGGGGTGATCCTGGTGGTGGGGCTGGCGGTCAACCAGAGTATCCTGCTCGTAGACGCCGCCCTGGAGAAGCGGCGGACGGGCGGACAGGCGGTCGGGCGGTCGGGCAGAACGACAGAAGGAGATCCGGGTGTCTCACCTGTCTCTCCGTCAGCCAGTCCATCGGTCCGCCGGTCCGCCGGTCCGCCGGTCCGCCTGT
>DASYRI010000013.1:0-37882 GCA_036004545.1 Gemmatimonadales bacterium
GCACCGCTCGCTCCACCGCGTGGTCCAGCTCGCGCACGTTGCCGGGCCACTCGTATCCGCGCAGCAGCCGCAGCGCTTCGTCCGAAAAGCCGCTCCGGGTCCTGGCGTAGCGCGCGGCGTGCCGCCGGAGAAAATACTGGGCCAGCGGGAGAATGTCCTCGCGCCGCTCGCGGAGCGGTGGAAGGCGGAGCTCGATCGTGTTGAGCCGGAAGAGCAGATCCTCCCGGAAGCGGCCGGCGGCGACCTCGGACCGGAGGTCGGCGTTGGTCGCGGCGACGAGGCGCACGTTGACGTGACGGGTCTGGGAGGAGCCCACCCGCTCGAGCTCGCCGGTCTGGAGCACCCGGAGGAGGCGCGCCTGCTGCGGGAGGGTGATGTTGGCGATCTCGTCGAGGAAGAGGGTGCCGCCGTCGGCCAGCTCGAAGCGGCCGGCCCGGTCCGCCTTCGCGTCGGTAAAGGCGCCCTTCACGTGGCCGAAGAGCTCGCTCTCGAATACCCCCTCCGACAGGCCGCCGGCGTTCACCACGACCAGCGAGCGGTCCTGCCGCGGGCTCGCGGCGTGGAGCCAGCGGGCCACGACCTCCTTGCCGGTACCGTGCTCGCCGGTGACGAGCACGTTCGCGTCGCTCGGCGCGACCCGCTCCATCAATTCGAGCACCGGCCGCATCGCGGGCGACTCGGCGACGAGGTCGGGGAGGCCGCCCCGCTTGAGCAGCTGGTTTTCCTGCGCCAGCCGCTCGGAGACCCGGAGCGCGCGGCCCAGCTCCAGCTGAGTGCGCAGCGTGGTGAGGAGGCGGGTGTTCTCCCACGGCTTCTCGATGAAGTCGCGGGCGCCCAGCCGCATCGCCTCGACCGCCTTGTTCACGCTCCCCCACGCGGTCATCACGATGACCGGCAGGGTGGGGTCGAGGGCGCGGATCCGGGAGAGGAGATCCAGCCCCTCCCGGCCGGAGGTGGTGTCGCGGGTGTAGTTGAGATCAATGAGCGCTGCGTCGGCCTGCTCCCGCTCCAGCAGGGCAAGCACCCCTTCCGGCACCTGGGCGGTGACCGTGCGATAGCCTTCGCCCTTGAGCAGGAGGCGGAGGGCCTCGACGACGTCGGATTGGTCGTCGGCGATGAGGACGAGGGGTTGAGACAAGGAGGTAGCGAGTAGCGAGAAGCGAGAAGGGGGCTACGGACGCGGCCGAGTCGTCAGGACCCGGTGCAACCCGTTGAGCATCCGCCCGATCTCGTCGGTCTGGAGCAGGAGGGCGTCGGTCTCGCCTGCCAGGTCAATCTCGAACCGACCGAGGAGGAGGAGCTGCGTCTCGAGCTCCCGCAAGGACCCGTTCGCGATAGCCACGTATCGAATATACTCCCCGCGAGTGCGCCGTCCGTGGCCTTCGGCAAGGTTGGAGGGCACCGAAATCGCCGAACGCCGGAGTTGGTCGGCCAGCACGAAGAGGTGCGGGCGGTTCAGGCGGACGGTAAGCCGAAGGACATCGAGGGCGACATCCATGGCCTTCTGCCAGACCAGGAGGTCTCGGTAGGTCCGGATTCGGGAACCCATTCTGCGCAGGCTACCACAGTTGGGCCGTGAGTCTGCACCGAATCCGCCCAGGCACCACCATTTTCCCGCACCGCCCCTTCCTCGCTACCTCCTCCTCCCTACTCCCTCATTACCCAGCCATCCTTCAGCTGCACGATTCGCCGGCTGAACTTCGCGTTCTCCTCCGAATGGGTCACCTGCACGATGGTGGTCCCGTCGGCGTTGAGGGCGCGGAACAGCTCCATGATCTCCCGCGCCTGGGCCGAGTGCAGGTTGCCGGTCGGCTCGTCGGCGAGGATCAGCTTCGGCCTGGCCACCACCGCGCGCGCCACCCCCACCAGCTGCTGCTGCCCGCCCGAGAGCTGGCTCGGGTAGAGATCCTTCTTCCCCACGATCTGGAAGCGGTCGAGGATGTCGGCGACCATCGCCTGGCGCTCCGCCTTGGGAAAGTCCCGGTACGAAAGCGGCGTCTCGATGTTCTCGTACACGGTCAGATCGTCAATCAGGTGGTACTGCTGGAAGACGAACCCGATGTACTGCCGGTTGAGCTCCGAGCGCTGTTTCGGCTTCAGCTGGTGGACCTCCTGTCCCAGGAACTCGAACCCGCCGGTCCATCCGGCGTCCAGCATGCCGAGGATGCCGAGCAGGGTGGACTTCCCCGCCCCGCTCGGGCCCATGACGGTGACGAATTCGCCCTCGCCGATCGTGAGATCAATCTGGCGCAGGACCCAGGTCCGGGTCGGGCCGGTCTGGTAGAACTTTTCAACGTTGGCGAGACGGATCATTGCACCTTAGGGAGAAGCGAGAAGGAGGTAGCGAGAAGGAGGTAGCGAGAAGGGAGACTACCTCCCCTTCTCGCTCCTCGCTACCTCCTACTCGCTGCGCAGCGCCACCAGCGGGTCCACCCGCGTGGCGCGGCGGGCCGGGGCCCAGCAGGCGAGCAGCGCGACGGCGGAGAAGATCGCGAGGACAGCGAGGAACGTGAGAGGATCGCCTGGGGAGACTCCGCTCAGGAAGCCGGTGAGCAGCCGGGTCAATCCGGCGGCGCCCGCGAGGCCGAGTATCAGCCCCCCCACCACCGGGGTGAGCCCCTTCCGGATCATGAGCCCGACCACGTCCCGCGCCTGGGCGCCGATGGCGACCCGGATCCCGATCTCGCGGGTGCGCTGAGCGACGGCGAAGGCCACGATGCCGTACAGCCCCAGGGCGGCGAGCAACAGCGCCAGCGAGCCCAGGCCGGCAAGCACGAAGCCGGCGATCCGCTGCGGCAGGGTCGTGAGGGCCAGGTGATCGCCCAGGGTCTGCGCGTTGAAGACGGGCAGATCCCGGTCCGCCGCCTGGAACGCCGCGCGGACGGCGCGCAGCGCGGCCGCGGGCTCGCCCGACGAGCGGGTGACGAGGGTGAGCACCGGCCAGTATTCCTGGGCGAGCGGAAAGTAGAGGAACGGCTGGGGAGTCTCGCCCAGGCTCTGGTACTTCCCGTCCCGCGCCACGCCTACGACGGCCAGCCAGGGGCCCTGGCCGCCCTCGACGCTGACAGCCTGCTCCAGCGGATTCCGCCCCGGCCAGAAGCGGCGCGCGAACGCCTCGCTCACGATCACCACCCCCGGGGCGCCGAGCCGGTCGGTGTCCGCGAAGGGGCGTCCCCCCGCCAGCGGGACCTGCAGGGTGGCGAAGTACTCCGGCGACACGACCGCATAGGGAAACTCGAGGTCTTCGCCCGGCTGCGGGGTGTAGCCCCGGATCCTGGTGCCGCGGCGGCTGGTGCCGCCCAGCGCGAGCGGGACGGCGGTCGTCCAGGCGGCGGCTTCGATGCCCGGGGTGGCCCGAACCGCCGCCAGCACCGACGCCTCGAGCGCCCGGCCGCGGCTCTCGTCGTACCGGTTGAGCGAGAGGTCCACCGTCGCCATGGCGCCGCGGCGGGCGCCGAAGCCGGGGTCGAGCGCGCGCACCCGGCCGAGACTCCGCAAAAAGAGCCCGGCGGTGACCAGCAGCACGAACGACAGCGCCACCTGGCCGACGATGAAGAGCGAGCGCAGCCGGGAGCGCGGAATCCGCCCCTCCCCCGCCGCGTCGTCCTTGATGGCCGACGCGAGCGCGGGCGAGCCCGCGGCAAGCGCGGGGACCAGGCCGAGCCCGAGCGCGGTCAGGAGCGAGAGCGCCAGCGCGAAGACGGGCACGTGCCAGTCGAGGGGAATCTCCAGCCGTACCGGAAGCGGCAGCGGGGGCTCGAAGGCGCCGATCAGCCGGGCGAGCCAGGCGGTGAGCAGCAGGCCGAGGGCGCCCCCGATCACCACCACCAGGAAGCTCTCCGCGGTGAACTGGCGGATCACGTCGGACCGGCGTGCCCCGAGCGCGAGCCGGATGGCGATCTCCCGCCGGCGCGAGGCGGCGCGCGCCAGGAGCAGCCCGGCCAGGTTGGCGCAGGCGATGAGCAGCACGATTCCCATCACCGCGGCGAGCAGGAGCGACCCGGCGATCGCCGCTCCCCGCGCCTGGGGAGGCAGGATCCGCATCCGGGGCTCGTCGAGCAGCGAGAGCCGCCGCCCGGCGCCGCGCACATCGGTCCATTGCTGCGGATACTCGCGGTGCAGCCGTTCGGCCTGGAGGTTGAGCTCGGCCTGCGCGTGCGCGGCGGTGGCGCCGGCCGCGAGCCGGCCGGTGATGAGGAAGGAACGGCTGCCGCGCTGCATCGGGTTCTGCCCCTGGTCCACCAGCGGGAGCGCGGAGATCGGGATCCAGAGGTCGAGCGGCAGCCCGCGCCAGACGCCCTGGAATCCGGCCGGCGCCACGCCGACCACGGTGAAGGCGGCGCCGCTGACGGTGATGCGCTGGCCGAGGACCCCGGGGTCGGCGCCGAACCGGGTGCGCCAGAGCGCGTCGCTCAGGACCGCCACCGGGGTGGGGTGAGCGGCATCGCCCTCCTCCCTGGTGAAGCCGCGGCCGAGCGCGGGGGGCAGGCCCAGGACGCCGAAATAGTTCGGGCTCACCAGCTCCGCAGTGCGCCGCTCGGTGGCTCCCCGGGCGCTCAGACTCACCGGCTGCATGTGGTGCGCGGCGAGCCCGGCGAACGAGCGGGTCGAGGCGACCAGATCGAGGTAATCCGGGTAGGAGGAGGTCCCGAACGCCGGACCGCTGTAATCGCTGGTGAAGACGCCAACGAGCTCCTCCGGACGGGGCACCGGAAGCGGCCGGAAGAGCAGCGCGTTGGCCAGGCTGAACGCGGTGGTGTTGGCGCCTATTCCGAGCGCGAGCGAGAGCACCGCCACGGCGAGGAAGCCGGGGCTCCGGCCGAGGCTCCGGGCGGCGAGCCTCAGATCGGCGGCGAACGATCGCATGGGTGCCTCCCCGAGCGACGCCGGCTACCGCGCCGCCGCCTCTTCCTCCACCACCTTCCCGTCGAACAGCTTGACTTCCCGGTCGGCCCAGCGGGCGTAGCGGGGATCGTGGGTCACCATGCAGATGGTGGCGCCGCCGCGGTGGAGCTCCCGGAGCAGCTCCATCACCGCCTCGCCGTTCTGCGAGTCGAGGTTTCCGGTGGGCTCGTCGGCGAGGAGGATCGCCGGCTCGCCCGCGACCGCGCGCGCCACCGCCACCCGCTGCTGCTGGCCGCCGGAGAGCTGGGACGGATAGTGCTTCATCCGGTGCGCCATCCCCACCCGCTCCAGCGCGCTGGTCACCCGCTGCTGCCGCTCCGAGCCCGGCATCCCGCGGTAGGTGAGCGGGAGCTCGACGTTCTCGTACACCGTGAGGTCGCCGATCAGGTTGAACGCCTGGAAGATGAAGCCGATCTGGCGGTTCCGGACCCGGGCCCGCTCCGACGGCGTGAGGCTCTCGACCGGATGCCCGGCCAGCGTGTAGCTCCCGCCGCTCGGCGTGTCCAGCAGCCCGAGGATGGAGAGCAGGGTCGTCTTGCCGCAGCCCGAAGGTCCCGAGATCGACACGTACTCGCCCTTGGCGATCTGGAGATGGATCTCCGAGAGCGCGTGGGTCTCCAGCTCATCGGTATAGAACACCTTCTTGATGCCGTCGAGCTTGATCAGGGTTTCACCGGGGGCCGTCGACATGTTGGGGTCCTTTTCAGGGGCTAGGGAGCTAGGGAGCTAGGGAGCTAGGGAGCTAGGGAACCAGGGAGCCGGGAGCCGGGAGCCGGGGAGGGGAGTCCCTAGCTCCCCAGCTCCCCAACTCCTAGCTCCCTCTATTTGATACGCACTCGATCCACTTCGTCCCACCGCGACATGTCCGACAGGATCACGATGTCGCCGGCGGTGAGGCCATCCTTGATTTCGACGCTGCTGACCGACATCCGGCCGAGTCGCACCGAGACCCGCTGGGCGTACCTGCCACCTTCCACAAGCTTGAAGATCCCGATGGTGCCGTCGCTCTGGCCGTAGGCGGGCCGGCCGGTGTAGAGCACGTTCTTGAGCCGCGCGATCTCGATCACCCCGTCCACGCTGAGGTCGGGCCTGGCGCCCGCGGGCAGGGTCCCGTCGAGCGCCACGTCCACCGTGACCGTGCCGAGGATGGACGAGGGATCAATCCGTACGACGTGCCCGGGGGCGATACCGTTGCGTGTGTCGATGAACGCCTTCTGCCCGAACGCCAGGTCCTTGGCCTGGGTCTCCGGAATCCGGAGCACCGCTTTGAGATGCGGCGGCGTCGGCACCACCTTCGCGAGCGTGGCGCCCGCCTGGGCGTACTGGCCGACCTCGAGCGGGATTTCGGCGAGCACGCCGCGCGCGCCCGCCCGCACCACCATCGAGGCCTTGAGCCCGTGCTGGAACGCCGCGATCGAGCGCAGCCGGGAGACCTGGTCCTCCTGGACCTTGATCTGCTCGGCGACCGTCTCGGTGAGGATCTTGAGCCGCTCCTCCTCGAGCTTCAGCCGCTCCTCCAGCGCGTCGGCCCGATCCTGGGCCTGCTTCTGGTCGAGCGGGATGATCAGCCCCTGCTTGAGCAGCTCGGCTCCCGCCTCCGCCCGCCGCTTGGCATCGAGCCAGTCCGACCGGAGCTGCGCCACTGCCGCCGCCTGGGTAAGCCGGTTGGTGTTGAGGCTGGTCTTGAGCTGCACCAGCTGCGACTGGGCGTCGGTGAGCTGCCGGTCGGCGTTGAGGGTCTGGATCTCGACGTCCGGGTTGCTGAGCTCGAGCAGGACGGTGCCGGTATCCACGGTCACCCCCGGCAGGAGATGGCGCTTCTCCACCCGGCCTGCGGTCACCGCGGTGATCCACCTGATGTCCTCCGCGGTGAGGGTGCCGGGGCCCCGCACCTCGAGCACCATCTCGCCCTTTTTCACCGTGTCCGCCATGATGGTCGGGCGCTCGACGGTGGGCGCCGCGGGCTTGAGACTCATGAGTGCGGCGGTGACCCCGAAGAGGCCCAGGCCCGCGACCCCGCCGATCACCCACTTCTTCCGGTTCGACTGCGGCTCGCGCTTGATATCCATAAGCCAGTGGGCAGTGGGTAGTGGTTAGCGGTGCCCACACTAGGGGGAGCGATGGAAGACCCGTGCCGCGAGGCTTCTGAAGTTAAACGAATGGCGGGTAGAGAGTTACGTATGCCGGTCGCGGCGCGATCGTCCGCTCATGGGATTGCGCCGTCCCACAGGCGGACAGGGGCCGGCGAGGGATCACTCCGGGCGGAAGCGGCCGCCGGCGCGGGCCATCTCGACCAGGGCCGGGGCCGGGGCGAATCGCGGCCCGTGCCGGGCCGCCAGCGCCTCGAGCGTCCCCACAACCTCGGCGTGGCCGAGCGTATCCAGCAGCCGGAGCGGTCCGCCGAGAAAAGCCGGGAAGCCGATCCCGAAGATCGCGCCGATGTCGCCGTCGCGGGGCGAGCGGACGACCCCTTCCGCCACGGCCAGCCCGGCTTCGTTGAGCATGATGTAGAGCAGGCGGCGCTCCACCTCCGCGGTGTCCACCGTCGCGAGCGGCCGGACGCCGAGCAGCTCGTAGGCTCCGGGATCGGGATCGGTCTTGTGTCCCTGGTGATAGAGGTAGAAGCCCCTCGCCGACTTCCGGCCGAGGCGGCCCGCCTCCAGCATCCGGGCCACGCCCGGCCAGGGCGTCATTCGCTCGCCGAAGGCGGCGTGCATCACGCCGCTGGCCTTGGCGGCCACGTCGAGCCCCACCTCGTCGAGCAGGGCGATGGGACCAACCGGGAACCCGAAGCGCGTCATGGTCCGGTCCACCAGCTCGATGGGCGCTCCCTCGCCCAGGAGCCGCCCGGCTTCGTTGAGATACGGCGAGAGGATCCGGTTGACCCAGAACCCGGGGCGGTCGGCCACGACGATGACCGTCTTGCCCATCCGGCGGCCGAACTGGACCGCGGTCGCGATCGCGTCCGGGGAGGTTTGCCCGGTGGGGATCACCTCGAGCAGCGGCATCCGGTCCACCGGGGAAAAGAAGTGCATTCCCAGCATCCGCTCCGGGTGGCTCGCCCCTTCGGCGATCCTGGCGATCGGGATCGTCGAGGTGTTGCTTGCGACGACGGCGTCGGGGGCCACCACGGCCTCGACCTCGTCCATCACCTTGCGTTTGACGCCCAACTCCTCGAAGACCGCCTCGATGACGAGGTCGGCGCTCCCGAAGCCGGGCCAGTCCACGGAGCCGGAAACCAGCGCGGCCTTCCGCTCGAACTCCTGCCTGGCGATCCGGCGGCGGGTGAGCTGGCCGCGGAGAATGTCGGTGGCCGCCTTGATTCCCTTGCCCACCCGGGACAGATCGGCGTCCTTCAGCCGGGCCTCCACGCCGGCCTCCGACACCGCCGTCCCGGCGATCCCCGCTCCCATGAATCCCGCGCCCACCACGCCGAGGCGCTTGACCGGGCGCGGACGGGCGGTGCCGGGCGCCACGCCTTCGTCTTTCTTCAGGGCGCTCGTGGCGAAGAAAATCCGCACCAGGTTCCGGGAAACCTCGCCCACGGCGAGCTCGCCGAAGAGCCGCGCCTCGCGCTTGAGGCCGGCCTCCACCCCGTGCTCCAGGCCGGTCCGCACCGCGTCCAGCGCGGCCAGCGGTGCCGGGTAGTGGCCGCCGGTCTTCTTGAGCACCGTCTTTTTCGCGCCGGCGTAAACGATCCGGCGCCCCAGCGGATTCCGATCGAGCAGGACGCTTCCCTGCGCCGCCCGGAACGGAATCCCCCGCCGCGCGATCCGGTCGGCGGCCGCGACCGCGGTGTGGCGGAGAATGCTCGGCGGCACCAGCTCGTCCACCAGGCCCAGCTTGAACGCCTTTGGGGCCCGCTCGCTCCGGCCGGCGAGGATGATATCGAGCGCCGCGCGCACGCCGATGAGCCGGGGCAGCCGCTGGCAGCCCCCCGCGCCGGGCAGGATCCCGATCTGGACCTCGGGCAGACCGATGACGGTCCTGGGGGAATCCGACGCCACCCGCCACGAGCAGGCCAGCGCGAGCTCGCATCCCAGCCCGAGACAGGCCCCGTGAATGGCGACCACGATCGGCTTGGGAAACCGCTCCAGCCGGCCGATCATCTCCTGACCGGCTCGGGAGAGCGCCTCGCCTTCCTCCACGGTCCGGATCCGGATGAACTCCTGGATGTCGGCGCCGGCGACGAAGTGGTCGGGTTTCCCGGAGATCAGCACCACCGCGCGGGCCCCGGCGTCGTCGCGGATCCGGGCGAGCAGCCCCTCGAACTCGCCGATGATCCCGCTGCCCAGCGCATTGACCGGCTCACCCGGCACGTCGAGGGTGAGGAGGGCGATCCCGTCGGTGATGGACAGCGAGAAGGCGGTCATGGGCGGTGCCGGCGGCTACCGGTTCAGGTTCTCCAGCACCATTGCCAGTCCCATGCCCCCCTGGGCGCAGATCGAGATCAGCCCGAACTGCACGCCGCGCCGGATCATCTCGCCGGCGAGGGTCGTCGCCAACCTGGCGCCGGTGGCGCCGAACGGGTGCCCGATGGCGATCGAGCCGCCGAGCACGTTGGTGCGGTCCCAGTCCACCTCGCCCACGGGCGCGGTGCGGCCCAGCCTTTCCGCCCAGGCCTTCGAGGCCCAGGCCTGCACGTTGGAAAGCACCTGGGCGGCGAACGCCTCGTGGATCTCGACCAGCCCGAGCTCCTTCCAGGTGATTCCCGCGCGATCGAGTGCGGTGGGGACCGCCCAGACCGGCCCCATGAGGAGCTGCCACCCCGGGTCCACGGCCGCGACCGCGTAGCTCTTGATCGCGACCAGTCTCCGGTAGCCGAGGGCGCGCGCCCTGGTCTCCTCCATCACCAGGACCGCGGCGGCGCCATCGGTGAGGGGCGAGGAGTTGCCGGCGGTGACGGAGCCGTAGCGCCGGTCGAAGACCGGCTTGAGCTGGGCCAGCGCCTCGAGGCTGGTATCGGTGCGGATGCCGTTGTCGCTGGTGGTGACCTGGTCCATGTCCGGCCCGCCGAACCAGGGGGCGATCTCCGCGGGGAGCCGCCCGTCGGCGGTGGCGGCCGCAGCGCGCTGGTGGCTCATCAGCGCGAGCCGGTCCTGCGCGTCGCGGGAGATGCCGTTCTCCTTGGCCATCTTCTCGGCCGATTGTCCCATGGACTCGCCGGTGGAAGGCTCGGCGATGGCCGGGGAGACCGGGATGAGGTCGCGGAGGTGGATCGAGGCGAAAAGCCGCAGGCGCTCCAACGCCGATTTCGCCTTCCCGGCCCCCACCAGGATCTGGCTCATCCGCCTGGAGTGGAGGATCGGGATGTCGGAGAGCGACTCCACCCCGCCGGCGAGCACGATGTCGGCGTGGCCCAGGAGGATCTGGTCGTGCGCGTTGGTGATCGCCTGGCCGGCCGAGGCGCAGGCACGGTTCAGGGTGTAGGCGGGAACCGTCTTGGGAAACTGGGGGAGGAGCGCCACCTCGCGGGCGACGTTGGGGGCCAGGACCGAGGGGATCACCTGTCCGAAGATGACCTCGTCCACCAGGTCGCCCGCGAGATCGGCCCGGTAGAGCAGCTCCCGGGCGGCGTGCCGGGCCATCTGCACCGCGCTGGCATCGCGCAGGATGGTCCCGCTCCGGGCGAAGGGCGCGCGCAACCCCCCGACGATGACGGGGCGGCGGCTCACCGCTTACTTTCGCTGCGCGAGCACGCTCGCCACCGCGCTCCAGCGCGCGTTGTCCACGGCTTCCACGACCTCGCGGCCGTGCACGACGATGAGGGGGGCCACCAGCCGGGGCAGCTCACCCGAGCGCAGCAGGTGGTCGTCGCTCTCCGGGCCCCAGCCGAACGCCCGCTGCGACTCGAGGAAGGTCTCCAGGAGCAGGAAGCCGCCCGGGGTCACCGCGTCCACGATCCGGGGCGTCCGTTTGCGATCGAGGTAATTGAAGACGAGGACCGCGTCGAACCGGCCCAGCTCGGGCCATTGGGCCTCGAGATCGGCCTGGACCCAGCTCACCTCGAGGCGGCGGGTGGCGGCCTCCTTGCGGGCGATCTCCAGGCTCGCGGCGTCCCGGTCCACCGCCGTCACCCGGGCGCCCAGCGCGGCGGCCGCGAGCGCGTGCCGCCCGGTGCCGCAGGCCAGATCGAGCACCCGGCTGCCGGGCTTGATCCGGTACGCGTGCCAGGCGAACCAGTTGCTGGGACGATCGAGTTCCGCCACGTCGGGAGAGTCGGAGTAGACTCCTAGCACATGACTCCTTCGGTTCGCGCGTCGCTCGGGGACCTCGCGGCCGCCCGGCCTGACCTGCTGGTCATCGGCGGCGGCATCACGGGCGCCGGCATCGCGCGCGACGCGGCCCTGCGCGGGCTGGACGTCGCGCTGGTTACGGCGCGGGACTTCGGCGAAGGAACCAGCTCGCGGTCGAGTCGTCTGGTGCACGGAGGGCTTCGCTACCTCGAGCACGGCCGCCTGCACCTGGTGTACGAAGCGCTGCGCGAGCGGGCCCTGCTGCTCCGCCTCGCGCCCCACCTCGTTCGCCCGCTGCCGTTCCTCCTCCCCCTCTTCCACGGCGACCGACTCCCCCGCTGGAAGGTCGCTCTCGGGCTGACCCTCTACGACTTGCTCGCCGGGACGGGTAATGTGCGCCGCCACCGGACGCTGGGCAAGCGAGCCGTTCTGGAGCTGGAGCCGTTGCTCCGGGAGCGGGGCCTGCGGGGCGGGGCGCTCTTCCACGACGCCCGGTGCGACGACGCGCGGCTCACCCTCGCGGTGGTCCGGGCGGCGGCGGTCCGCGGGGCCCGGGTGGCGAATCACATGCCGGTGCTGGAGCTGGTCCGGGATCGCGGCCGGATCGCCGGGGCCCGGGTCCGGGACGAGCTCACCGGCCAGGAGGAGCAGGTCCGGGCCCGGGTGGTGATCAACGCGACCGGCCCGTGGAGCGACGCGCTCCGCCGGCTGGAGGATCCCGCCGCCGCGCCGATCCTCCGGCCCACCAAGGGCAGCCACATTCTCGTTCCGGCCGCCCGGATCGGCAACCGGAGCGCGATCCTGTTCACCAGTCCGCTGGACGGCCGGGTGATGTTCGTGCTCCCCTGGGAGCGCTCGACCTGCATCGGCACCACGGAAACCGACACCCGGGAGAACCCGGACGCGGTCGAGGCCGATGAGGCCGACCTGCGCTATCTCCTCCGCTCCGCCAATGCGCTCTTCCCCGCGGCCCACCTTACGCCGGACGATGTCGAGTTCAGCTTCGCCGGGCTCCGGCCCCTTCTCGGCGCGAATCCGGAGCTCCCCGCCCGCGCCCTGTCGCGCGAGCACCGGATCGTCCGGGGGCCGTCGGGAATGCTCACCATCGCCGGCGGCAAGCTCACCACCTTCCGGCGCATGGGGGCGCAGGTGGTGGACCGGGCGGCGAAGGAGCTGGGCATCGCGGCCCGGGATGGCCGCGACCTGAGCGAGTCGGAGCCGCTCCCCGGCGGCGAGGTGACAGTGACCACCGGATTCCGCCCCGCGGGACTCGAGCTCGGACTTCCCGGCGCGACGGTGGACTACCTGCTTCGGCTCTACGGCGCCGAGACGCCGGCCCTGTTCACCCGGTGCCGGGAGCGCCCCGAGCTCGCCGCCCCGCTCCACCCGGACCACCCGGCGATCGGCGCCCAGGTCGGGTTCGCGGTCGAGCGGGAATTCGCCTTCTGCGTGGCCGACGTCCTGGCCCGCCGCCTCCACCTCGACACCGAGACCCCGGATCACGGCGAGCTGGCCGCCGCGCGGGTCGGCGAGCTCCTCGGCGCCGCGCTCGGCGGGAGGCCCTGACGGGGATTAGCTTCCGGCCCATGGAGCGCGCCGTGGATCCCAACGTATTCGAGACCGCCAACGCCGGGTTCGCCCAGGCGCTGTACGAGGATTGGCTGCGCGACCCGGGCACGGTGGCGCCGGAGTGGCAGCGGCTGTTCGAGAGCGGCCGGGTGGGCGAGCGGCCCCTCGGGGGAAACAGCGACGGGGCGGGGACCCGGGCCTCGCGCGCCGCCCCTCCCCCCCCCGCAACGGCGGCGGTCTCGCCCCCGGCTGCCGTCACCGCCCCACGGGCCGGCGCGACTCCGATCAAGGGGCCCGCCGCGCGGCTGGTGCAGAACATGACCGAGAGCCTCTCGGTCCCCACCGCCACCACGTTCCGCGAAATCCCGGTCCGCACGCTCGAGACGGCCCGGACCCGCTTCAACGCCGGCCTCAAGGCCGCGGGCCGTCCAGAGAAGGCGTCCTTCACCCACTTCATCGCCTGGGCGCTGGTGCAGGGGGCGAAGCAGCACCCGGTGATGGGCCATGCGTTCGCGCTGATTGACGGCGCGCCGCACCGCGTCGCCCCCGACGGCATCCACCTGGGCCTCGCGGTGGACGTGGAGCGCAAGGACGGTAGCCGGGGCCTCGTGGTGCCGGTGCTCAAGCACACCGAAGCGATGGGGTACCCCGAATTCCACGCGGCCTACGACACGATGGTGGAGAAGGCGCGCGCCAACCGGCTCCTGCCCGACGATTTCGCGGGGGGCACGATCACGCTCACCAACCCGGGCGGCCTCGGCACCGTGGCCTCGGTGCCCCGCCTCATGGCGGGCCAGGGCACCATCGTCGCCGTCGGGGCCATCGGTTACCCGCCGGAATTCGCCACCGCGACCAGGGAGACCATCGCCGAGCTCGGCATCAGCAAGGTGATGACGCTCACCAGCACCTACGACCACCGGGTCATCCAGGGGGCGGAGTCGGGGTCGTTCCTGCGCAGCGTGGAGCAGCTGCTGGCGGGAGAGCCGGGGTTTTACGAGGGGATCTTCGGGGCGTTCGGGTTGGAATGGACGGAAGGACTCGAAGACGCACGGACGCATGCTGAGGTGGCGGAGGCAGGGGTCGCGTGGACCTCGTCGTACCGGGTGGCGGCGCCTGCGCCCGCCGTCCCGGCCGACGATCTCGCGACCCTCGACCAGGTCGCCGCCGCGATGGCGCTGGTCAAGGCCTTCCGCACCCACGGCCACCTGGCGGCGCGCCTCGACCCGCTCGGCAGCCAGCCGCTGGGCGATCCCGCCCTCGATCCCGTCCCGCTCGGCCTGACGCCGGAGGTGATGGCGCGGATTCCGGCCAGCGTGCTTCGGATCGCGGTGCCAGGCCGGACGCTGGCCGAGGCGCTTCCCAACCTCCAGGCGACGTATTGCGGCACCATCGCGTACGAGGTCGAGCACGTGGACGACCATCGCCAGCGGGTCTGGCTCCGGCAGATGATCGAATCGGGCGCGCACCGCCAGCCGCTGACAACCGAGGAGCGCCTCGCCCTGCTCGACCGGCTGATCGCGGTGGAGGCGTTCGAGCGCTTCCTCCACAAGGCCTACCTCGGCCAGAAGCGGTTTTCCATCGAGGGGGTGGATCTGCTGGTGCCGATGCTCGACCTGGTCTTCGAGCTCGCCGCCCTCCAGGGGGCGCGCGAGGTCGTGGTCGGGATGGCGCATCGCGGACGGCTCAATGTCCTCGCCCACAACGTCGGCCGCCCCTACGTCACGCTGCTGAGCGAGTTCGAGGGCGGCAAGAAAGTGGACGGGGGGTCCGCGGCTCCCGAGGACGGCACCGGCGACGTGAAGTACCACCTCGGCGCCGAGGGGGCGTACCTCACCCGGGGGGGCAAGGCGATCACCGTTGCGCTCGCCAACAACCCGAGCCACCTCGAGTTCGTGGGGCCGGTGGTGGACGGCAACGCCCGCGCCCGGCAGACCCAGCGGCGCGGCCGCGAAGCGCACCACGACCCGTCGGTGGCCGTTCCGGTGGTGATCCACGGCGACGCGGCGTTCGCCGGGCAGGGCGTGGTGGCGGAGACGCTCAACCTGAATGCGCTCCGCGGCTACCGGGTGGGCGGGACGGTGCACCTGATCACCGACAACCAGGTGGGCTTCACCACCGACGTGGTGGACGCCCGGTCCACCCGCCACGCCAGCGACCTCGCCAAGGGCTTCGACATCCCCATCATCCACGTCAACGCGGACGATGCCGAGGCGTGCCTCGCCGCGGTTCGGCTCGCGATGATGTACCGGCGGGAATTCCGGCGTGACGTGCTGATCGACCAGGTGGGCTACCGGCGCTGGGGCCACAACGAGGGCGACGAGCCCGCCTACACCCAGCCCCTCATGTACGAGCGGATCAAGGGGCACCCGCCGGTGCGGGAGCAGTACGCCAGGGCGCTGGTGCAGGAGGGCGTGATCACCGCCGAGGAAGCGGCCTCCCGCTACGACGCGGCCTACCAGCGGCTGGTCGAGATCCAGCAGGGCTTCCGCGCCACCACCCCGAAGGTTTCCCCGGCCCCGGCGGCGCCGGTTCGGCTGGTCCCCGGCGAGGCCGTAGAGACCGCCGTCCCGGCGGACCAGCTCGCGGCCCTCAACCAGCAGCTGCTTACGATCCCCGAAGGCTTCACGGTCAACCCCAAGCTCAGGCGACAGCTCGAGCGCCGCCGCCCGGCACTGGGCAAAGAGGGCGGCATTGACTGGGGCCACGCCGAGGCCCTCGCCTTCGCGTCGCTGCTCTGCGAGGGGGTGGCGATCCGCCTCACGGGACAGGACACCGAGCGGGGTACCTTCAGCAACCGCCACCTCGTCCTGCACGACGCGGTGACCGGCGACACCTGGACTCCCATGCAGCGGCTGCCCGGGGCGCTGGCCGCCTTCGAGGTGTACAACAGCCCGCTCTCGGAGCTCGCCACGCTCGGATTCGAGTACGGCTACGCCACCGCCGCCTCGGACACGCTGGTGCTCTGGGAGGCGCAGTACGGCGACTTCATCAACGGCGCCCAGGTGATCGTGGACCAGTTCATCGCCGCGGGGCTGTCGAAGTGGGGAGTGACCAATCGGCTCACCCTGCTCCTGCCGCACGGCTACGAGGGGGCCGGCCCCGAGCACTCCAGCGCCCGGATCGAGCGCTTCCTCCAGCTCGCGGCGGAGGGCAACATCCGGGTAGCGAATTGCACCACGCCGGCCCAGTACTTCCACCTGCTCCGCCGGCAGGCCCGCCGCAACCGGGTGCGTCCGCTGGTCATCTTCACGCCCAAGAGCCTGCTCCGGCTTCCCCAGGCCACCTCCCGCCTGGAGGATCTCGTCACCGGGACCTTCCGCCCGGTGCTCGACGACCCCGAGCCTGTGGTTCAGGCGCGCGCCGGGAGCGTGGAACGGGTGGTCCTCTGTAGCGGCAGGATCTATTACGACCTCGTGCCCGAGGCGGGGCGCCTGGAGGATCGGCGGCCGGCGATCGTCCGGCTCGAAGGGCTCTACAGTTTCCTCGAAGACCCGATCCGGGAAGTGCTGGCCAGGTACCCGGCCGCGACGCAGTTCATCTGGGTGCAGGAAGAGCCCCGAAACATGGGGGCCTGGTTCTTCGTGGCGCCGAGGCTGGAAGGACTGCTGCCGGCGGGAGCGGTGCTCCGCTATGCCGGCCGCCCCGACCGGGCCAGCCCGGCGGAGGGATACCCCGACGCGCATGCCGCAGAGCAGGCCCGGCTCATCAAGGACGCGGTGGACGGTTGAGGCGAGCGGGGCTCAGTCCGGCGGGAGCAGCGGCCGCTCCGTCACCTGCCGCACGATCTCCTTGATCCCCTCGGAGAGATGATCCCCGTAGTGCAACAGGTAGACCCCGCGCGAGCGCCGCGCGAGCAGGAAGGCCAGGAACGGCGTGTCCGCCTTGGCGGCGTTGCAGGCGGGGCACGCAAGGACCAGGTTGTCCGGCCGATCGTAGGCGGTCTGGCCCTTTCGGGGCCGGACGTGGTCCAGGGTGACTTCATCCGCCGAGATGTTCCGGCCACAGTAGGCGCAGACCGGGCCGTGCTGGGCGAGCAGCCAATCGCGGTGGGCCTGGTACGACCGCCCGCCGGATCGGCGCAGGGTCTTGGAAGTGGCGGTGGACGTGGTTCTGGAGCTGCGCTTGCGGGACTTTCGGGGCACGAGTGTGGTGTGAATACAGTCAATCCAACTTTCAGGTTTGAGCCGCCGGCCGGCCTCGAGTGGCCGACAACCGGCGGCTCCGTGGAGTGAAAGCTAGCGACCCGGGGGCTATTTGTCATAATCCTGACTCGCCCGCGCTGGTCGGCGGGCTTAGTTTTCGGAAGCCTTCCGCCGCCCTTCGGCATCCGCTCACCGTGTTCGGAAAGGAGCCCAGCCTGACGGTCGAAGCCACCCGGCCGGCCCAGCGTTCAGCGACCGAGCCCGGCACCGCACTCACCTGGAAGTGCATCAACACGATCCGGGTCCTGGCCATGGACGCGGTGGAGCAGGCGCAGAGCGGCCACCCGGGCACCCCGATGGCCCTGGCCCCTGCCGCCTGGCTCCTCTGGACCCGGTACCTGAAGCACGATCCGGCCCACCCCGACTGGCCCGATCGCGACCGCTTCGTGCTCTCCTGCGGCCACGCCTCGATGCTCCTCTACGGCCTGCTGCACCTGACCGGCTACGACCTGCCGCTCGCGGAGATCCGGCGCTTCCGCCAGTGGGGCTCGAAGACGCCCGGCCATCCCGAGCACGGTCTCACGCCGGGGGTCGAGACCACCACCGGGCCGCTCGGACAAGGCTTCGGGAACGCGGTGGGCATGGCGATCGCCGAGCGATTGGTGGCCGAGCGGTTCAACCGGCCGGGCCACGAGGTGGTGGATCACCGGGTGTGGGCCTTCGCCAGCGACGGCGACCTGATGGAAGGAGTGTCGAGCGAGGCCGCTTCCCTCGCCGGTCACCTCCGGCTGGGCAAGCTCACGGTGATCTACGACGACAACCACATCACCATTGACGGCGACACCTCGCGAACCTTCGACGAGGACGTGGGAAAGCGCTTCGAGGCGTACGGCTGGCGGGTGCTGCACCTGGCCGACGGCAACGACCTCGAGGCGATCGACCAGGCGCTCTCGCTGGCGGCCGCCGAGACCGACCGGCCGACCCTGATCGTGCTGCGAACCATCATCGCCTACCCCGCCCCGAACCGGCAGAATTCCAACAAGGCGCACGGCGAGCCGCTGGGCAAGGATGAGGTCCGGAAGACCAAGGAGATTCTCGGTTGGCCGCCGGACGAGTCGTTCTACGTGCCGCCCGAGGTGGCGGACGAAGCCCGGCGCTGGCGCGCCCGCGGAGCCCTGCTCCGCGAGGAGTGGGAGCACCGGTTCGAGCGCTTCCGCCTGGCTCACGCCGACCCCGCCGCCGAGATGCGCGAGGGGCTCGCCGGCCGGCTCGAGGTGGATTGGGATGCGCTCCTGCCCCGGTTCCCCGCCGGTACCGGTCTCGCCACGCGCCAGGCCTCGGCTGCCACATTGGAGCGACTCGTCGAGGCGGTCCCGAGCCTCGCCGGCGGCTCGGCCGACCTGGCGGGAAGCACCGGCACCGTCCTCAAGGACCTCCCGCTCTTCCGCCCGGAAGCGCCGGGCCGGAACATCGCCTGGGGCATTCGCGAGCACGCCATGGGGTCGGTGATGAACGGGATGGCTCTGCACGGAGGGATTCGCCCCTACGGAAGCACCTTCCTGATCTTCGCCGATTACATGAAGCCCGCGATCCGGCTCGCGGCGCTGATGAGGCTTCCCACGATCTATGTCTTCAGCCACGACTCGGTCGGCCTGGGCGAGGACGGCCCGACCCACCAGCCGGTCGAGCAGCTCGCGATGCTCCGGGCGATCCCGAACCTGACGGTGATTCGTCCGGGTGACGCGGCCGAGACCGCACAGGCATGGCGTGTGGCGCTGGAGCACACCGGCGGTCCCACCGCGCTGGTGCTCACCCGGCAGAAGCTGCCGGTCCCCGACCGGGCCACCCTGGGCGACGCCGCGGGAACCCGGCGGGGTGGCTACGTGCTGTTCGAGCCGGCCGAGCCGCCCCGGGCGATTCTCATCGCCACCGGCTCCGAGGTGAGCGTGGCGCTGGACGCCGCCCGGCTCCTGGGCGGCGAGGGGGTGCCGGCACGCGTCGTGTCGCTCCCGTCGTGGGAGCTCTTCCGGCGCCAGGCTCCGGAATACCGGGACCAGGTCCTTCCGCCCGGAATCACCCCGCGGGTCTCGATCGAGGCGGCGACGCGGTTCGGCTGGCAGGAGTGGGTCGGCGACGCCGGCGAGCGGATCGGCCTGGAACATTTCGGGGCCTCCGCACCGGGAGAAGTGGTGTTGCGGGAATTCGGTTTCACCGCGGACGCGGCGGCCCAGGCGGTCCGGCGCGTCCTGGCAGGGAGGCGCTGATGGCGGACAATCCTTTGATCACGCTGGGCCGGCTCGGCCAGAGCCCGTGGTACGACTACATCACCCGGGAGCTGATCGCCTCGGGGCGACTCGCGCGGCTCATCGCCGACGACGGGCTCCGCGGGATGACCTCGAATCCCACCATCTTCCAGAAGGCGGTCGCCGGGAGCAGCAGTTACGACGAGGAGATCCGCGCGCTGGCGGCGGACGGCCGCTCGCCGGCCGAGATCTTCGAGGCGCTCTCGGTGGACGACGTGCGCGCGGCGTGCGACGTCTTCCGGCCCCTCTACGACGCCACCGGCGGCGCCCACGGTCTGGTATCGCTCGAGGTTTCGCCGGAGCTCGCGCGCGACACCGCCGCCACGATCGCGGCCGCCGCCCGGCTGTGGCGGGCGGTGGACCGGCCCAACGCGATGATCAAGATCCCGGGCACCCGGGAGGGACTCCCGGCGATCACCGAGTCCCTGGCGCAGGGGATCAACGTCAACATCACCCTGCTCTTCGCGGTGGAGCGCTACCGCGAAGTCATCGCGGCGTTCCTGGCCGGGTTGGAACAGCGGGCGGGCAAGGGCCGCGGCGTGGATCGGATCGCTTCGGTGGCGTCCTTCTTCGTGAGCCGCGTGGACGGCCGGGTGGACCCGCTGCTGGAGCAGGCGGGAGATCCGAAGCGGCTCCGCGGCACCATCGCGATCGCCAACGCCGGGCTGGCGTACGAGGTGTTCGAGCGCTCGCTCGAGACGCCGCGCTGGAAGACGCTCGCGGCGAAGGGCGCCCGACCGCAGCGGCCGCTCTGGGCCTCCACCAGCACCAAGGACCCGCGCTACCCCGACACCTACTACATCGAGGCGCTCATCGCGCCCGACACGGTGAACACCCTGCCGCCCGACACCTTCGACGCCTACCGCGACCACGGCAAGCCGGAGGTCAGAATCCGGCGGGCGATGGCCGAAGCGCCGGCGCGGGTCGCGGCGCTCGAGGAATCGGGGATCCCGCTGGCCGGGGTGACGAGATTCCTGGAAGACGACGGGGTGACGAAGTTCGGGGCATCGTACCAGCAGCTGCTGGCGGGGATCGAAGCGAAGCTCAGCGCGCTGGCGGCGCGCTGACCCCGGCCCTAACCCGCCATCTCCCGGGATCGCCCACCGGGACTCTCGTCCGACCCCGCGAGGTCGAGCCCCTCCCGCTCCGGGAGGTCGGCAGGCTTCCAGACCCCTTCGCTCCGGGCCACGAATGCGGTGGCGGTGAGGTCGCCGGCCACGTTCACCATCGTCCGGGTCATGTCGAGGATCCGGTCCACCCCGAGCACGATCGCGATCCCCTCGACCGGGACGCCGAACATCGCCAGGATCCCCACCAGCAGCGGGATCGAGCCCCCCGGCACTCCCGCGGCGCCGACCGCGGTGAGGACCGCCATGATCATGACGATCACCATCTTCCCGAGCCCGAGCTGGATCCCGAACACCTGGCAGAGGAAGATCACCGTGATGCCCTCGAAGAGAGCAGTACCGTTCATGCACATGGTGCTGCCCAGCGGAAGCACGAAGCCGGCGATCTGGGGCGGGATACCGAGGTTCTGCTCGGCGGTGGCCAGCGCGGTGGGAAGCGTGGCGTTGCTCGAGCTGGTGGAAAACGCGGTGATCAGCGCCGCCCGGATCCGGGCGAAATAGCGCCTCGGCGAAAGCCCCACCAGAAAACGAACGATCGCCGAAATGGTCCCGAAGAGGTGCAGCATCAGCGTGCCGAGCACCGTGATCACGTACCAGGCCAGCGGCTTCAACAGGTGGAAGCCGAAGCGCGAGGTGACCCCGAAGATCAGCGCCGTCACGCCGTACGGGGCCAGCCGCATCGCGAGCTCCACGATCTTGATCACCACGTCGTTGAGCGCCTGGAGGAAGCCGAGCATCGGCCTGGCCCGGTCCTCGGTGATGAGCGTGAGGGCGGCGCCGAACACCATGCCGAAGAAGATGATCCCGAGCATATCGAGATCGGCCGCGGACTTGACCGGATTGCGGGTGACGATGTTGACGAACGTCTGGACTCCGAACGTCGAGGTGTGGGAGGCCTGGACCTTGGAAGCCGCATCGCCGGCGTAAGTCCGGAGCAGCTCTTCCCGGACCACAGGATCGAGCTGCTCGCCCGGGCGGGTGAAGCTCACCACGATGAGTCCCAGCGTGGCGGCGAGCGCGGTGGAGATGAGGAAGTATCCGATCGCCTTGGCGCCCACCCGGCCGACCCGGCGGAGATCCCCGAGACCGGCCACGCCCAGCGAGATCGAGGCGAAGACCAGCGGGATCACGACCATGAACAGCATCCCCAGGAAGATCTGCCCGATCGGGCCGGCGACGTACTTGTTGGTCCATTCGACCGCCCTATGGGACCCGCCCAGGGTCTGATTCGCGGTGATGCCGAGGACGGCGCCGATCAGGAGCCCCAGCAGGATCCTGGTGTGGAGCTTCATGCCCTTGCCGGTGTTGCCGGGGGATTCGGCCATGGTGTCGTCCATGGTTCGAAATGGGAAGGGGAGCTCTGCTCCACCGTGTCGGTGGAGCCGGTGGCGGCGTAGAGCTCAGGCGCGCTTCACATCCGGCTTCGAGGCCGGGGGCGGCGCGGAATCGCGTGGCGCCGGCTTGGGCGTCTTTTCTTTCATGATCCGGGGCGGCGGGGTGCGGGTCCAGAGCACGAACGCGCCGCAGGTCGACCACTGCCGCAGTTCGGGCGGTGTCTCCGCGAGGCCGGAATAGACCTCGATGCCGTCCAGGTCCCGTGGGGGCTGCGTCATGACGCCCGCGGCGTCCACCGGCATCCCGTCGAGGATGAAGGCCGGAGGGCAGGACCGGCTCGACCGGGTAAAGTCAACCGAGCAGGGATAGCGCCGGCAATTCACCCGGACCCCAGGGAAGGTCCGCAGCAGCTCCGCCACATTGCTGGCATTGCGCCGCTCGATCGTGGCGCGGCTCATGTAACGTCCTCCGCCTTCCTGACTGCGACGGAGAAACTCGGAGGGCAGGTTCGGGCGCTCGCTCACGTCGAGCTGGGGCAGCCGGACGCTCTGCGGCTCGGTTTCGAAGTGGATCAGCAGGGTCTCGAGCGCCTTGACCTCGATCGGCGAGCTCAGCGTCGCGAAACCGATGGCGCTGGCCTGGATGACGTACTTGCCGGGCGTCAGTCCCCGGAAGGCGAATTCCCCGGTGGGCGAGGTGGTAACCGCGAGCGCGGTGCCGACGAGCGTTACCCGTGCGCCTTCCAGGCGGGGGCCGCCGTTCGCGGCGCGAACCGTTCCGGTGATGGCCCCCGCGCTCTGCGCAACGACCGTCCCGGGGACGGCCAGCAGCGCGAGCAGGAGCATCCGGCTACGCAGCACACCGGCACGGAGGGTCATCGCCCACTCCTGAGTCGCGTCCCACTCAGACGCTCGTCGTGTCCCGCCTCGGGACCGGCGACCGGATGGAATCGAGGGCCGCCGGCTTGGGCTTCTTCTCTTTCTTGACGCGGGGCGGCGGCGTCCTGGTCCACAGGACGATCGCGCCGCAACTGGCGAACCGCTCCAGCTCGGGCGGGGTCTCGGCCGGCCCGGAATACACCTCGACCCCGTCGAGGTCCCGGGGAGGCTGGAGGAACACCACGCTCGCATCCACCGGAACGCCGTCCATGAAATAGGCGGGCGGACAATTCCGCGCCGCCCGCGCCATGGCCACCCGGCAGATCGGGCCGCGGCATTCCACCCGCACCCCCGGAACCGTCCGCAGCAGGTCGCCCACCGTCGGCGGGTTCCGCTTCTCGATCACGTCCCGGTTGAAGTACCGCCCGAGGCCCTCCGCTCGCCGCCGCACGAAGTCGGCGGGCAGGTTGGGGCGCGCCTCGGTCTCGAGCTCGGGCAGCTTGACGCTCTGGGGCTCGGTCTCGAACTCCACCAGGAGGGTCTCGAGCGCTTTCACTTCGATCGGCGAGCTGAGCGTCGCGTAGCCGATGGCGCTGGCCTGGATGACGTACTTGCCGGGCGTGAGGCCGTGAAAGGTGAAGGTACCGTTTCGGGAGGTGGCCACCGCGTGCTCGGTGCCGACGAGGACCACGCGCGCGCCCTCGAGCACCGGGCCCTTGTCCGCCGCGCGGACGGTGCCGGTGATCGAGCCGAGCCGTTGGGCACTCGCAACCGGCAGGACGACCCCCAGCGCCACCAGCAGCGCCCCGAAGGGGCGGCCAAACCAACGGAGGGTCATCTCCCACCCCCTACGCGGAGCGGAGGCGTCGGGCCGCACCGGCTGATTGCTTCCACCGGCCCGCCTGCCGCCTACAACTGAGACAGTAACGCCGAATCCGGTCCCCGGCAACTCGCGCGGGACGCCCGCCCCTCCGGGCCGCGCGGGCGACGGACCGGGGGTGCGGGGGCCGGCCGGCCCGGGCATCTTTCCGAGGCTGTGTCGCCGCCCAACCTCGCCGGGCTCAGCCGGACCATCCTGGCCTGCACCGCCTGCCCCAGGCTACGCGAGCATTGCCGCGCCGTGGCGAAGGCCAGGAAGCGCGCCTATGCGAACCAGGAGTACTGGGGGCGCCCGGTCCCCTCCCTGGGCGACCCGCGCGCCCGCCTCCTCCTGGTCGGCCTCGCGCCGGGGGCCCACGGCTCCAATCGCACCGGCCGGATGTTCACCGGTGACGGGAGCGGCGAGTGGCTATTCGAGGCACTCCACCGGTTCGGCTTCGCGAGCCGCCCCCGGTCGGTGAGCCGCGACGACGGACTCGTCCTCACCGACTGCTACATCACCGCCGCGATCCACTGCGCGCCGCCCGGCAACCGCCCGGCGCGCGAGGAGCTGGATCGCTGCCGGCGTTACCTCGAGATGGAGATCGGCCTGCTCCGCTCGGTGCGGGTCGTGGTGGGGCTGGGGCGGATCGGCTGGGAAAGCTGGCTCCGCGCCGCCGGCTGGTGGGAGCGTCTCGGGTCGCGGGGCCGGCCGCCCTTTGCCCATGGCGCGGAAGCGGTGCTTCCCGACGGCCGGATGCTGCTGGCCTCGTTCCACCCGAGCCGCCAGAACACGAACACCGGCCGGCTGACGCGGGAGATGTGGCACGCCGTCTTCGCGCGGGTGCGCCGGCTCCTGGACGGCGAGAGGCGCCGGGCGGGATCGAACCGCCGAATGGAGGTTTTGCAGACCTCTGCCTTACCACTTGGCTACGGCGCCGGGTGCGGCTCAAGCTGCCATGAGACAACGAGATCTGCAAGGGAGCCGGGGCTAGGCAACGGGGTGCGAGCCGGTCTCCTCGTTGATCCGGGCCGCCGCCCGTAGCGCAGCGCTCACCGCTTCGGCCGACCCATCGCCCGCCTTGAGCTTTACCAGGTCGAGCCGGACCCGCTCCAACGCCCCGATCACCCGCGAAAGCTCCTCTTTCTGCCCGGGTTCCCCACGGAGCTCCTCGACCCGGCAGCAGAGTTCATCGCCGAGATCCGGAAGCTCATCGAACCGCTCCTGCAGCTCGGTCGGAAGATCCTGGTAGAGTGACAGGGCCGCCGCCTCCACCACCCGCTCCGCCGGCTGGCTGGCCGGCCGCGGCGCGGCCGCCGACGCGCGGAGCCCGACGCCCGCCACCGCGAAGATGAGCCGGCCCAACGGGCCGGCGAGCAGACGGAGCCAGTCCTCCCGGGTCCGGCCCAGCTCCCCGGAGGACTCCCGGCCATAGACCGCGCGGTATTCCTCGGCGAGGATCCGCGCCTCGAGCGCGGCGGCGGAGCGCATGTCCTCGAAGGTGAGCCCGAGCTGGAGCGCCCGGCGGGCCGTCCGAATCAGGAAAGCGAGCGGCCAGAAGATCGCGATCAGCAGCAGGGTGATCCCTACGATGCGCGAGACCGGGTCGGGTGGAACCCGCACCCAGCGGCCGAACCACACCGCCAGCGCGACCAGCATGAGCCAGCCCAACGCGATCCCCCGGCCCTGCCGGAAGTAATGCCGGATCGGCGCCGGCACCTCCCGGTCGGTGAGCCCGGTGGCCGCCAGCGCCTCGGCCAGCTCCTCGGCGCTCCGGAACCGCCTGGCGGGCTCCTTCTCCAGGCAGCGCGCGACGGCCTGGGTGAGCTGCGCGGGGAGGTCCTTCCGGATGTCCAGGAGCGAGGGCGGCGGCTCGGTCAGATGCTTGCTGACCACGGCGATCGGGCTCGGCGCATCGAACACCGGCCGGCCGGTGAGCGCGAAGAACATGGTCACGCCCAGCGAGTACAGATCGCTGCGCGCGTCCACCGGCTCGCCCGATGCCTGCTCCGGGCTCACGTAGTGCGGCGTCCCCACCAGCTGGCCCACCGCGGTGTGCCGGGTCGCGTTCGCCGCGAAGGCCACCCCGAAGTCCGCGACCATCGCCCGCCCCGAGGCGTGCTCGATCAGGATGTTGTCGGGCTTCACGTCCCGGTGGATGACGCCGTTGGCGTGGGCGTAGCCCAGACCCCAGGCCACCTCCTGCAGCAGCCGGATGGCCGTGGCCGGGGGGAGCGGACCGGTGCGCTCCACCCGCTGGGTGAGGGTCTCGCCCCGCACGTAGGCCATCACGAAGAAGATCAGGTCCTCGTGCTGCTCCACCGCGTGGATCGTGACGATGTTGGGGTGGGAGAGCCGGGCGGCCAGCCGCGCCTCGCTCAGGAAGCGGTCGCGGAGCTCGAGCTGCGCGGCGAGGTGGAAGGGAAGCAGCTTGATGGCGACGGGGCGGTCCAGGCCCACGTCGCGGGCGAGAAACACGATGCCCATCCCGCCCCGGCCCAGCTCGCGCTCCAGCGAGTAGCGACCCGACACTGCGGCCTGCAGCGCGACGAATTCGCGGGAGTACTGGACCTCGGGCATGGCAACCTCGCGCCCCAAAGGTATCCGGAGGGTCGGTCGAGTCCAGCGCCGTCCGGGTGCCGCCGGGCGCGGCCTATTTCACGATGCGAACGCTGTCCACGAAGTAATCGGTGTCGCCGAAGCAACGGGACGGGACCCCGCGGTGCTCCCGGTAGAACATGATCACCCGCCGCCCGATGCCGAGATTGACCTGGCGGGCAACCGCGGCCCGCCGCACCGTGAAGCTCCAGAGCGTCGGCGCCACGCCGGGCACGGTGGTCATGGCGAGCTCGCCCTCCCACGTCTTACAGATCCAGCCTCGCTTCGAGAACTTCTGCAGGTACCCCGACCGCTGACCCTCCGAATAGCTCCAGGTAAGGGTCGCCAGGGTGAAGAAGGCGAACACCGCGACCGGCGTGGCAAGCACGATCCCGAGGATAAGCTTCCAGTGGCGCCACCACCGGCGGCGCTCTGGCGGGGCGGGCGGTGCCGCGGGCGGCTCGTCCAGCGGCTCGTCGGGCACGGTAGGGTCGCTCATGGCGCGGAAGGTACGGGACGGGGACGGATGGCCGCCAGAGGGGGCGGCGAATCCCTATTGATCCAGCCTCCCGTTCAGCGAGAACGCGAAACCCTTCCCCACCACCACCACCCAGCCGCCCGGCTCAACGTCGTTCTTGACCCGGTACGCCAGATCCAGCCGGTTACTCTCCACGTCGGTGTCCCGGGTGGCGCCGAGGCGGAATCCCACGCCGAAGTCCCACCCGGTCCGCCGCTTCTCGTCGTGGTACCAGGCGCCGCCGTAATCGAGAAATGCAGCCACTCCGATGGCGGTGAGCTTGAGGAAATCGTCGGTCACCGTCCAGCGGTATTCGCCGGAGGTGAAGAAGGCCCGATCGCCGGTGAAGGCGTGCTGCCGGAATGCGCGCGGGCCCAGGCCGAGCCCCAGGTCGAACTCGGCGCCCGGCGCCGGACGTTCCTGCCAGCCGACCGCGCCGTGGAGAGTGGCAAGGTGCCGTCTTCCCGGCAGCAGGAACCCGGTGGCGGCCAGGTGCACCGATCCGGAATCGAGCCCGGCGGCGGTATAGCGGCCGTTCGCGCTGGCGATGAGCTGGACGAACCTGCCCGGCCGGCCGAATCCGGTCTGCACCGTGAGGTACGGGGCGAGGCCGTCGTCGTCGTAGCCGAACGCGCGCGGCGCGATGGCCAGCCCGAATCCGATCGCGGTGCTCACGTCAATGTCCTGCTCTCTCGCGAAGCCCTCGAGCCCCCGCGACACCAGGTACGCCGCCCGGCGCCATTGGAGGAAGCCTCCGGCCGCGCCGGTGATGGTATGGCCCAGGGTGTCCAGCCGCGCCTCGGCGGCGTAGTCGTCCCGGCGAACCTGGCCGCTCAATCCCAGTCGGAGGTATCCGGCCGGCCCCGCCCGGAGCGCCCACCCCACGGCGCCGTAGCCGAGGGCGGCGCGCCGGCGCAGGGTATCGCCGGCCACTTCGGAGCCGTCGAAGAACCGGAGAATCCGCTCGTTGCGCGCTTCCCCGCCCACCCGCCAGCTGTACCGGCCCGACAGAGAGAAGAACGGCTTGGAGAACTCCGCGAAGCCGGTCCGGCCGTCGCTCCGCTCCTCGTACTGTGCCGTGAGCCCCACCCTTCCGGCGAGAAGCCGGGGCTGGCGAAAGCTGCCGGTGACCAGGGAGCGATCGGGGGTCTTGCGGTAGCGAAGCGAGAGCAGGGTGGCGGTGCCGAGGAGATTTCGTTCCTCGATCTGCACGGTGTAGACCACGCTCGAGCCGGTGCTCCGGAAGCGGAAGTCCGGCCGGGTGCTCCAGCCGTCGCCGGTGGTGACCCGGAGCACCAGCCCGGAGTCCGTCCGGATCGAATCAATCGCCACGCTCCGGAAGATTCCGAGGCCGCGGAGGTTCCGCGCGGTTTCGGCGACCGCGGCAGAATCGTGGGGCAGGCCGGGGCGAAACAGCAGCTCCCGCCGCACCACGGACGCTCTGGTTGTGGCGTGCAGGCTGTTGGCGAGGCGGGGGAGAAAACTTGTCGCTTCGCCCGGGGCGAAGATGTTGAGCCGGCGGATCTCCACCGCGCGTACGGTTCCGCTCGAGTCAGCGGAGCCGGCGCCCTGAGCGGCCCCCGCCGCGGGAGCGAGTGCGACGGATGCGAACGCCGCGAGCCAGCGACTCACCCCCCGCTCCGGGCGGCCGGCAGCCTAGCCGAGGCTCTCGAGCAGCTTCCAGAGCTCTACCGCGCTGAAATCCTGGAAGCGGCGGACCAGGTCCTGCTCCGACGACTCCACGAAGATCCAGCCGGTCGAGCGGGTCGCTTCGGCAGAGACGAAGTGGACGCGGGCCCGGATCGGTGCCGCGCCCTGGTGGGCCTCCAGGTACACGCGCCACGAGGTCTCGCCGCGGGCCAGATCGCCGAGAAGGCGGACACCAGGGTGCTGGGGCAGCTCGATCGGCGGCGAAGTCATCGCCCGAATGAGTAAGGCCCGGACCCGCCATTTGAAAGGGGCGAAGGGCGAAGGGCCGGGCTAGGTTTGAGCCTGATGCCGGATCCCCAGTCTCCCGCGGCGGCCGCTCCACCCCCCGCGCCGAGCTGCGCCGCCTGCGGCGCTCCGCTCGCCGGCCGGTTCTGTGGGCATTGCGGCGCGAGCGCCGAGCCGGGGGAGTGCGGCCGGTGCCACGCACGGTTGTCGCCGGGCGCCCGCTTCTGCCACCGCTGCGGAGCGGCGAGCCGGGCCGCCGGGGGAACCGCGGGAAGGGACCGCACCGCGTGGATCGTCGCGGGCCTCGCCGTCCTCCTCGCGCTCGGCCTGATCGTGTGGCGCGCCGGCGGAGCGTTCCGGCCCACCGTGCCCGAGATGGGGAACGCCGGCAACGCGGACCGGGCCGGGCCTCCTGCCCTGGCGACGAGGGCGCCGGACATCAGCGCCATGTCGCCGAGGGAGCGCTTCGACCGGCTGTTCGATCGGATCATGCGGGCCGGGGAGAGCGGCGACAGCGTGACGGTCGTGCGATTCGGCCCGATGGCCCTGGGCGCCTACGCGCAGCTCGACCAGGTGGACACCGACGCCCGCTTCCACGCCGCGATGCTCCGGCTCACGCTGGCCGATTTCCCCGGCGCGGAGGCCCTGGCCGACACCATCCTGGCCGAAGCGCCCGGCCATCTGTTCGGATACCTGGTCCGGGGCGAGGCGGCCGACCGGCAGAATCGGGCCTCTGTCCTGGCGCGGAGCTACCGGGAGTTTCTCACCCACTACGACGCCGAATTGAAGCGCGGGCGCCCCGAATACGCCGAGCACCGGCCGGTCCTCGATGACTTCCGCACCCGGGCCCGGGCCAGCCTGGGCGACAAGCCGTAACTCCGCGCACCGTCACCGGTTCACCGCTCACCCTCAACGGTTCACCATTCATGCCCCGCACCATCCACGTCGCCCATTCTCCGGACTCCGACGATGCGTTCATGTTCTACGCGCTCGCGGAGAGAAAGATCCCCACCGGCAACCTCCGCTACGTCCACGAGCTGGCCGACATCGAGACGCTGAACCAGCGCGCCCTTCGCGGCGAGCTCGAGGTTTCGGCGGTTTCGATCCACGCCTACGCCTATCTCGCCGACCGCTATGCCCTGCTCGCGAGCGGCGCCTCGATGGGGGACGGGTACGGCCCCCGGCTGGTGGCGAGGATCCGGAGTCCCGCGGATCCCCGCACCGCGCTTCGGGGCCGGCGGGTCGGGGTGCCCGGCCTCAGGACCACCGCGTATCTCGCCCTCCGGCTCTACCAACCCGAGGTGGAGGCGGTGGTGATCCCCTTCGACCGGATCGGCGCCGCGGTCGAGTCCGGCGAAGTCGAGGTGGGCCTCCTGATCCACGAGGGACAGCTGACCTACGCCGACGAAGGCCTTCACCTCTGGCAGGACCTGGGCGCCTGGTGGCTCGCCGAGACGGGCCTCCCCCTCCCGCTCGGCGGCAACGTGGTGCGTCGCGATCTCGGCGCCGGGATCATTGCCCGGATCGCGCGCGATCTCCGGGCCAGCATCGAGTACGGGCTGACGCATCGGGCCCCGGCGCTCGCCCACGCGAGCCGCTTCAACCGCGGGATCTCCGCCGAGAAGACGGATCGCTTCGTCGGCATGTACGTGAACGAGTGGACGGTGGACTACGGCCACCGCGGCCGCGCGGCGGTGCGGCTGCTGCTGGACCGGGCCCACGAGGCGGGGCTGGTCCCCCACCGGGTCGAAGTGGACTTCGTGGGCTGAAGCGGCTTCCGGCCGCTTGACCGCATCCCCGCCCATTCCGTAGGTTCAGCCGATCCCCTTCACCCCGGATTCCCCGTGGCCGCTGCGTCGCCGTCACCCTCCGCCGAGCCGATCGGCGTGCTGGTCGTGGACGACGAGGAGTCCATGCGCAGCGGGCTCGAGCGCTTCCTGCTGGGCCAGGGGTACGAGGTGATCACCGCCGGGAGCGGCGAGGAGGCGCTCCAGCTGGTCCGGCGCCGCAAGCTCGCCTGCCTCCTGCTCGACGTCCGCCTCCCCGACACCAGCGGCATGGATCTGGTGCCCCAGCTGCTCAAGCTGGAGCCGGATGCCGCGATCCTCATGCTGTCCGGCGTGGACCAGGCGGCGAGCGCCACGCTCTGCATGCAGCGCGGTGCGATGGACTATCTCACCAAGCCGGTCAACCTCTCCGATCTGGCCCGGGCAATCGAGCGCGCCCTGCGACGGCGGGAGGCCCGAATTGAAGACGGCAAGATGAACCAGTGGCTCAAGGAGGAGGTCGCCGTCCGGACCGCCGAGCTTCGGCTCGAGCGGGCCAACATGGAGCGGATCTCGGTCGCCACGCTGGAGACGCTGGTCAATGCCCTCGAGGCCAAGGATCCCTTCCTGCGCGGCCACAGCGCCCGGGTGGCGGACCTGTCGGCGATGGTCGCGGCGGAGATGGGACTGGCGGACGAGCAGGTGGAGGCGATTCGAACCGCGGGCCGGCTGCACGACGTGGGGAAGATCGGAGTCCGGGAGGAAATCCTGAACAAGCAGGGGCCGCTCACCGACGAAGAGTTCGAGCACGTCAAGCGCCACCCGGTCACCGGCTCCCAGATCCTCGCCCCGCTCCGGCACCTCCGGAACGTGATTGACTGCGTCCGGAGCCATCACGAGCGATGGGATGGCGGCGGCTATCCCGATGGGCTGAAGGGCGACAACATCCCCCTGGGGGCCCGGGTCATCGGTGCGGTGGAGATCTTCGACGCGCTCACCACGGCCCGCCCTTACCAGGAACGGATGCCGCCCGAGCTCGCTGTGGAGCGGCTCCGCGACCTGATCGGAAGCGTCCTGGACCCCAAGGTCCACCAGGCGCTCGAGGCGGTGGTCGCCCGGCGCGGCACCCTCACCTACCTGGACGACTCCCGGTCCTGATCGGGCCGCCGGCGCGGGGAGCCTCGGCGGAGGCCCTACCCCGCGACGTCGGCGGCGTCGGGCAGCGCGCCGCCCCGCTTCTCGGCGGCGTAGGCCATTCCCCGAAGCCGGGCCAGGCGAAGCCGCATTGGCGGGTGGGAGGCGAACAGGTCGCCCAGGATGCCTTCCCGCGCCGCCAGCTTCCGTTCGCCCGGATCCACGATGCAGAGGTGGGCCGCACCGCGAGCGATGGACCGGGTGGCCTCGGTCACCGCTTCAATCTTCTCCAGGGCTTCCGCCAGGGCCAGCGGATTCCGGGTGAGCTGGGCGCCGGTCGCGTCGGCGAGGTATTCCCGCTTTCGGCTCACCGCCATGGAGAGGAGGCTGGAGACAAGCGGAGCGACGAGCAGCGAGAGGAGCCAGAGCACGAGCACGACCAGCGCGAGCGGATTTCCCTTGCCTCGGCCCCCCCCCCGCCACGACCCCCCAAGCCCCCACTACCGTCCACCCGTCCGCCGTAGCGGAGAAACTGGCGCATCACGTCCGACATCAGCGCGATCGCGCCGACCATCGCCGCCAGCAGGGTCATGAGCCGGATGTCGTAGTTCCGGATGTGCGACATCTCATGGGCGATCACCGCCTGCAGCTCATCCCGATCCAGCCGCTGGAGCAGGCCCTCGGTCACGGCGATGTGGGCGGTGGACGGGTCCCGCCCGGTGGCGAAGGCGTTGGGGTCGGCATCCGGCACGATCCAGAGCTTGGGCTTGGGAAGCCCCGCCGCGATCGCCATCTCCTCCACCACGTTGTCGAGCCGCTTGAGCTCGGGCGTCGCCGGGGTGATCAGCTCCTGTGCCCCGGTGGCGTCCAGGACCCGCCTGGCCCCGTTGAGCCAGGCGTACCGCGCCGTTCCCCCGGAGAGGAGGCAGGCGGCCAACCCGACGAACGGGACCACGTGATGGTAGTGTCCGGCCGGCAGGTCGCGGGTCCAGAGGTAGAAGGCGAGATCGCCCCCGAACCCGATCCAGGCGAAGAACAGGACGAACCCCGCGACCAGCCAGGCGGACTTCCGCTTGTTGGCCTCCTGCTGGGCGAAGAGGTTCTGCTCCGTCACGCCGTCGGCTTGTTGAGCGAGAGGTCCACTTTCGGCACCGCCCGCTCTGCGGCATCCTCGATCTCCCAGAGCTCGGCCGGCGACGCCTTGGCCAGCCCCGCGACGAGGCTGGTGGGGAACTGCATCTGCCGGGTGTTGTACTGGGTGGACACGTCGTTGTAGAGCTGGCGCGCGAAGCCGATCTTGTTCTCGGTGCTGGTGAGCTCCTCCTGAAGCTGCAGCACGTTGGAGGAGGTCTTGAGCTCCGGGTAGTTCTCCGACAGGGCGAACAGCCTCCCGAGCGCCTGCGACAGCTCGCCCTCGGCCTTCGCCGTCGCGGCCACCCCCTGCGCCGACACCGCCCGGTTCCGCGCCGCGATCACCGCCTCGAGGGTGGAGCGCTCGAAGTTCATCGCCCCCTTGACCGTCTCGACCAGGTTGGGGATCAGGTCGTGGCGGCGTTTGAGCTGCACGTCAATCTGCTTCCAGGCGTTGAGGACCTGGTTCTTGAGCGCGATGAGTGTGTTGTACGCCCCGATGACGTACGCCACGATCACCACCGCGAGGACGATCAGGATCCAACGCATGACGGGCCTCCGAAATCTGAAGAGGAGCGGTCCGGCGGCGCCGGCCGGCCGGGGGGGGAGCGAGGGTAACGATGCGGCCGGAGGGTCCCGCGCGCAACCGCAGGAAGCGCGCGCCATGTCGCGGGGTTCCGTCCCACCGGGATACCGCGCGCAACCGACCGGGTCGGCGTTAATTCGGTGGTACGACGCCGGCCGCCGGGTGCCAGGTTCGGCCCATGCGACGCGGCCTGACGCTGGTGGAGCTCGCGGTCACCCTGGTCATTATCGGCCTCCTTGCCGGTGTGCTGGTACCGGGTGCCGGCGCCCACGCCGACCGCCTTGCGGTGGAGCACGAGGCGGCCCGGCTCCTCACCGCGTACCGGGCGGCCTGGCTCACGGCCACGGTCCGGCAGCGACTGGCGTTGCTCCGGGTCACCCCGGACAGCCTCGCCATCCACACCGTGAGCGGGGCCGGGGCCGCCGATACGGCCCTTGCCTGGCTTGCACCGGGTCCGCTGGCCGCCGGAGTCAGCCTGCGGAGCCCGCCAGAGACCGCCGTCTTCGGCCCGGACGGTATCGCGATGGGGCTGACCAACGGGCGCCACATCCTGGTGCGGGGCCGCGCGGTCCGGGAGGTAGTGATATCGAGGCTGGGAAGGGTGCGGATTCAGCCGTAGCGAGCGGTTACCGGCGGTCGAATCCGGGCGGCGGAGCGGGCTGGTGGAAAGAATCCAGACGGCCCTCGCCGGCCCAGAACGTGACGTCCACGTGGACCACGATGTCGGGCTTCATCTTGAACACGAGGAACCGGGTCAGTTTGTTGATCTGGTAATCGTGCAGGTTCATCGGCAGCGTCGCCATGATCCGGATCCCGCTGGAGTCCCGGACCACGCTCGCCTTCACACTTTCCGCGCGGGTCACGCCGTGAATCACAAAGTTGCCCTGGAGCGTAACCTCGGCGCTGTCCCCCCGCTCCCAGACCGGCTGCACGCCGGTAAGCTCGAACCGGATGTTGGGGTAGGTCGCCGCCTCCATCGTCTTGACGAGGTCGCGATCGCGGCGGTCGTTGGCTGTCTTGAGGGTGCTGACCGGTGCCTCCACCCAGCCTCGCACGTCCGCGAGGGCGGCGCCCCCGGTCATGTGCCCGCGGACGCTCGTCGTCACCCCGGTGAAATCCCCGAGACTGGACTTGCCGTCGAAGCTGAGTGTGGCTTTCCTAACCTCCCCTTCGGGCCAGACCGACTGCGCCGCGGGCCGGGGAAGGCTCGCGGGCAGCGCGGCCAGGAAGAGAATGACGGACCCCAGGCTCACGCATCATACCCCTGCGGGAGTCAGCGCGGGCTCGAGCCCGAACCGGCGAATCTTGGCGAGGAGGGTCGAGCGGGCAAGGCCGAGCAGCTGAGCCGCCTTGCGCCGATTGCCACCGGTGTAGCGCAGCATCGCGGCGATCTGGCGCCGCTCCACCACCTCGAGCGGCTCCGGCGCCATGTGGCCATCGCCGAGGGCCTCGCAGAGCCGCGGCACGTCGAGCTCGGGCAGAGAGAGATCCAGGACGACCAGGCTCGTCGCTCCGTTGCCCAGCCGCGCGGCCGCGGCTGCGCCGTGCTCCTCGACGGCGACTGCGGCGCCCGCGGAGCGAAGTGCCTCGGCCACGGGTTGGGAGCGCGAGGGATCAGCGCTCACCACGAGAATCGGCCTGGAGCCGGGAACGTCAATCATGATTCCACCTTGCCTTCCTGAGAGTTCGGTAGATTCCCTGCGGAGTTAGGGTTGCCCGGTTGATCGGCTGCGGGTACAAGAGGCTCCGGGGTCGCGTGAGCTTGCCGTGATCTCCATATATGAAGGAACATAGCACACGGAGTGAATTCCTCCTAATGAAAGAATAATGCCCGGCCCCGACCTCACCCGACTCAGCCCCGGTGACCGGATTCAGGACCCGCTCTTGGTCTTGCAAGTGGAAACGCGTATGGGGGACCATTCCTACACAGTCCTGACCCTGGGCAACAGCTCCGGGGCCATCCAGACCGCTCCGTTCTGGGCCGAAGATCAGCCCAAGATCGCAGGGATCGGCAAGCGGGCCGTCGTGCAGGTCATCGGGGAAGTCGGCAGCTACCGGGACAAACGGCAGCTCAAGGTGAGCTCGATCCGGGTCCTTCCGCCCGGCAGCATCGAGCCCAGCCGACTGCTCCCCTCGGTGGGGGAGGTGGGCCGGTACTGGGCCTACCTCGACCGGCTCCGCACCGGGATCCGGGGTCCGCGCCTCCGGGCGGTCCTGAACCTCTTCTACGAGGACCCGGAGTTCCGCCGGCGGTACGAGGCGTGCCCGGCCAGCACGGTGGGCCACCATGCCGCGATCGGCGGGTTACTCCAGCACACCAGCGAGGTGGCGGCGATCGCGCTCGCGATCGCGAAGGCGGCGGGTGCCGACCACGACCTGGTGGTGGCCGGGGTCCTGCTCCACGACATCGGGAAGCTCGAGGCCTATCGCTGGGACGGGGCCTTCGAGACCACCGACCTGAACGCGCTCCACGGCCACGTCGTCCTGGGCGCGCTCATGCTGGACCGGAGCGTGCGCAGCCTTCCGGAGCCGCCCTGTACCGAGCAGGAGCTGGCGATCCTGCTCCACCTGGTGCTCTCACATCATGGCAAGCAGGAGTTCGGCGCGCCGGTGCCGCCGCGGACCCTCGAAGCCGAAGTGCTGCACTACGCCGACGACGCCAGCGCCAGGACGGCGAGCATGGCGGCGGCCCTTGGCGACACGTCCCTTTTCGCCCCCGATGCGCTGGTGAGCTCCCAGGGAGTATGGCAGGTGGACAGGCGGAAGGTGTATCGGGGGCGGAGTGACTGGGGGAACCCAGGGAGTAGCGAGGAGGAGGTAGCGAGCAGGAGGTAGCGAGGAGGGGTGACGATGCGGCCCTTCTCACTCCTCGCTACCTCCTACGTCCTACAAAAAAGGAACGGCCGCACAGCTTTCGCTGTCACGGCCGTCCCACGCGTAAACCTACTGAGGTCGAGGCTTTCGCCGCCGTTCTTCTCTCCCCCGCCGCCGTTTGGCTGATGCACCTTTCGGGAGGGCGAGGTAAGGCCTCAGTTTTGATCCCCAGGCCGGATGGCCGTCCCACCTGGTTCGTTTACGCCGGCGCTGCGATTCGGATCGGGTCGCGGACCGACCCTTCGCACTGCGCTCCGAGGCGCCACTTCGGAGCGGGTGGAGCACGCGACTGGCTCCATCTGTTCGGGCCGAGTGATCACCAGGATCTGCGGTGCTGAGGGTGAGCGAGCACCCCTAACACCTCCCCTGCCGAACCGCCCGAACTGTCGCCGCTTTCAAGAAGCTCCTGAGAGAAGCCGCTACGAACGCGACGCACCCACAAGATACCCTCGGCGCAGAATCTCGCAAGTGCCTGATTTTGTTCGGTTTACGTGCCTTTGACGTGGGGTCTATGTGGAGGGCCAAGTCGCGTAGTTTGAGCCACCAGCATCGCTCCGACACATACTGTGGAAATGTGAATCCACATCCACCCGCGCAAGTGGATGCAGCTTCAGGATTCCAAACCCACCTCGATGTACCGGTAGGAAGGTTCCTCGTCGCCCCCACCGAAGAGCGCTCCCGCCGAGCTCGCCGCGAACCACCCCCCGATCAGGAGGTGCTCGGCGCCCAATGCCTGCACGATCGGGCGGAACCAGCGGCGAAGGTGGCGGAGCTCGGGCGCCCGCTTGCCGAGGAAGGACATCAGCGCACCGGTTCCGGACGTGGCGCGGAGAAAATGGGCGAGCGCATGGGCGCGCTGCGAAAACTCGACCGCCTTGACGCCCGGCTCGTCGAAGAGGACCCGCCCCTCGAAGACGTCCATCGGCGGGGCATCCAGCCGGGGCCCGAGGTACACGAACTGGCGGCCGCCATCGGCGGTTTTTCGTTCCACCACCGCGGCCGCCGTCTCGCTGGTCAGACGCGCGGCGTGGAGCAGGTCGTCGTCGGGGAGAAGCCCGACCGCCGCCGTCCACTCGAGGGCGGCCAGCGCCGTTTCCACCGGGCAGCCGGCCACGTCGTCGAACGCCAGGAGCCGGGGCGCCTGGTCGGCCCGAAGCAACAGGTGGGCGAGCCCCTCGGTGCGATCGAGGAAGGTTCGGACGGTGAGGGTTCCCGGGGTGGCCATGATCCGGAAGCTTAAGGTCGGCCGCGGATATTGACAAATCCCGGAGCGCGCGAAACCTTCTCCCCCGTCTTGGCCGACGGGACGGGAGGGTGGGCCGCCACGCCGAGCTGTTTTTTCCCGAGCCAGAGGGCTCCCAGCATAGAGGTCGCAGCAATGGCGAAGGGCACGGTGAAGTGGTTCAACGACGCGAAGGGCTTCGGGTTCATCGCGCAGGATGGTGGCAAGGATGTGTTCGTCCACCACACCGCCATCCAGGCGGACGGATTCCGATCGTTGAGTGAGGGCGATGCGGTGGAATTCGAGGTCGTGGACGGTCCGAAGGGACTGCAGGCATCGAATGTGAAAAAGGTCTGACCGCCGTCTCCGCCACAGGCCTCGGCCGCCGGCTGTACGGGAGAGCCATGCTCCTGTCCACGCCGGCGGCCATCGTTTCGGGATTCCCCCGCAGGATGATCCACCCGCCGCCGCCTCGGGCCCCCATCGTCGCCGAAGCCGCACAGCTGCCGCCGCTCGGTTTCCTCGGGTTCCGCGCCGGCATGGCCATGGCCGAGCTGCGCTCGCTGGTGCAGGGCGCGAGCGGCCGACTGGGGTGCAAGGCGACGAGCGACCCGCGCATGCGGGAGTGCACCGGGTCCTTTCCTCTCGGTGAGGAGCCGGTCCGGCTCCAGGTCGGCGTGCTCGTCTCGGCGGTCCACGACTCGGCCGCCGTCATCGTTCTCACCACCCATCCTTCCGAGAGCGACCTCGAAGGCTGGGTGGGTG
>DASYRI010000014.1:0-50218 GCA_036004545.1 Gemmatimonadales bacterium
GACCGCCGCCCGCACCGCGGCCTCGGCATCGGCGCGGCTGGTGACGTCCAGCTTGACGACCAGCAGGTCGTCCGACTCACCCACGGCCTCGGCCACGGCGTCGGGGTCCCGGCCGGTGCCCACCACCGCGTGCCCCGTGGCCAGGGCGGCCTTGGCGAAATCGACACCCATGCCACGGCTGGCTCCGGTGATAAGCCAAACCTTCTTCCCAGTCTTGTCGGTCATGGTACCTCCTTGATTGGCCTTTCCTCCACTTGAAGGCTGCCGCTCGCGAACTGCAGCCGCATTGCGATAGCTGTGGCGCTCTCCGAAGCCATTATAAGGGCGCCTGGAGCACCCCAGTACCCGGGAAAATCGAGAAGGGTTTGTGAGTATTATTCACAAATGGTGCGCGACGAGCTGAGCGTCCTCTCCGCGTTCCTGGCGGTCGCCGAGGAGCGGAGCTTCACCCGGGCGGCAAAACGTCTGGGTGTGTCCACCTCTGCGCTCAGCCACGCGATGCGGGGGCTGGAAGATCGATTCGGCGTGCGCCTGCTCGCCCGAACGACGCGCAGTGTCGCCCCGACGGATGCCGGAGAACAGCTCATCGCGCGTCTGCGCCCTGCTCTTGGCGACATCCGGGGAGCCCTGGACCGGATTTCCGGACTTCGTGACCGGCCGGCGGGACGCGTGCGTCTGGTCGTGTCGCCCCTTGCCGCGACGACGGTGCTCGGACCCAGGCTGGGACAATTTGCGCGCGAGTACCCGGACGTCGTGCTCGACGTGACGACGGACGAGAGCCGGGTCGACCTGGTGACCGGGCGCTTCGACGCCGGCATTCATCTCATGGAATTCATCGAACAGGACATGGTTGCGGTCCGCGTGTCCCAGGATCTCCGGCCGGCCATCGTGGGTTCGCCCCGCTATTTCGAGTCCCATCCCAGGCCGGCGGCGCCGCGTGACCTGCTGAACCACCGGTGCATCAACTATCGACACGGATCTGCGGGGGTGTACCGGTGGGAGCTCGACAAGGGCAAGCAGTCCTTCGCCGTGGCGGTGAACGGACCGCTGATCGTCGATGACGTGGAGATCATGACCCGTGCCGCGATCGATGGCGTGGGTCTGGCGTTCATGTCGGAGGAGCGCGCGGCGCCGCACCTCGCGAGTGGGGCGCTCGTGCGCGTGCTCGAAGATTGGTCCCCGCCGTTTCCCGGCTTCTTCCTCTATTACCCCAGTCAGCGGCAGCTGCCGGCGGCGCTCTCTGCCGTCATCGAAACCCTGCGACTGCGGAAGTGACGCCGCCTCGCCAGGTTCGTCGGACCGCCATGTCCCTGTTCACCCCGGATGAACGCGAACGGCTGCGCACCGAGCTGGTCTCTCAGGCCGAGAGCGACAGCCGCATTCGCGCGGCGGCGCACACCGGGTCCGGCGCGGTCGGCCGGGAAGACCTCTGGTCGGACATCGACCTCGCGCTCTGCATCAAGGACGACGCGGAGATCGACGGCGTCGTCGACGACTGGACGAGCCGGATGCACCGCGACCATGGCGCAGTCGCGCATCACGACGTCAGGCGTGGTGCCACGCTGTTTCGCGTCTTCCTGCTCGAGAACACCTTGCAGGTCGATCTGGCATTCTGGTCGTCGGCTGAATTCGGCGCCATCGCGCCGACGTTCCGGCTCGCGTTCGGGACGGCGAACGAGCGCCCTTTTCCGCCGTCGGCCCCTCCATCCGAATTCATCGGCATGGCGTGGCTCTACGCGCTCCATGTCCGGTCCAGCATCTGCCGGGGCCGCCGCTGGCAAGCGGTATACATGTTGAACGGCCTGCGCGACAACGTGCTGGCGCTGGCGTGCTTGCGGCACGGGCTTCCGGTGCGGGAGGCCCGTGGGGTGGATGATCTCCCGGGTGCCGTGATCCTGCCCTTCGAAAGAATGCTGGCTGCGACACTTCGGTACCGCCGCCATCAGGAGCGCGTTCGCCGCGGCGACCGTTGCGTTGCTCCACGAGACCCGGCTCGTGGACGCCGACCTGGCCTCGCGTTTGACAGGACCGCTGAACGCGATGATCTCGCAGTGTGACTCTTGACCGGGTCCCGCCGGCGTGAGGGTCATCCTCGGCGGGCCGCGGGGCGGGCGCCTAACGCGGTGCGCCTGTGCTCTGGGCGACCAGCCTCGACCGAAACGTCGAGGGTGAAACGCCCCATTCGCGCCTGAACGAGTTCGTGAAGTGACTATGATCCGCGTAGCCGAGATCCAGGGCCAACGCCGTCAGGCGGTTCGCCGCCGCGACCAGGCGCTCGGCGGCGACCCTTGCCTTGAGCCGCACGACGTAGCCGCGGAGGCTCTGGCCGACCGTGGCGTGGAACGTGTGCGACAGATGGTAGGGTGAGCAGCCGAGCACGTCGGCCAGCTCCGTGAGGCTGGGGGGCCCGTCGAGCCGTTCGCTGATCATGAGCTTGACGGCCTCGACCAGGTCGCGCCGCCGCCGCTCTGCGGGCCGGGAGGCGCGCCGGCTCGGAACCGGCGCGCGGTAGGCGCAGGCGACCGCTTCGTGAGCCAGCTCGGCGAGCGTGTCTTCCAGCGCCAGCCTGCCGGCCTGGCGGGCCACGAGATGAAGCAGCTCCCAGTGAAGCCACATGGCGCGGGGCGAGCTCAGCCCATGGCCGCGACGGAAGGGCCGCTCTGCATGCTCGGCCTCCGCCGGAGCATGGCGGCCGACGAGCTCCAGGGCGCGATGAGTCTCTACGGTGAGAATCGTGCAGGCGTCCCCGCCCGGGAGGGGATGCGCGTAACGGTAGGGCTCCGCCCCGTTGAACAGCAGCACATGGTTGGCATCGGCAAGCACCGACTCGCGCTGCTGCGTGCGCCGAAACATCCCCCTGCGCACCAGCACGATGCTGTGCGTCGGGTTCGGCTCTTCATCGCCCTCGGCCGCGACATGGGCCCGGCAACGGAAATCGACGACGGAGATGCCGAGCGATTCGAACAGCACCTTCCGCACCTGCGGCGGCTCGGACTGCTCACGAGCAAGAACCTTCAAGCGGGTGGCTTCCACACCCGAGATACTATGGACCGGTGCGCCGTGCCACAAGGGAACGGCAGCGCCAGGCAACTCGGGATGGAGGGACCACCATGAGGACTTCGGGCAAGGTGTCCCGATGGATGGCCGGGGCCATGACGGGAGCGATGATGGTGGCCTGCGCACAAAGCGCCGCCGACGAAGGAAGGACGGGCAAGGCGGGAGGGGATCCCCGCCGCGACATGATCGCCGTTCTGCCGGCGCTGGGGCCCCATCCCTCGCTGGGGCACCACGCGGACCTCTTCGGGCGATTCGTGGGGACGTGGGACGCCGACTACTCATTCATCCAGGAGGACGGCAGCGTTCGCCACTCGCGCGGCGAGGTCCTCTTCGGATGGATCCTCGACGGCTACGCGTTGCAGGACATCTTTCTTGGCTACCCCAAGCCCGGCTCGAACGAGGAGCGAAGAATGGTCACCGGGGTGCGGTTCGTCGACCCCAAGACCGACAAATGGACGGTGATGTTTGCGGCGCCGGCCTTCGCCGCGGCCGTCCGGATGGAAGGAGGAGCCGAGGGAGACCGCATCGTGCTGCGCGGCCGAGACGACCACGGCGCCGAGCTGCGCTGGTCCTTCAACGACATCAAGCCGAATTCATTCGTCTGGCGCGGCGAGACGTCGCACGACGGCGGCAAGACGTGGCGGCTCGAGGAGGAGCATCACATGACCCGTCGCGCAGGAGGCCGTGCCGGTTAGCCGACTGCGTCTGCGGGAGGGAACCTCGACCCCAGACCCCTTCTTGACTTTCCCCCTCCTTCCCTGAATATTTCAGGGGAACGCTTCAGGGGACCCCATGCCGCGCGCCGAGCTCGACCTCCTCCAGGGCACCCTCGACGTCCTGGTCCTCAAGGCCCTCTCCTGGGGGCCGCGCCACGGCCACGCCGTGGCCACCTGGATCCGCTCCACCACCGACGACGACCTCAACATCGAAGACGGCGCCCTCTATACCGCGCTCCATCGGATGGAGAAACGCGGGCTCATCGAGGCGGAGTGGGGGCTTTCCGACAACAATCGCAAGGCCAAGTATTACGAGCTGACCGACGCCGGGCGGGCCGAGCTCCGGCAGGAGACGGCGCGCTGGTCCCGCTACGCGGATGCCGTGTTCAAGGTGCTGCACGCCACTCGAATCGCCGTGGCGAGGTAGCGGCCGTGGCCTTCGCCGGCCTCCGGCGACTTTTCCGGCTGGTGGTCCGGCCTCCGGCGGTGGAGCAGGAGGTGGACGCCGAGCTCCGGTTCCATCTCGAGGCGGAGACCGAGGCGTTGGTGGCGCGCGGGATGCGGCCCGACGCGGCACGCCAGGAGGCCCGACGCCGCTTCGGCGATCTGGGTTCCACGCGGGAGGTGCTCGTGACGATCGACAAGCAGCGGCGAGGCCAGGAGCGCCGCGCGGGATGGCTCGAAGACCTGCGGCAGGATTTTGGTTACGCCCTTCGCGGCTTCCGGCGGCAGCCCGGCTTCGCCGCGCTGGTCGTCGCGACGCTCGGGCTGGGGATCGGGGCCAACGCGACGATGTTCGGCATCGTGGACCGCATCCTGTTCCGGCCGCCCGCCTTTCTGAAGGACCCCGCGCTTTCCGATCGCGTCTACCTGCGCTACCCCAATGACGAAGGCGGCGAGCGGGTCGACAACAACATCAGCTATCACCGCTATCGAGATCTGGTCGCGGGGGCACGCACCCTCTCTGCCGGCGCGGCGTTCTTCGATGCCGATCGCATCGTGGGCATCGGGGAGCCGGCCCGCGAGCTCGGCGTGTCGCTGGTGAGCGCCGGCTTCTGGAGGATGTTCGAGGTGCGGCCCATCCTGGGCCGCTTCTTCAGCGAGGCCGAGGACCAGCCGCCCGCCGGGACCGCCGTGGCGGTGCTGGGCTACGGCTACTGGCAATCCGCGTACGGCGGCGATCGCTCGGCGCTCGGCAAGTCGGTGTTTGTCGGGGCCCGGCCCTACACCATCATCGGGGTGGCCCCACGCGGATTCGAGGGCCTCTCGCTGCGCCAGGTGTCGCTGTTCATCCCGATTACCGCGGGGGCCTACGATGACGCGGGAGACCGCTATGTCGACCGCTACGGGTTCTCCTGGCTCGAGATCCTGCTCCAGCGGCGGCCCGGCGTGTCACGCGAAGCCGCCGACGCGGATCTCACCCTCGTATACCAGCAGAGCCTCGCAGCGCAGCCCGGCGCAAAGCCCGCGACCGTCTCCCGCTCGCGGGTGGAGCTGGCGCCCGTGCTTCACGATCGTGGCCCCGAGCCTCGCGGAGAAGCCCGGGTCGCGATCTGGCTCGCGGGTGTCGCGGTGGTGGTGCTGCTGATTGCCTGCGCCAACGTCGCCAACCTGCTGTTGGCCCGGGCGCTGCGCCGCCGGCGCGAAATCGCGGTGCGCCTGGCGTTGGGCGTGGCGCGCGGCCGGCTGCTGCGCCAGCTGCTCACCGAGAGCACCTTGCTCACGCTGCTGGGCGGGGCGTCCGGCCTCCTGATCGCCCACTATGGCGGAGGGGTGTTGCGCAAGGCGCTGCTGTCGTATGTGGACTGGACCGTAACCACGCTGTTCGATCGGCGGATTCTCCTGTTCACTGCGGCGAGCGCGCTGCTCACCGGAGTGCTGACCGGGGTGATCCCCGCCCTCCAGGCCGGCCGGACCGAGGTGACGGGCGCGCTCAAGGCCGGCGGCAGGGAAGGCAGCCACCGGACCACGCGGCTCCGCGCCTCGTTGCTCGTGGTGCAGGCCGCACTCTCGGTGATGTTGTTGATCGGCTCGGGGCTCTTCCTGCGCAGCCTGCGCAACGTGGGCGCCGTGGACCTGGGATACCAGCCCGGCCGCCTGCTCTTCGTGAACACCGATTTCCGGGGAACCAAGCTCTCACCCGCCGAGCGGAACGCTTTGCAGCAGCGCATGCTCGAGCGCGCCAGGGCCCTGCCCGGCGTGCAGAGTGCCGCCGTCACCTTCGGGACCCCCTATTGGGCCAGTCTGGTCGAGGACGTTTTCGTCCCCGGGCGCGGCAACATCAACAGCCTGGGCGCGCTCTACCTGAATCGTGTCTCGGGAGACTATTTCACCACGACCGGCACCCCCATCGTGCGGGGCCGCGCCTTGACCGAGGCGGACCGGATCCCGCCGGCCGCCGCCGCGGTGGTGAGCGAAACCATGGCACGGAGAGTCTGGCCGGGTCAGGAGGCCATCGGTCAGTGCCTGAAGCAGGACGCCGACACCATGCCCTGCTCGCAGGTGGTCGGCATCGCCAAGGACGTCCGCTGGGGAAGCCTGGGCGACGAGGACCGCATGCAGCACTACCACCCGCTTCCGCTCGACGGGCGGGGCAGGATCTACGTCCGGACCGCCGGCGATCCGCGCCGCCAGGCCGAGCCGCTGCGGCGTGAGCTCCAGGCGCTGGTGCCGGGCACCACGTTCGTCACGGTGCAGCCGCTGACCCTGACCCTCGACCCGGTATTCCGTCCCTGGCGGCTCGGCGCCACGATGTTCACGCTCTTCGGCGGGCTGGCGCTGCTGGTCGCCGCGATCGGACTCTACGGCGTCATCGCCTACAGCGTGACCCAACGATTGCACGAAATGGGGGTGCGGGTCGCCCTTGGAGCCAGGACGGGCGATCTGCTCCGTCTGGTGGTGGGGGAGGGGATTCGGGTCGCCCTGATCGGGATCCTCCTGGGCGCCGCCGGCGCCTTCATGGCGGGCAAGCTGATCGCCTCGCTGCTGTTCGGGGTGCCAGCCCGCGACCCGCTCACCTTCGGCATCGTCGCGGCGGTGCTCCTGCTGGTGGCGATCCTCGCGAGCCTGGTGCCCGCCTGGCGCGCCTCCCGGGTGGACCCCAACCTCGCGCTCCGCGCGGAATAAGATGGCCGTCCCGCGCGGCGTGGCGAGACTCTTCCGCCTGCTCGGCCGGGAGGTGCCGGTCGAGAGGAGATCGACGCCGAGATCGCGTTCCACCTCGACGCCGAGGTCGAGGGGCTGCTGGCGCGCGGCATGGATCGCGACGCGGCGCGCGCCGAGGCCCGGCGGCGCTTCGGCCCCGTGGAGACCACCCGCGCGGAGCTCGCGCGCATCGACCGGGGGCGACGGATGAAGGAGCGACGGGTGAGCCGGCTCGAGGACCTGCGGCAGGACGTGGGCTACGCGCTGCGCGGCGTCCGCCGCCAGCCGGCGTTCGCCGGGCTCATCGTGCTCATCCTCGGACTCGGCATCGGCGCCAACGCCACGATGTTCGGCCTGGTGGACCGGTTGCTGCTGCGGCCGCCGGCGCACGTGGCGGACCCGGGCCGCATCGCGCGGTTCCAGCTGAGCGAGTCGGAGCCGGGCATGGGCTCGTGGACCAACGAGAGCATGGCGTGGCGCACCTTCACCGATCAGCGGGACCACGCCACTTACTTCTCGGCCATCGCGGCCTACTACACCCATCCCGACATGCCGCTGGGGCGGGGCGAGGGCGCGTCAAAGGTGCGGGCCGTGCTCGCCACGCCGGGGTACTTCCCGCTGCTCGGCGTGCGACCGTGGCTCGGCCGGTTCTACCGCGAGGAGGAGGACCGCCGCGATGCGGCGGCGCCGGTCGCGGTGCTCAGCTGGCGCTACTGGGAGCGGGCGTACGGCGGAGACCCGGGGGTCCTCGGCAGGCAGCTCTTCCTCGGCAGCCAGCGCTACACGGTAATCGGGGTGGCGCCCGAGGGGTTCAACGGCGTGGATCTCAATGCCGTGGACCTGTGGGTCCCGTTTCACGCCGGGGCGCTGGATGTGGTCGGCAACGGGAAGTGGTGGGACACCTACAACTGGCAGTGGCTCAAGGTCCTGGCGCGGCTCAAGCCCGGGGTGGCCCGGTCGCCGGCCTCCGACGAGGCCACGCGAATCCAGCGCGCGGCGGTGGCGCAGGTGCCCGAGGTGGACAAGACCGCCCGCGCGGCGCTGGTGCCGCTCCAGGGCTTCGAGCGGGGCGCCGTGTCCCATGCGCGGGAACGGGTGGCTCTCTGGCTCGGCGGCATCTCGCTCGTGGTGCTGCTCGTCGCCTGCGCGAACGTGGCGAACCTGCTCCTGGCCCGCGCGGCGAGCCGCCGCCGCGAGATCGCGGTGCGCCTGGCCCTCGGCGTGAATCGGGGTCGGCTGGTGCGCCAGCTCCTGGTGGAAAGCGGGCTGCTCGCGCTGGGCGGCGGCGCGGTGGCGCTGCTCCTCGCCCGCTGGGGCGGCGATCTCCTCCGGGCCACGCTCCTCCCCGACGTTAGCTGGGTGGACGACCCGCTCGATGCGCGGGTGGCGGGCGTCGCGTTCGTCGCTACCCTGGTGACCGGACTGCTCACCGGTCTCGCGCCAGCGGTGCTGGCCAGCCGGCCCGGGCTCACCGCGGCGCTCCGGAGCGGCGCCGCCGACGGGGCGTCGCCGCGCTCCCGGCTCCGCTCCGGGCTCCTCGCCGCGCAGGCGATGCTCTCGCTGATCCTGCTGGTGGGCGCCGGGCTCTTCGTGCGGAGTCTCTGGCGGGTCGTGCACACCGATATCGGCTACGACCCACACGGCGTCATCGTCGCCGACGTGGATCTGGGCATCGCCGGGTACGACAAGCCGGGCCGCCTCGCGTTTTACGACCAGGCCTTCGAGCGACTGCGTGCGCTGCCGGGGATCGAGCGCGCGAGCCTCGCCATCAACAGCCCGTTCTGGACGATGAACAGCAAGGGCATCCGGCTCACCGATCGGGACTCCACGCCGCGTCCCGCCGAGGGGGGTCCCTACTACAACGGCGTCACCCCGGAGTTCTTCTCGACGATGGGGATGCGGCTGGCTCGCGGGCGCCTGCTGACGCCGGAAGACCGGGCCGGCTCGGCTCCCGTCATGGTCATCAATCAGCAGATGGCCGAGTTCTTCTGGCCCAAGCAGGACCCGATCGGGAAGTGCGTCAAGCTGGGCGGTGACAGCCTGCCGTGCTCCCAGGTCATCGGCGTGGTCGCCAACGCCCGGATCGACGCGATCCAGGAGAAGCCTCGCCTCGCGTACTACGTCCCGCTCGAGCAATCGCTGGCGCTGGGCATGTCGCGGGACCGGATCCTCTTCCTGCGCACCCGGTCCGAGCCGGGCGCGCTCATTCCCACGGTGCGGCGGGTCCTTCAGGGGATGGCGCCCAACCTCCCCTTCGCCAACATCCGGTCCTTCCAATCGCAGATCGACCCCGAGATCCAGCCGTGGCGGCTCGGGGCGGTGATGTTCGGCCTCTTCGGCGGGCTGGCGCTGGTGGTGGCCGCTCTCGGCCTCTACAGCGTAATGTCCTACACCGTGGTTCAGCGGACCCACGAATTCGGGGTGCGGGCGGCGCTCGGCGCCTCGCCAGGGCGGATCGTGCGATCGGTGCTCGGGGACGGCCTCCGGGTGATGGTGGCGGGCATGCTGCTGGGGGTGGGGGTGACCCTCGCCGGCGGCCGGCTCGTCGCGCCGCTCCTCTATCACACCTCCCCGCGCGACCCGCTCGTATTCGTGGGGGTCGGCGCCGCGCTGCTCTCCGCGGCGGTGATGGCGATCCTCCTTCCCGCGCGTCGGGCCACTCGCGTGGATCCGCTGGAGGCGCTCCGCGCCGACTGACCAGTCAACGGTCGACAGTCAACAGTCAACCGGACCTGCCGAGTGAGCCGGGTCGGCCGCGTTCGGGGCATTTACCGTTGACTGTTGACCGTTGACTGTTGAACGTTGACCGTTGACTTTCCCGCCTCCCCCCTCCGGAGGCCCCGTGTCCCATCCCGTCCGCTACGACGGCCCCAAGATCCTCCATCACATGACCTCGACGACCTTCGAGCTCAAGGGTTTTCAGGTCATGCAGACGCTCGGAGTCGTGATGGGGATCACCGTGCGCTCCCGCTCGGTCGTCGGCTTGATCGGCGCGGGAATCGAGACCTTCTTCGGAGGCCGGATCACCGCCTTCGTGAGCCTCTGCGAGAAGGCCCGCCAGGAGGCCTTCGAGCTGATGCTGGAGCACGCCGAGCAGACCGGAGGCAACGCGGTCATCGGAATCAGATACGACGCCAACGAGGTCATGCGGGGGGTGACCGAGGTGCTCTGCTATGGGACGGCGGTGGTGGTGGAGCCGGGGCCGAGCGAGTAGGGAGGAGGAGTTAGCGAGTAGCGAGGAGGAGTGAGGGGGCCGGAAGCAACCCTGCGCCGGCAGCTTGCGTCCAACCGACTATCTCCACGCAAGGAACGTTCATGCCCGCGAGCCACCTGGAGGGCCTCTTCCGCGACCTTCGCCACGCCTTCCGGAGCCTCCGCCGGACTCCCGGGTTCGCCGTGGTCGAGGTCCTCACGCTGGGGCTCGGCCTCGGCGCCAACGCCGCGATCTTCAGCGTGCTCGACGCCGCGCTGCTCAGGCCGCTCCCCTTTCCGGAAGCCGGGAGCCTCGTCACCATCCACCTCCTCGCGCGGGAGGGGAAGAACCCGAGACCCGATTTCTTCCCCTGGTCGTATCCCAAATACGAGCTGTTCCGGAAGACGGCGAAGTCGTTCGTGGCGGTTGCCGGCTACGCTGGACCCACGAATCTCAACCTGATCACGGCGGAAGGGCCGGAGCGTCTGGCGGCGGAGGAGGTCTCCGCCTCCTACTTCCAGGTCCTGGGGCTCCGCGCGGCCGCCGGACGTCTCCTGCAGCCCGGGGAGGACGCCGTACCCGGGGAGCCGTCCGTGGTCGTGCTCGGCCACCAGCTCTGGCAGCGGCGTTTCGGAGGCGACCCGGGCATCGTCGGCCGCCCGGTGCGCTTCAATGGGCGGGCGCTCATCGTCCTCGGGGTCGCTCCGGCGGGGTTCCGCGGACTCACCGGCAGCGCCGACGCCTTCGTCCCGATCAGTCTGGCCACCGTCTTCGATTACTCCGGCATCCTGACCGAGGCGCAGAATCACTGGCTGCTGGCGGTAGCACGCCTCAAGCGTGGCGTCACACTCGCCGCCGCGGAGGCGGATGCGCGGCTGGCGGGCGGCGCGGTGGATCGCGCCTTTCACATGCAGGAGCAGGGCGCGCCGTGGAGCGCCACGGTCCGCGAGCTGGGGGCCTCCCGGGTGGATCCCGGCTTCAGGCGCTCGGTGCTGCTGCTGGCCGGCGCCGTCGGTCTGGTCCTCCTGATCGCCTGCGTCAACCTCACCAGCCTGCTCCTGGTGCGGGCCATCGCGCGGCGGCGCGAGATCGCGGTGCGACTTGCCCTCGGCGCCGGACGGGCCGAGCTGGTGCGCCAGGTGCTCACCGAGGCCCTGGTGCTCGCCCTCGCGGGGTGGGGCGTGGCCCTGGTCCTCGCCAGGGCCGGGATCCGATTGCTGGTGTCGCTCAATTTGAGCCAGACCCGATCCGGAATCGGCACCAGCTACTTCTTCGACCCGGCCACGGTGGGAGTGGATCTGCGGGTGGCGCTCTTCGGGCTGGCCCTCTCGCTCCTCGCGGCGCTGCTGGTGGGCGTCGTGCCGGCGCTCCAGGCGTCGCGGCCCGGCGTCACCGAGGCGCTCAGGAGCGGCGGGGGCGTGGCTGGCGGGAGGGGCCACGTGACGCTTCGCCGTCCCGGCACCCATCAGCTGCTCGTAGTTTCGGAGGTGGCGCTGGCCCTCATGCTCCTGGCCGGCGCCGGCCTGCTGGTGCGGAGCTTCGCACGGCTCCACGCCCTCGACCCGGGGTTCCGGCCGGACCACGTGCTCACCTTCCGGTACTCCGCCGCCGAGGGCGACTTTGCCGCGCGGGATCCTCGCGGATTCCGCGAAACCGCCGTCACCCGGCTGGGAGCGATCCCGGGCGTCCGGAGCGCGTCGGTGGCGCTCTGCCCTCCGCTCGCGGCGCGGTGCTCGGGGAGCGTGGTGGTCCGGGTGGACGAGCGTCGGGTCGCGATCGGCTCGGGCGCAGTCCCGATCGGCCTCCACATGGTGACGCCCGATCACTTCCGCACCCTCGGGATTCCGATCCTGCGGGGCCGGAGCTTCACCGCCCGGGACCGGAGGGGGGCGCCCAGGGTCGTGGTGCTGAATGAGGCCGCGGCCCGGCGCTTCTGGCCCGGGCAGGACCCGCTCGGGCACCGGATCGCCGCGGCGTCCTTCTACTTCGCCGGCGGCGACTCGACCGCGGAGGTGATCGGCATCGCCCGGGACGTCCGCTACGGCTCCCTCGACGCGGAGATGGGGCCGGACCTGTACTATCCCGCCCTGCAGACGAGCTTCGCCGGGACCGGCATGGTCTTCCTGCGCACCGCGGCCGATCCCCTCGGAGTGCTGGAGGCGGCGCGGCGGGAGGTCCACGCCATAGACCCGAATCTGCCGCTCTTCAGCGTGATGACCATGGAGGAGCGGGCCGGTGTGGCGCTCGCGCGGCCGCGCTTCGCCGCCACCCTCCTCGGCGCCTTCGCGGCGATCGCGCTGCTGCTCGCCGCGATCGGCCTCTACGGGGTGATGGCCTTCTCGGTGGCGCAGCGCACCCGCGAGATCGGGCTCCGGATGGCGCTCGGTGCCGACGGGGGCCTGGTGCTCCGGGGCGTGCTCCGGCAGGGGATGGCGCTGGCCGCGGCGGGCATCGCCCTCGGCCTCGCCGGCGCGCTCGCTCTCCAGCGGGTGATGGCAGGGATGCTCTACGGCGTCGGCGCCGCGGACCCGCCCACGCTCGGGGCGGTCTCCGTGCTCATGCTTGCCGCCGCGGCCGCCGCGGCGTTCCTGCCCGCCCGCCGCGCCACGCGGGTGGACCCGATGGAGGCGCTCAGGGCCGAGTAGCGGGCTTCACCGGGCGGAGGTCGAGGTCCTGGAAGTCGAAGCTGAAGTCCACCTCCTCGGAGACCGGCGCCATCTTCACCCGCTCGATGCTGCCGTCCGGGTTGAGCGAGAAGGAAACGAAGGCGTCGGCGCGGAGCTCGCGCTCGCGCCAGCGGGCGATGAAGCTGTCGTATTGCCAGTGCTCGAGGTCGCCGGTGAGCTCGGGGGTGTGCCCGAACCGCATCACCAGCCGGCCGTTTTCCAGCGCGATGGTCACCTCGCCGTACCAGGCGTCGGTATAGGTGCCGGCGTAGCGCTCGAGGGGGAGCGAGGGCTTCGAGGTACTGTCCCGGCGGGCCGCCCGCTCCTTCGCCTGGGCGGCGAGCCGCGCGTCGTCCGCCGCCTCCTGCCGCTTCGCGATGCCGAGGTAGTCGAGCGGTGGTGCGCCGAGGAAGTGATCCAGGATGTGATGGGTGATGACGCTGAACGCCGTGGTGGACTCGGCGTTGGTGAGCACCACCACGCCCAGCCGGAGCTCGGGCAGCATCGTCACCCGGGAGACGAATCCCGGCAACCCGCCGGTGTGGGTGAGCATCTTCCTCCCCCGGAAATCGCGGACGTTGAGCCCGAGCGCGTAGCCGTTGAAGTTGGCGCGGATCGCCGCGAGCTCGGACGGCGGCTCGCCCAGCGGGATCGGCGTGACGATCGTCCAGAGCTCGCGGGTGGTACGCGGGGAGAAGAGCCGCGACCCGTCCGCCGTCCGGCCGGAGTCGAGCTGCACCATCACCCACTTGGCCATGTCCCGGGCGCTGGAATTGATGCCGCCGGCCGGGTTCACGTTGTCGCTCGATAACGGCGTCACCGTCCGCACCACGCCCCCGATCTTCGCGTGCGGATGGGCGACGTCGCCGCCAGGGCCGGCGCCGGAGTAGCGCACGTCGCTGCCGGTCATGCCCACCTTCGCCAGGATGCGTGTCGCGACGAAGTCCTCCCAGCTCCGGCCGCTGACCGCCTCGATCACCTCGCCCGCGACGGAATACAGCACGTTGTCGTAGGCGTAGGCGCTCCGGAACGAGGTCAGGGGCCTGATGTAGCGGAGCCGGTGGGCGATCTCCTTCCGGTCGTAGGTGGAGGCCGGCCACCAGAGCAGGTCGCCGGCGCCCAGCCCGAGCCCGCTCCGGTGGACCAGGAGGTCGCGAATGGTGAGCTCGCGAGTGACGAACGGGTCGTACATCGCGAACCAGGGCAGGTAGCGGATCACCGGCTGGTCCCAGGCCAGCTTCCCCTCCTCGACGAGGAGCCCGAGCGCGGTGGCGGTGAACACCTTGGTGTTGGAGGCGATGCCGAACCGGGTCTCCGCGTCCACCGGAGCCGGCTCGCCCAGCTTCCGCACGCCGTAGCCCCGGGCCAGGAGCACCTTGCCGTCCTTCACCACGGCGAGGGCCAGGCCGGGCACCTCGAAGGCGCGCATGACCTGGGCGACGTACCCGTCGAGATCCGGCGGAAGGCCGGCGGGCGGCTGCGGGGCGGGCGCCGCGGTGCGCACCACGGGTTGCTGGCCGGCGAGCGGCGGGCCGGCCACAACGGTGAACACCAGGGCACCAGAGAGGAGCGCCGTCCGGACCATAATGCCTCCGCGATGCGGCTGGCTCAGAATAACCCGCGGCTTCCGGCTAGTCGCCGGTTTTCTCCGCCGCGAAGACGCCCACCAGCCCCTTGGTGGCGTCGGCGAACGCGTGCGAGACGAACGGGTAGTTGCCCGGCTCCTTGAGCCGCACTTCGAAGATCGCCTCGCCGCCCATCGGCACGCCCACGGTCTGCACCCCCGTGAGCGCCGCCCGCTCCGGTCAATCACCTGGTCCAGATCAGCACGGTGCACTCGGCGTCGGCCGAGTTGAACTCCGCGGGAAGGTTTGCCGCCGACCTGTACACCTCCACCGCCTGGATCTGGGACGGATCGAGCCAGCTCAGGTCGAACCCGCCGCCCATCCGGGCGCCGTCGAGAAAGACCGATACCACCGGGGCGCGGAAGCCGGTCCGGCCGCGCGGGCAGGCGACCGTCTCGCGCCCGCGATCGATCCGGAAGATCAGTCCGGCCCGCGAGAGGAGATCAATCGCCTTGCGCGGGCGGATCCGGTCGATGTCGTCCTGGGTGAGGAAGGACGATCGCGGCGCGCCGCTGTGCAGCATCCGGTCGGCGAAGCCCGCCAGCTTCCCGACGTAGAGGTGCCCTTCGGCCTCCACCGTCAGGTCCGGAAGCTGGAACGGCGCGATCGCCAGAATCACCCCCAGGCGGATCGTGTCGCCCGCGACCAGCGTCGCGTCGAACGATTCGGGCCGGTAGCCGATCCCGCGCACCAGGAACGCCTCGGGGCCGGGCGTGAGGCCGGGGAGGATGAACACGCCCCGGGCGTCGGTGATGGTCGTGATCCGGTGCCGGGTGGCGAGGACCTCCGCGTCGGCGATCGGCTGCTTGCCGGTGTCCGCCACGATCCCCACGACGACCGCGCCCTTCCCGGGCGTGGCGCCGGCCGGTGGGGCCTTTGGCGACGCCGGCGCCGACTGTCGGGCATAACCCGCAGGTGCGGCGGCGGCGACGAGGAGGGCCGTGAGAAGCGGCCGGAAGGCGACGCCGCGGCGGGGGCGGTCACTCATACAGATTGTCGGGATCGGCCGCCGCGAGCTCCGCGAGAAACTCCCCGATCCGCGCAGTCACCGCCTGGAAGAAGCGCTCGCCCTTGCTCGCCGTGGCGCAGCGGGGATCGCCCACGCCGGTGTCGGCGGTCACCTGGGTCCACTGGCGCGGCGCCCACGCCCAGCCCTCCCGGAGCCCCTTCACCTTGAACCGCCGGGCCTTCCCGGGACCGGCGTCGGCGAGCGGGCGCACCAGATCGCCGGCCAGGTGCAGCATCATGCTGGTCTCGAGCTCGCCGGCGTGGTCGCCCGGCTCCTCGAAGAACGGCTTGGGGTCGAGACAGGCATACCAGTTGACCGTCGAGAGGAAGAGCTTCGTCCTCGGCTGGAGCTCCCGGATCATCTGGCGAAAATCGTTGCCGCCGTGCCCGTTCAGGATGACGAGCTTGCCGACCCCGGCCCGCTCCACGCTCGCCGTGACATCGCCGAGCACCGCCGCCTGGGTGCCCGGATTCATGTTGAGGCAGAGCGGGATGTCGAGCTGGCCGGTGTTGACGCCGAACGGCACCGCCGGGAGGACCACGACCCGGGCGCCTGCCTCCCAGGCGATCCGGGCGCTCGCCGCGGCGACCCGCTCCGTCTCGATCGTGTCGGTGCCGTAGGGCAGGTGGTAGTTGTGCGCCTCGGTCGCGCCCCAGGGCAGCACCGCGACGTCGTACCGCGTGTCCCGCGCCGATCGCCAGGACGTTTCGGTGAGCAGCCACGGGCGCGGCGCGCTCACGGATCCGCACCCACGCCGTCGTAGTAGGCGACCACCCGGTCGTGCGATCCCGGCCGGGTGTACACGTCGAGGCGCCGCGACGCTATCACCCCGGCGATCACCGCCGCCACCTCGCCGGCCTCCTGGCCCAGGGGAATCTGGCGCGAGTCGGGCCCGCCGTGGCGCGCGTTCCGGCCGAACTCGGTCCACACCAGGCCGGGAGAGACCAGCGACACCTGGATCCCGGGATACTGCTCCTGCACCTCGGCGCGGAAGTTGGCGGTCAGCGCGTTGAGAAAGTGCTTGGCGCCGTTGTAGGCAGAGCGAAACGTCGTGTACGGGACCCGGCCGAGCATCGAGGAGACGTTGATCACGTGGCCCTCGCCCCGCTCCTTGAAGTGGGGGAGGACCTCCTGCATCCCATAGAGCGCCGACTTCACGTTGACCCGCATCATCTCGTCGAGGTCCTCATCGGTGAGCTCGGACGGGAGCCGGGTGATCCCCTGGCCCACGTTGTTGACCCATACGTCAATCCGGCCGGAGCGGCGGAGCGCCTCCTGCACCACGCGGCGCACCTCCTCCCGGCGGGTCATGTCGGCGACCACCGGTACGGCGTGCTCCCCACACCGGGTGGCGACCTCGCGGAGCGCCTCCTCCCGCCGCGCCACCAGGAGCACTCCGTCTCCCCGGGCCGCGAGGGTGAGTGCCAGAGCGGCGCCGATCCCGCCGCTCGCGCCGGTGATCACCACCACTCTTTCAGGCATGCCCTGGCCGGCTGTGGACCTCGTCGTCGCTCAGGGTCACTTGCACCGGCACCTCCCCCGCGCCTGAGTCCAGCGGATCGGTGGGGCCGGAATCCAGGCCCGGCCCGCCGGGATGCCGAATCCTCGCCGATTCCGGCCGGGCGTCAAGGCGTGGCCTCCGGCCGCCGCCGGGTACCTCCCGGTCCCCGTGCTCCGCCGCAATCGGTACCGGCCGGCGATGGTCCGGTTACCAGCCCAAGCCCAAGGGGCCCCACACTCGGCGAGCCATGCTCGCCCGCCTTCGCTCCGCCGCGGTCCTGGGAATCGACGCCTACCTGGTGGACGTCGAGGTGGACCTCACCAACGGCCTCCCCTCCTTCGCCACGGTGGGGCTGCCCCAGGGCGCGGTGAAGGAAGGGCGCGAGCGGGTCACCGCGGCGCTGGTGAACTCGGGCTTCGAGTTTCCGCTCCGGCGCATCACGGTGAACCTCGCCCCGGCCGACGTGCGGAAGGAGGGCTCGGCGTTCGATCTCCCCGTCGCGCTGGGCATCCTGGCCGCGAGCGGCCAGCTCCCGGCCGACGCCCTCGCTCCCCACGTCCTCCTGGGCGAGCTCGGTTTGCAGGGCGATCTCCGCCCGGTGCGCGGTGCCTTGCCGATGGCGCTCGCGGCGCGCGCGGGCGGCATCCGGGCGCTCATCCTCCCCGCGACGAACGTCGCGGAGGCGGCGGTGGTGGAGGGGCTCCAGGTCATCGGGGCGACGACGCTCCTCGAGGTGGTCCGCCATCTCAGCGGCGCGGCCCCCATCCCGCCGTGCCGGCCCGGCCTGCCCCCGGCGGGCGACCCGGCCCGCCCGGACGGCGCCGATTTCGGCGACGTGCGCGGGCAGCTCGCTGCCAAGCGGGCGCTGGAGATCGCGGGGGCCGGCGGGCACAACGTGATCCTCATCGGGCCGCCCGGGGCGGGGAAGACGATGCTCGCGCGGCGGCTCCCCTCGGTGCTTCCCCTGCCCACGCTGGAGGAGGCGCTGGAGATCACCAAGATCCACAGCGTTGCCGGACTCCTGCCCGCCGGCGCCGCCCTGGTGGCGGCGCGGCCCTTCCGCGCGCCGCATCACACCATCAGCGACGCGGGGCTCGTGGGCGGTGGGTCGTCGCCCCGGCCGGGAGAGGTGAGCCTGGCGCACGGCGGAGTGCTCTTTCTCGACGAGCTGCCCGAGTTCCACCGCCACGTGCTGGAGGTGCTGCGCCAGCCGCTCGAAGACGGGGTGGTGACGCTTTCGCGCGCGGCGGCGCGGTTGACCTTTCCGGCCCGGTTCACGCTGGTCGCGGCGATGAATCCCTGCCCGTGCGGGCACCTGGGCGATCCGGTGCGTCCCTGCCGCTGCGGCCCCGGGATGGTGGAGCGCTACCGGGCGCGCATCTCGGGGCCGCTGCTCGACCGGATCGACATCCACCTCCCGGTCCCCGCGGTGCCGTACTCGGAAATCGCGGGCGAGGCGCCCGCGGAGCCGAGCGCCGCCGTCCGCGCGCGGGTGGAGGCGGCGCGGGCGCGGCAGCGGGAGCGGTTCCGTGGGCACCGCGGGCTCCACGCCAACGCGCACATGTCCTCGCGCGAGGTGCGGCGCCACTGCCGGCTCGGTCCCGAGCTCTCCCTGCTCCTGCGGCGGGCGGTGGAGCGGCTCGGCCTCTCGGCACGGGCCTGCCACCGGGTGCTCAAGCTCGCGCGGACGATCGCGGACCTTGCGGCGGCCGAAGAGCTGGCGCCGGCGCACGTGCGCGAGGCGATTCAGTATCGGAGTCTGGACAGGAGGACGGTCTAGGCATGAGCGCCTCTCGCGGTACCGCTCGCCTTGGCGCGTTTCTCGGCCTCAGTGCCTCCCTCGCCGCGCAGCCGGACCCCTCGCTGGTGGCTCGCTTGCGATCACGGCCCGGCATCCGGGGCCCGCAGCGTCCCCCTCGCCTCCTCGAGCGACACCTCCCGGAACCGCACTCTCCGCCCCGGCTGACACTGCGCCAGGAGCCGGAGATCCGCCCGAATCACCACCGCGATCTTGGGATACCCGCCCACCGTCGGCCCGTCGGGCATGAGCACGATCGGCTCCCCGCCGTCGGGGATCTGCACCGCGCCCGGGCAGGCCGCTTCGGAGGGAAGCGTCGCCGTCTCGCGCGGGGCGATGCCGGGCCCGGTGAGCCGATAGCCCATCCGGTTGGACGCGTTCGAGACCTTGAACGCGCTCGAGAACAACCTTTCCCGTGCCCCGGCGTCGAAGCGGTCCCACTGGGGGCCCCGGGTCACTCGCAAGACCACGTCCGCCGCCGGCTTCGATTCCGCAGGAACGGGCGCGCCCCAGTCCCCGCCCTCGGCGCTCGGGCTTCGGGCCATGCCTCGGTCGGTGCGCCGCCCCGCGTCGCCGAGCGGGAGCCGATCACCGGTCCGGAGCCGCCGCCCCTCGTGTCCGCCGAACCCTCCCGGCAGGTACGTCGAACGGCTCCCCAGCATCGGTGGCACCGCGATGCCGCCCCGGACCGCGACGTACAGGAATCGCTGCGTGGCCCCCGGGATGACCTCTACCGTCCCCCCGGCGGGTACCTGTGCGATCGCCTCCTCCATGGTTTCGCCCTCCACCCGGAGCTCCGCCCCGCGCAGCACGCACACCAGCGCCCTCCGCCCGAACTTGAGTGCGCCCGGCCCGAGCGCCCACTCCAGGGCGGCGGCCCCGCGGTCGTTGCCCACGGCAGCGTTCGCCGCGGCCAGCAGGAGGGGATCCATCGCCCCGCCCGGCGGCAGGCCCCAGGCGCGCCCGTTACCCCAACCCAGGTCCTGCACCGCGGCGAACGGCGGCGCCTTCACCACCTCGATCACGGGATCCTCTCGAAGCGCACCCGGTCACCCACCCGGAGCAGCACGGCGGGCTCGCGGGCCGGATCGAACATCGCGAGCGGCGTCGAGCCGATGAGGTGCCAGCCGCCCGGCGTGGCCAGGGGATACACCCCGGTCTGCTCGCCCGCGATCGCCACCGAGCCGGCGGGGATCCGGGTGCGCGGCGCGCTCCGGCGCGGCAGAACCAGCGATGGGTCGAGATCGCCCAGGTAGGCGAAGCCGGGCGCGAAGCCGAGGAGGTAAACCCGGTACTCCGGCGCGCTGTGGCGGCGGATCACCTCGTCCCGGGAAAGCCCGGTGCGGGACGCGACGTCGTCGAGATCGGGGCCGTCGTAGCTGACCGGAATGACGAGGAGCGGGCGACCGTCCCGAGCGCCGGCGGGATGCACCGGGCGGAGCGGACCGGAGGGACCCGAGCTCGGGGGAAACGCATTCCGGCCGGGCATCCGCTCGCGGGCGAGCGCCGCGAGCCGCTCCCTGAGCCCCTCCGCATCGGTGCCGATCGGATCGAAGAAAACCGTCACCGCCGCGTACGCGGGCACGATCTCGAGCACGCCCGGGAGGCGCTCCGCCTCGATCGCGGCGGCGAGCGCCGTCACCCGCTCGTGGATCGCGGCATCCACCCGCTCGCCCAGCACCACGGTCCACGCCGCTTCGCCGAGCGGGAGGATCGCCCCCGGATCACCGCGTCCCCCCCCCGCCGCCCTCGGGCTCACTTCACGAACGGCGCCAGGGTAATCCCACCGGCGTCGAACGCCCGGCGCAGCGCGCGCACGATCGCGACCGCCTTGGGGCCGTCGCCGTGCACGCACATCGAATCGGCGCGGACGATGCACCGGGTCCCGTCTATCGCGACCACGTAGCGGTCCTGCACCATGCGGAGCGCGCGCTCCGCGATGTGCTCCACGTCGTCCAGCACGGCCCCGGGCTCGCTTCGGGGCACCAGCCGTCCGTCGGGCCGGTAGGCCCGGTCCACGAACGCTTCCCGCGCGACGTCCAGCCCGGTCTCCACCGCCGCCTGCAGCATCGCGGTCCCCTCGGGGCCCAGCACCACGAGCTCCCCGTCGAGCTGGCGGAGCGCGAACGCCACCGCCTTGGCCACCTCGCGGTCTTCCGAGGCGCGGTGGTAGAGCGCGCCGTGCAGCTTCACGTAGCGCACCCGGCTCCCCGCCGCGCGGCAGAAGGCGTCCAGCGCGCCCACCTGGTACACCACGTCGGCGGCGATCTCGGCGGGCGTCGCGGCGAGCTCCCGCCGCCCGAATCCCTCCAGATCGCGGTACCCCGGGTGCGCGCCGATGGTGACGCCCCGTCCCGCGGCGGCCGAGACGGTGCGCTGCATGACCATCGGGTCGCCGGCATGGAAGCCGCACGCCACGTTCGCCGAGGTCACCACCGAGAGCAGCTCGTCTTCCCCGGGAAGCTGGTAGCGCCCGAAGCTCTCGCCGATGTCGGCGTTGAGGTCCACGCTGGTCACGCGCGGGCCGGGGGCGCGGGGAGGGGGCGGGCCAGGGGGAGTGGGGGCGGTGCCGGACGAGCCGTGTCGGGATTGGTGATCTTGAACCGGAAGGTCTGCTCTACCAGCTGGCGCACCGAGTGGCCCTCCTGGATCGCCGGCCGGAACCGCATGCCCGGGAGCGCGCGGCGCACCGCCAGCGCGAAGTCCATATGGGTCGCCGTCACGACCCGGTAGGTCAGCGTGTCCACCTTGCCGAGCGTGTCCACCACGTAGCGCACCGAAGCCCACCCTTCGAGCCCCCGGGCGAGGAGCCGGGGGGGATACTCCGGGCCGGCGCTGGTCGGATCCCGGACGACTGCGCTGTCCACCTCGATCACGGTGAGGGCGTTGTCGCTCGGGAGGAGCGGACCGGCGGGCACGGTGTCGCCGGGCGCCGGGCTCGGCGCCGCCTCGGCCTTGGCGACCGAGCCGGGCGACCCGGACTCGTCCACCCCCCGGGGCGGCGCGGCCGGCCGGGAAGGCGCCTCCACGAAGGGCGTCTCGGTGGGGCCGGCCTGGCCGCTCTCCGTCTTGTCGGGCGGCACGAGGTAGACCAGGAGCCGGTCCATGAGATCCTCCTTGACCGCCCGGGCGAACGGGACCAGCAGGACCACCGCCGCGGCGAGGTGGAGGATGAGGGTCGTGGCGGTCACCAGGTCGGGGCGGACCGGCCCGTCCTTGGTAGGCGGAGCGAACAGGCGCATCATCGGGGCATCGTCCGGGGCCAGGGCTGGCCACCCCTGAAGACTGGCGCGGTCCGGCGGCCCCGGCAAGAGCGCGGGGGAAGGCCGCGGAGGGCGGGACGCCGCGGGCGGCGGTCCGGTCGCGGTTTTGCGAAGTCCGGTCGCGGTTTTGCGATGTCCGGTCGCGGTTTTGCGGTGTCCGGTCGCGGTGGGGCGGCGCCCGGCCGGTGGGGCCGCGGCGGCGCTGCGCCGGGACGGATGGGTCGGGTCAGCCCGGCATTTACTTTGGTTTGACATATCAAAGTATTGTGCCTAGCTTGGGGTCGTGTTCGAACCCGCGGTCCATGCGGTCCTCACCGCGTATCCCACGCTCCACGCCGCCTGCCGGCGCCGCCACCTGCGGGAGCCGCGCTCCGGCCGGCCCCTGAGCCTGCACCTCGCCGGCATCCTCGAGCACCTCGATCCCGTCACCCCCATCGCCGCCGGCGACCTGGCCCGCCGGCTCGGCGTCACCCCGGGCACCATCTCGCTCCAGCTGGCGCGGCTGCTGCGCCACCGCCTCGTCACCCGGACCCGCGACCCGGCCGATGCCCGCCGCGCCTCGCTCCGCCTCACCCGGGCGGGGGTGCGCCTCCGCGCGGCTCGCTCGCTCCTCGACCCGGACCGGGTGCGTGCGGCGCTGGCCCGGCTTCCCCGGCTGGACCGCGAGGCGGCGGTGCGGGGCCTCCGTCTCCTGGCCCGCGCCGCCGGCGAACTGCCCCGGGCGGAATCGGTGGCGATCACCCGAACCCCGCGAGCTCGAAGGACCCGGGCATGACGAATTGGACCAGGCGACGGAAGCGGAAGGCGCTGCGGCGCCGGATCGGCGTCACCCTGGTTTCGCTCGCGGCCGTCCTCGGGGGCATCACCGCCGTCGGCGGGTTGCTCCCGGCGGAGTGCCAGCGCGAGGGACGGCGCCTGCTCCAGTGGCCGCCGGAGACGGTCTGGCGCGTGCTGGTGGACCTGGACGGCATGCCGGCCTGGCGCTCGGACCTCACCGCCCTGGAGCGGCTGCCCGATCTCGGCGGGCGCCCCGCCTGGCGGGAGCTCGGGCGCGGGGCTCCCCGCGTCATGCGCCTCATCCTCGCTCAGGCGCCTCGGCGACTGGTGATCCAGGGCGCCGAACCGGGCCGGGCCGCGCTTCGCACCCGGACCGTGGAGCTCCTGCCGACCGGGAAGGGCACCCTGGTGACGCTGACCGACCGGGACGAGGTGCGAAGTCCCATCGCACGGGTGCTCCGCCGGCTGGGGGCGGGGAGCGGGGAGCTCGACCGCTTCCTCGGTGACCTGGACCATCGGGCCGCCGCGGTGAATCATCAATCCGCCGCGGCGCCCGGGTTGTGACGACGCGGGGCCGGCGGCAGGGAGGGAGAGCGAGGGGGGCGGGGATTTCCGTCGCGGTGGAAGCCTCCGCGGTCGGGGTCTCAGGAAGGAGTGATCGCCGCCGCGGCTCCCCCGCCGCAGCGGGCGAGCGCCCGAGCGAGGTAGACCTCCACCAGGTCGAAGTGCACGGTGCGGGTGCGCTGGATCCACCGCTCCGAGCAGCCCAGCGAGCGCGCCGCCTCGAGCAGCGCCGGCTCGTCGCGCGCGAGGAGGTGGCAGGTGCGCCGGCCGCGCGAGCGCCAGATGTTCTCGTGCACCGCGATCCCGCCCTCCGCGGCCCAGGCGCGGGCCACCCCCACCTCACGCGAGCGGAAGTAGCGCCAGCCGTTCGCGCGCCGCGCTCCGCTATTCATCACCCCGCACCTTTCCGCGCAGCCGCTTCACCAGCGCGCGCTGCCGCTTGGTCTCGATCCGCTTGCGCCGCTCGGCCGGCGGGATCCGGGTCTTCTTCCGGGCCTTCCGCGGGCGGAGCGCCTGCGCGAGGAGAGCGACGAACCGCTCGGTGACGGTCTCGCGATTGCGGTGCTGGCTCCGGCTGCCGGCGTCCACCAGCCGGAGCCACCCCTCGGAGTCGAGCCGGCCGGCGAGCCGCGCGAGCAGCAGGGCGCGCTGTCCCTCGCTCAACGCGGGGCTGGTGGCCGGGTGCCACCACAGCTCCACCCGCGTGGACGAGGTATTGACGTGCTGGCCGCCGGGCCCGCCCGCGCGGGTGGCGCGGAAGCTGAGCTCGGAGCGCGGAATGCGAAGGGTATTCCCCACGGCGAGCCGGGCGTCGTCGGGCATCCCGCAAGCTAAATCGGCTTCCCTTGCCCCGCGACCGCGTTACGTTTCCGGCATGCGAGACGTCCGCCTTCTCCACGAGCACCTCCGGGCTCTCGGGCGCTTCGTCCTCGGCTATTCCGGCGGGGTGGATTCAGCCCTGCTCGCGGTGGCGGCCAGGGCCGCGGTCGGCGCGGAGGGATTCCTGGCGGTGATCGGGCGGAGCGCCTCGTATCCCGAGTCCCAGTGGCGCACCGCGCGCGACCTCGCCCGCCGCTTCGGCCTGCCGCTCCGCGAGCTCGACACCCGCGAGCTCCAGGACCCGCGGTACCGCGCCAATCCGCTCAATCGCTGCTATTTCTGCAAGACCGAGCTGTGGACCCGACTGGCCGCGCTCGCTCGGGAGGAAGGGTATGCCGCCCTGATCGACGGGACCAACGCCGACGATCTCCAGGAGCACCGTCCTGGACTCGCCGCGGCGGCCGAGCTCGGGGTACGCTCGCCGCTCGCCGAGCTGGGCTGGGGCAAGGCCTCGGTGCGCGAGGCGGCACGGGCGCTCGGCCTGCCGACCTGGGACGCGCCGGCCTCGCCGTGTCTCTCCAGCCGGATCCGCTACGGGCTCGCGGTGACGCCGGAGCGCCTCCGGCAGGTCGAGCGCGCCGAAGCGTGGCTCCGCGGCCTCGGCATCACCGGCGATCTCCGGGTCCGCCACCTGGGCGACCGCGCCCGCATCGAGGTGAATCCCGAGCAATTCACCGCGGTGGACGCCCGCTGGAGCGAGATCCTGCTCCGCTTCCGCACGCTGGGCTTTGCCGTGGTGGAGCGCGAGCCCCGGGGATACCGCCGCGGCGCGCTGGCGGTGCTGGAGCCGGCCCGGGACTGATGCGCCTGTTCATCGCGGTGCCGCTTCCCTCTCCCGCACTGGAGGAGGCCGCCGGGCTGCTGCGCGAGCTCCGCGAGCGCGACTGGCCGGTACGCTGGGTGCGCGACGAAGGTCTCCACGTCAGCCTCAAGTTCTTCGGCGAGGTCACCTCCGACCGGGTCGAGGCGATCGAGGAGCTGCTCGAGATCGCCACGCGGCACATGAAGCCGATGGAGCTCGCGGCGCTGGGAGGCGGTGCCTTCCCCACCCGCCAACGCCCGCGGGTGCTCCGGCTGGAGCTCAGGGCGGGGCCCGAGCTCGAGCTCCTGCAGGACCGGCTGGAGCGCGCCGGGGAGGAGATCGGCTTCGCACCCGAGGGCCGCCCCTTCCGGCCCCACATCACCCTGGGCCGGGTGCGCGAGGGGGCCCGCCTCCCCGCCGGGGCGATGGAGCATCTCGAAAGGTTGCCGCACGGCTCGCCTTTCCTGGGCGACCGCGTGGTGCTCTTCGAGAGCCGCCTCTCCCAGAACGGGCCCGCCTACAGCGCGCGGGTCGAGCGGCTGCTCACCGGATGAGCGGATGCCTGACCCTGCCGTTCCGCCTCGCGGCCCTGCTGCTGCTCGTGCTCCTCGGATTCGCCGCCTGGTCGTATCGCCGTGAGATTCGCCGCCAGATCCACGCCTGGACCGCAGAGCCGGCCCCGACGCCCTCGAGCGGCCGGGCCGAGCCGGCCCGCGCCGTCGCCGCGCTCCGGCGGCTCGACTCCCTGGCGCGCGCGGGAAGGGATTCCGTGGTGCTGACCGCCGGGGAGGTTGCCAGCCTCGTCGCCCTGCTCACTTCCCGCGGGCCGGCGGGGGCCGTCGATTCGGTCGAGGCGGTGCTGGGTCGGGACGACCTCGAGCTCCGCGCCCGGGTGGACACCCGGAAGGTTCCGGTTTCTCTCGGTCCGGCCGCGGGTCTGGTGCGAGATCACGAGTATGTCGAAGCCGGCGGGCCCATGATCTTTCGCCGAAACGGCCTCGCCGAGTGGCGGGTCCAGCGGGTGCGGGTGCGCGGCCTGCCGCTCCCGCAGGACCTGGTGGACGCGCTCTTCCGGCGGCTGCCGGGCGGCGCGGGGGCGGCGGGGGGCGTGGTCGCGGTCAAGCTCCCCCGGGCGGTGAACGGTCTCCGGGTCACCCCGGGCGGCGTCACCCTCTACGGCCCTCCTGCCCCCGGCGCCGAGCGATGAGCAGCCGGGTGCTGGTGGTGGACGACGAGGGCGGCATCCGCGACGCCGTGCGCCAGGTCCTGGAGTACGAGGGCTGGGAGGTGAAGACCGCCGCCTCCGGCGGGGAGGGCATCACCCTCTGCACGGAGTTCCGTCCCCACGTCGTGCTGCTCGACGTGAAGATGGCCGGGCTCGACGGGCTGGACACGCTCTCGCGTCTGCGCGACCTCGAGCCGCCGGCCACCGTGGTCATGATCTCGGGCCACGCCACCATCACGACGGCGGTGCAGGCCACCCAGCGGGGCGCGTTCGATTTCCTGGAGAAGCCGCTCGACGCCGACCGCCTGCTCGTCACTCTGCGGAACGCGATCAAGCACTCGGCGCTCGCGGGGGAGAACCGCGAGCTCAAGAAGGCGCTCGACACCCGCTACCCGATGGTCGGGACGAGTCCGGGGCTGGAGGAGGTCCGCGCGCTCATCGCGCGGGTCGGGCCGACCAGCGCGCGGGTGCTCATCCGGGGCGAGAACGGCAGCGGCAAGGAGCTGGTGGCCCGCGCGCTCCACGAGGCGTCTCCCCGGCGCGACCGGGCCTTCATCGAGGTGAACTGCGCCGCGATTCCCTCCGAGCTCATCGAGAGCGAGCTCTTCGGCCACATGCGGGGGAGCTTCACCGGCGCCTTCGCCGACCGCCCCGGCAAGTTCGAGCTGGCCGACGGGGGGACGCTCTTCCTCGACGAGGTCGGGGACATGTCGCTCTCCGCCCAGGCCAAGGTGCTCCGGATCCTGCAGGAGGGCGAGGTGACCCGGATCGGCGCCCCGAAGTCGGACCAGGTGGACGTGCGGGTGCTCGCGGCGACCAACAAGCAGCTCGAGGAGGAGCTCGCCGCCGGCCGTTTCCGCGAGGACCTCTTCCACCGGCTCAACGTGATCCCGATCGCCGTCCCGCCGCTTCGCGAGCGGCTGGAGGACGTCCCGGCGCTGGTCGAGCACTTCGTCCAGACGCTGAGCGCGAGCAGCGGCGTGGCGGCCCGTGGCTTCACCCAGGAGGCGATCCGCGCGCTCCAGCGACGGAGCTGGCCCGGCAACGTGCGCGAGCTCCGCAACGCGGTGGAGCGGCTCCTCATCCTGGCCCCCGGAAAGCAGGTCACCGCCGCGGACATCGAGCGGCTGCTTCCGGGAGCCGAGGGCGAAGCCGCCGAGGCTTCCGCCGAGGCCCCCCGCCCCGACACCTTCGAGAATTTCAAGGAGGATACCGAGCGCGCCTTCCTGCTGCGGAAGCTCCGCGCGCACGGCTGGAATGTGGCCGAGACGGCGCGCGCGCTGGACATGCCGCGCTCCAACCTGTATAAGAAGATGGAGAGGTATCGGCTCACCCGAGAGGAAACGTGACCGGTCCGCCACGCGATTGGGACAAGGAGCTGGCGGAGATTGACAAGATCATCGCCAAGCAGCCGATGGGAGGCCCCGGGGCCGCGGGTGCCCTCCCGGCGCCGGCTGCCTCGCCCCGCGGCGCCCGGCCGACGGCGCCCGCGACCGGTTCCGGCGCGGCCGCTCCAGCGCGAACCGGCCGGACCGTCCTCACCACCTGGATTCGCGTGCTGCTCGGCGTCGTGGTCGCCGCCAGCGTCACCCGATGGCCGTATGCGCACGCCTGCGGGCTGGCGCTCTACGGCTATCTCGCCGCCGCGGGCGGCGTGGTCCTCGCCGGACTCTGGGGCGCGGTGACCGCCTGGCGCCGGCGGATGGGCCTCGCCCATACGCTGGCGCTGCTCGTCGCCGTCTGGGGCGGTGTGCTGGTGGGAAAGGCGGTGCTGGATCGGAGCGACTGGGCCAAGCAACCGGCCGGCTGGGCGTGTCCATGACTCCCACCTTCCGCAACTTCATCGCCGGCCGCTGGGTCAGGCCGAGCACCGGCGAGTACACCGAGAACCGCAACCCCGCCAACACCCGCGACCTGATCGGCCGCTTCCCCGGTTCCGGCCCCGAGGACGTGGACGCGGCGGTCCGCTCCGCCGAAGCAGGCTTCCGGATCTGGTCCCGGGTGCCCGCGCCCGCGCGCGGCGACGTGCTCCGCCGGGTGGGCGACCTGCTCGCCGAGCGGAAGGAGGACATCGCCCGGGCGATGACCCGGGAGATGGGGAAGGTCCTCACCGAAAGCCGCGGCGACGTGCAGGAGGGCATTGACACCGCCTGGTACGCCGCTTCCGAAGGCCGCCGGCTCTTCGGCCACACGGTGCCGAGCGAGCTCCGCAGCAAATGGGCGATGAGCTACCGCCGCCCGATCGGCGTGGTCGGGCTCATCACCCCGTTCAACTTCCCGATGGCGATTCCGACCTGGAAGATGTTCCCTGCGCTTCTCTGCGGGAACGCGGTGATCCTCAAGCCGTCCGAGGACGTGCCCCACACCGCCCACCTCCTGGTGGAGATCCTGCTCGAGGCCGGGCTCCCGCCCGAGGTGATCCAGCTGGTCCACGGATCGGGATCGAAGGTGGGCAAGGCGATGATCGAGCACCCGGGCGTGCCGGTCATCTCGTTCACCGGCTCCACGTCCACCGGCGCCGCCATCGGCGAAACCTGCGGGCGGATGCACAAGCGACTCTCGCTCGAGATGGGCGGCAAGAATGCCATGATCGTCATGGACGACGCCGATCTCGACCTGGCGCTGGACGGCGTGCTGTGGGGCGCCTTCGGCACCACCGGGCAGCGCTGCACCGCGACCAGCCGGCTGCTCCTTCACCGGAAGGTGCACGACCGCTTCCTTCGCCGCCTCGAGGACGCCGTCGGCAAGCTCACCCTGGGCGACGGGCGGAAGGACGGCACCGAGGTGGGCCCGCTGATCCACGAGGAGGCCCGGGGGAAGGTCGAGCGCTACGTGGAGATCGGCCGCGCCGAGGGACTGGAGCTGGTGGCCGGGGGGAGCCGGCCCCGGAGTCCCAGGCTTCGGAACGGGTGGTTCTACCGGCCCACCATCTTCGCCGGGGCCCGGCCCGCGAGCCGGCTCGCGCGGGAGGAGATCTTCGGCCCGGTGCTCACGGTCTTGCGCTTCGGGAGCTTCGACGAGGCGGTACGGATCAACAACGGGGTGCCCTACGGGCTCTCCAGCGCGGTCTATACCCGGGACACCAACCTCGCCTTCCGGGCGATGCAGGAGCTCGACACCGGGATCACCTACGTCAACGCGCCCACGATCGGCGCCGAGGCGCACCTCCCCTTCGGCGGGGTCAAGCAGACCGGCAACGGCCACCGTGAGGGCGGCTGGGAAGTCTACGAGTTCTATTCCGAGACCAAGGTCTGCTACGTGGACTATTCGGGCGTGCTGCAGCGCGCCCAGATCGACAATGTCAACGGATCCCGATGAGCGCGCGCGCGGCCGGGCGGGATGGACGGTTTCCGACCGTTGCGCTTCCCGCCTCGCGCCGTGTACCCTACAGATATCTCCCGCGGGTATTCCCGAATGAAACCCTTGCAGGTCGGCTCCTCGTCGAAGGGCGGGGCCACATCATCCGATGAGGGCTCGCTCGATCAGTACCTGCGTGAGATCAGCCGCTACCCGCTCATCAGCCAGGACGAGGAAGTGGCGCTGGCGCGCCGGATCCGCCAGGGTGAGGAGGAGGCGCTCGACAAGCTGGTGCGCAGCAACCTGCGCTTCGTGGTCTCGGTCGCGAAGAAGTACCAGAACCAGGGCGTCTCGCTCTCCGATCTGATCAATGAGGGGAACCTCGGCCTGATCCGCGCGGCCCACAAGTTCGACGAGACCAAGGGCATCAAGTTCATCTCCTACGCCGTCTGGTGGATCCGCCAGGCGATCCTCCAGGCCCTGGCGGAGCAGAGCCGCATCGTCCGGGTCCCGCTCAACCGCGCCGGCACGCTGCATCGCATCACCCGCCGCTCCTCGGCGCTGCTCCAGGAGCTCGGCCGCGAGCCGACCCCGGCGGAGATCGCCGAGGGGATGGACATCGACATGGAAGAGGTGCAGAAGACCCTCTCCATCTCGCAGAATCACCTCTCGCTCGACGCGCCCCTCACGCCCGGCGAGGAGAACCGGCTGCTCGACTACCTCCCCGACAACGTGAACCCGGGTCCGGACGCGGAGACGTTCGAGCACGCGCTCAACCAGTGCATCGAGGAGGTGCTGCGGGGGCTCAAGGAGCGCGAGGCCAAGATCCTGCGCCTGTACTTCGGCCTCGACAGCCCCGAGCCGATGACCCTGGAGGAGATCGGCGCGCTGCTCGGCATCACCCGGGAGCGGGTCCGCCAGATCAAGGAGAAGGCGCTCTCCCGGCTCCGCCACGTGAGCCGCTCGAAGGCCCTCGAGTCGTTTCTCTCTTGAGCATGGCCGGCGCCTCGTCGTTCGACGTCTCCACCGGCGCCGATCTCCAGGAAGTGGACAACGCGGTGAATCAGGCCCGGAAGGAGATCGCCCAGCGGTACGACTTCAAGGGCACCCACGTCACCATCGAGTTCGACCGCGACAAGGCCGAGATCCGGCTTGCCGCCGACGACGATTTCCGGATGAAGCAGGTGCTCGAGGTGCTCACCCAGAAGTGCGCCCGGCGCGGCGTGCCGCTCCGGAATCTCGAGACCGGGGCCTTCGAGCCCGCCGCCGGCACCTCGGTGCGGTGCACCGTGACGCTGACCCAGGGGATCCCGCAGGAGACCGCCAAGCAGATTCAGAAGGCGATCAAGGATGGCGGCTTCAAGAAGGTCCAGGTGGCGATCCAGGGCGAGGAGCTCCGGGTCACCAGCCCCTCGAAGGACGAGCTGCAGGCGGTCATCGCGTTTCTCAAGTCCCGGGACTTTGGCCTCGAGCTCAAATTCGGCAATTACCGCGGCTGAGCGCCGCCGGCGGACCGGGCTCGCGCTGGCGCTCGTCGTCGCGGCGTGCGCCCGCCCGGAGGTCCGGCCCGCGGCGCCGCCGGTCAGCATCGCTCCGGAGATCCGGATCGCCCTCGCCCTCGGCGCGGCCTCGGTGGCGCTGGGCGGCGGCGCCGAGCTCACGCTGTCCGAGCCCGACGGCGGCGGCATCACCGTGCTCCCGGCGGGTACCGTCGCGACCGTCACGCCCGAGCCGACCGGGCTTCAGTGGCGCATCGCGGGAGAGCCGCCCCGATTCGCCTCCGCGCTCACCGCCGCCGCGGCCGACACCTTCCCCGTCCGGTTGAACGGCCGCGACTACCGCGGGCATCTGCTGCTCACCAGGAGCGCCGGCGGCGTGCTCGCGGTCAACCGGCTCGACCTCGAGTCCTACGTCCTGGGCGTGGGCGGGGCGGAAATGGGTCGCCGCACCGAGCAGGACCTCGCGGCGCTCCGGGCCCAGGCCGTGGTGTCCCGCACGCTGGGACTCAAGGCCATCGGCCGCTGGCGGCTCCGCGGATACGATCTGGTCTCCACCGTGGCGGACCAGGCCTACGCCGGCATCGGCTTCGAGTCCCCGGTCTCGACCCAGGCCACTCGGGAAACCCGCGGCGAGATCCTGACCTGGGAGGGCCAGCCGATCGACGTGTTCTTCCACTCGACCTGCGGCGGCCGCACCGCCGACGGACCCGAGGTCTTCGCCGGGGCCGAGCGGCCCTATCTCCGCTCCATCCGCGACGAGGACGAGGGCGGGCATGCGTGGTGCGCCATCTCGCCGCGCTACCGCTGGCAGGAGAGCTGGACCGGAGAAGCGCTGGCCCGCACCCTCCGTGAAACGCTTCCTGCCGCGGTCGGAACGTCCGAGCTCGCCGACCAGCTCCGCGATATCCGCGTGCTCGACCGCACCGCCACCGGCCGGGTGGCGCGGCTGGAGCTGGTGGGGAAGGGAACCAGCCGGGTGGTGACCGGCCCGGCAGCGCGCCTCCTGCTTCGGACCGCCGACGGGAGCATTCTCCGGAGCGCGAACTTCAATCTCCAGGTGACCCGGAGCGGCAACCGGATCATCCGGCTCGACGTGGTGGGCTCGGGGGCGGGGCACGGGGTCGGCATGTGCCAGTGGGGGGCGCTCGGCCGGTCGCGGGCCGGCTATGGGTACCGGGACATCCTCTCGGCTTATTTTCCGGGCACCGAGATCAGCCACACCTACTGAGCAGGGGCGAGCTCCATGAGCGATCCCGTCCGCATCGGCCTGATCGGCGCCGGCGCTGTCGTGCAGGTGGCGCACCTCCCCGTGCTCAAGAAGCTCAAGAACGTGGAGCTCGCCGGGATCTGCGACGTCGACCTGCCCAAGGCGCGCGCGATGGCCGACCGCTTCGGGATCCACAACCTCTACGATGACATCGAGGACCTGCTGGGCCACACCGAGGTGGACGCGCTGCTCATCGCCACCCCCAATCACCTCCACGAGCCCCACATCATGGCCGCGCTCGCGGCCAACGTCCACGTCCTGGTGGAGAAGCCGCTCGCGCTCACCGCCGCCGGGGCGCTCAAGGTGGCGAAGGCGGCGGAAAAGCGGGGCCGGGTCGTGCTGACGGGGATGACCCACCGGTACCGTCCCGACGCCCAGGCGGTCCGGAGCTTCGTGCAGAGCGGCGAGCTCGGCGAGGTGGACAGCGTGCGCTCGAGCTGGCACGTGGCGCGGCCCGCCCGCGCCGCCCTGGGCTGGCGCCAGCGGAAGGACGAGGCCGGCGGCGGGGCGATGCTCGACCTGGGCCTCACCATGCTCGACCTCTGCTTCTGGCTGGCGGGGAATCCGGTCCCCGCGCGGGTCAGCGCGTCGCTCACCAAGTCCCGCGGGGACCGGAGCGTGGAGCAGTCGGGGAGCGCGTACGTGGTCTGCGAGAACGGCGCCTCGATCTTCGTGGACGTGACCTGGCGCCACATCGGTCCCGGCGAGCGCTTCGGCGTGGGGCTCCGCGGCAGCAAGGGCACCGCGGGAATCAACCCGCTGCATGTCTGGAAGGAGCTCAACGGCGTGGCGCACGACGTCTCGCCGACCGGAAGTCTCTCCCGGGAGAACGCCTTCACCGCGTCGTTCCGGGCCGAGTGGGCCCATTTCCTCGCCGCGATCTCCTCCGGAGTCGAAACCCCACCCATCGCCGAACAGATCACCCTGCTCCGGGTGATCGAGGCCATCTACAAGTCGGCGGCGGACGGGAAAGATGTGACGCTGTGAGCGGGCTCGCGCTCGCGGCCGTAGTGCTGACCGCCGCGGCGATGACCGGGCAGCCGCCCCCGTCGACCGTGGCTCGCTCACCATTGACCTACACCCCCGGCGCCGAGCTCACCGTCTCGCTCCTCACCTTCGAAACCGGCGGGCTCGTCTGGGAGCGGTTCGGGCACAACGGGATCTGGATCCACGACGCCGCGGCCGGCACCGACCGGGTCTACGACTACGGCCGGTTCAGCTTTACCGCGCCGCACTTCATCTACAACTTCGCCCGCGGGAAGATGTGGTATTCCATGGGCGAGACGAAAGACCTCTCGGGGCTGATCGAGCTTTACCGCCGCGAGGGCCGGAAGATCTGGGCCCAGGAGCTCGACTTCACCCCGGCCGAGCGCGCCGGGCTCCGGGATTTCCTGGTATGGAATCTCCGCCCGGAGAACCGCGGCTATGCCTACGACTATTACCGGGACAACTGCTCGACCCGGATCCGCGACGCGCTGGACCAGGCGCTCGGCGGCCCGATCCGGCGCTACGGCGCGCGCCCGTCGGGGATGACCTGGCGCGAGGAGACTCGCCGGCTCGACGAGCACGATGTGCTGCTCTACACCGGGCTCATGATCGGCCTCGGGCGGCCGGTGGACCGGGAGATGACGCGATGGGAGCAGATGTTCCTCCCGATCCGCCTGCGGGAGCACCTGGACAGCGTGACGGTGGCTGGAGCCGACGGCGTCGCCCGGCCGCTGGTGAAGTCCGAGCGGGTGCTGGCGGAAGGGGGGCGCTGGCCGGTCCCGGCCCGGCCGCGCGACTGGACGCTCGGCTACCTGACCGTGGGCGGGCTGGTGGGCGGGTTACTCGCGTTGCTGGGGCGCGCGGGTGGCGCCGGCCCGGGGCGGGCGCTCTTTCTCGCGCTGGGAACCCTGTGGGCCTTGCTCGCGGGGCTCCTGGGCCTCGTCCTCACCTGGCTCTGGGGCGTGAGCACCCACGTCGCCGCGCACGCCAACGAGAACCTGCTGCTCTTCAATCTCCTCGCCCTGGCGCTCGCGGCCGTGTTCCCGGCCGCGGTGCGCGGGAGACCCTGGGCCCTGATGCCGGCCCGCCGCCTGGCGCTCGCGGTGGCGGGGCTGGCGGCGCTCGGTCTCCTGCTCAAGCTCGTCCCGGGATTCCATCAGTCCAACCGGGAGCTCATCGCCCTCGCGCTTCCGGCGCACGCGGGGGTGTGGCTCGGGCTCAGGAGCCCCGCGCCTTCCTCAGGCCCTCGCTCGCCTCGGTGAAATCCGGAAACACCGCCAGCGCCTTCTCGTAGTACTCCACCGCCTTGGCCTTGTCGCCCCGGTCCTGGTAGAGCAGCGCCCGGCTGAAGAACGCCAGCGCCTCGGTCGGCACCTGCCGCCCCCCCGCCGGCGCGCGCGCCGCGGCGGCGCCCCCCCCCGCGGGGAGCGGCGCCAGCTTGGCGCCGGCCATGAGCCCTTCGGCTACCGACTGGATCATCCGGAAGAGGTCGCGCCGGTCGTGGAGCTTCGGGTCGTTGCGCACCACCTTCATGATCTCGCCGGTCTCGACGTTGATGAGCCGGCCGTCAATCCGGAAGTCGCCGTAGAGATCAATGAACGACCCCGTGACCATGTATCGGGCGCCGACCAGCTTGCCGATTTTCGCGGCGGTTTCCTTGTCGACCCGCTCCGCGACGGCGAGCCCCTGCTCGTCGAGCAGGCGCTGGGTCTCGGCCCGATCCACCAGGCGAGCCTGCGGGTTCTGAGCCAGCTCGCTGATCAGCAGCGCGGCGATACCCTTGCGCAGCGCCTCGAACTCCTCCCGATCCTTGCCGTAGCTCCCGCCGTTCTCGAACGGCAGCACGGCAATGCCCGGCCGGCTGTCCTGGGCCGCCGCCGGTGTTCCCCCCGCCGAGAGCAGCAGGATGCCCGGCGCGATTCCCAGCGCCACCACCGCCCCTCGTACCCGGTTCGCGAGTCTCATCCGATCCTCCTCAGATGTCGAACGACTGTCCCTGGGCCGCCGCCTCGACGAGGAGCGGCGCTCCGGCCACCGACGCCCGGCGGCGCGCTTCGGCCAGCACGCGGTCCACGTCGCGATCTCCATGATCGGGCGCGTGGTGGAAGAGCATCAGCCTCTGTACCCCTGCCGCCACGGCGAGGTCCACCGCCTGAGTGCCGCTGGAATGGCCCCAGCCCACCCGTGTCGGAATCTCGTGGTCGTCGTACGTCGCGTCGTGAATCAGCACCTCGGAGCTGTGCAAGAACCCTACCAGGGTGGCCTGCCATTCCGGCGTCCCTGTCAGGTCCCCCAACTCGTTGTCGGTCAGGTAGTTGACCGTGGGCCCGCCGGTCGTCGCCGCAATCGAGAATCCCAGCGTCCTCCCGGGGTGACGCAACTGTATCGCCCTAATGACGAAGTACTCGGTGCGAAGCTCCCCCGCCGTGATCTCGGTCACCTCGATACGATTGGCGACGCTGGTGTACTGGGCCACCGAAACCGGGGGCGACATCTGCCGGACCAGAACCTCCCGCAGCGAGAGCGCTTCGGGTGTCGGCCCGTGCACCCGCACCTTCACCCTGGGATCGTGCACCGGGGCGAAGTACGGGAGTCCCTGGATGTGATCCCAGTGGGTGTGCGAGAGCAGCAGGTCAATCGGCTGCCGGTTCCGGCGGGCCACCAGCGCCGCACCCAGCCGGCGGATCCCGGTGCCGGCGTCGAGGATGAGCAGGCCGGGCCCGTCCTCGACGCTCACGCAGGGCGTGTCGCCCCCGTAGCGCACCGTGTGCGCGCCGGGCGTGGGGATGGAGCCGCGGGTGCCCCAGAAGGTGACCCGCACGCTAGGTCGGGGATTGCTGGGCGGCCAGCCGGAGCGCCTGCGGGTCGAGCAGGCTGATCTCCCGCCGAGTGACGGCGATCACGCTCCGGAGGACCAGGTTCCGCATCGTGCGGGAGACGGTCTCGCGGCTCGCCCCCACCATCTGCCCGATCGCCGCGTGGGTCAGGCGCCGGGTGACGCGGGTCCCCGAGTCGCCGCCTTCCTCCCGCGCGAGCTCGAGGAGCAGATGGGCCACCCGGCCGTTGACGTCGAGCAGCATGAGGCTCGCGATGGTGTCGTCGGCACGGCGGAGCCGGCGGGAGAGCTCGCGGAGCAGGGAGATCGCCAGCTCGGGCGCGGAGCGCAGCCGGGCGCGAAAATCGTCGCGACGGAGCTGGAGCAGCGCCGAGTCCTCCATGGCGATGACGTGGGCCGAGCGGGGCTCGTCGTCCACCAGCGCCATCTCGCCGAAGAAGCTTCCCGGCCCGAGCACCGAGAGAATCACTTCGCGGCCGTCCTCCGCCACCACCGTGACCTTCACCTGCCCGCTTCGAATGAGAAAGAGGGCCTCACCCGGATCGCCCTGGGAGAGAATGACGCTGCCGCGGGGGTGGGACCGCTCGCGCACCAGCAGGGCCAGCGCGCGGAGATCGCCCTCGGGCACCTGGCGGAGGAGGGGGACGCTCTTGAGCACCTCGAAAGGATCGGGTGGCACGCGCCCTCCCGGCGTTGGGGCGACCGGAGCATACGGAGCGCCACCGAGCAGTGTCAAATCCGCGCGCCGTCGCGCGGGTGGCCGGCCGCGCATGCCGGGCGCCATCCAGCCGCCGGTCTTCCCCGGGGGCCGGGCGCCCCATAGCTTAGTGTCCTCCGAAACCTCGCGGGTGCCCCATGCGCATCGGGATGCCGAAGTCCGGCCACCTCCGCGCTCTCGTTCTGCTGCTCACGGCGACGCCGCTCGCCGCCCAGCTGCCTCCCGGGGTGACCAGGGGGGCCTCGGTCGAGGGGATCACCGAGTACACGCTCGGAAACGGGCTCAGGGTGCTGCTCTTTCCCGATCCCGGCAAGCCGACCGCCACCATCAACATCACCTACCTGGTCGGCTCGCGGCATGAGGGCTATGGCGAGACCGGGATGGCCCACCTGCTCGAGCACATGGTGTTCAAGGGTTCGCCGAAGCACCCCAACATTCCCCAGGAGCTGACCGAGCACGGCTCGCGGCCCAACGGCACCACCTGGTATGACCGCACCAACTACTTCGAGACGGTGCCGGCCACCGATGAGAACATCGGCTGGGCGCTCGATCTCGAGGCCGACCGGATGGTGAACAGCTTCATCGCCAGAAAGGACCTGGAGAGCGAGTTCAGCGTGGTGCGGAACGAGTTCGAAGCCGGGGAGAACTCGCCCTTCAGCGTGCTGCTCGAGCGGACGATGAGCACCGCGTTTCTGTGGCACAACTACGGCAAGAGCACCATCGGGGCCAGGGCCGACATCGAGAACGTGCCCATCGAGCGGTTGCAGGCCTTCTACCGGAAGTACTATCAGCCCGACAACGCGGTGCTGATGGTGGCGGGGAAGGTAGACGAGCCGAAGGTGCTCCGGGTGATCGCCGAGAAGTTCGGCGCCATCCCCAAGCCGGAGCGTGCCCTGGAGCGCGGCAACCTGATTTATCCGACCTACACGGCGGAGCCGCCGCAGGACGGCGAGCGGGAAGTCTCGCTGCGGCGCACCGGCGACGTCCAGGTGGTGATGGCGCTCTACCACGTCCCGTCGGGGGCCCACCCCGATTACCCCGCGGTCTCCGTCCTGACCCAGGTGCTGGGTGACCGGCCCGGCGGGCGGATCTACAAGGCGCTGGTGGAGACCGGGAAGGCGGCCGAGGCGGGCGGGTTCGATTTCCGGCTGAAGGAGCCGGGGGTGGTGATGGGCTACGCCAACGTGCGGAAAGAGAGCTCGCTGGACAGCGCCAGAACCGCGCTGATCGGCGCGCTCGATGGGGTGGTGGCCAATCCGCCGAGCGGCGAGGAAGTGGAGCGCGCGAAGACGACCCTGCTCAAGAACCTCGACTTGCTGCTCGCCAACTCGGAGCGGGTGGGACTGAGCCTCTCGGAGTACATGGCCGGGGGCGACTGGCGGCTGGTGTTCCTCCAGCGGGACCGGCTCAAGCAGGTGACGGTCGCGGACGTCCAGCGGGTGGCGGCGGCCTACCTCAAGCCTTCGAACCGGACCATCGGGCTGTTCCACCCCACCGAGAAGCCGGACCGGGCCCAGGTTCCCTGGGTGAGCGATGCCGAGATCGCCGCGATGGTCCGGGACTACAAGGGCAACGCCGCGCTCGCCCTGGGCGAGGCGTTCGATCCCTCGCCGTCGAACATCGAGACCCGGACGGCGCGCACCAGGCTCCCCAACGGGATGAAGCTGACGCTGCTCCCCAAGCAGACCCGGGGCAACGTGGTCGTCGCCCGGGTGACCGTGCGGCAGGGAGACGAGAAGACGCTGGCGGAGACTCAAAACGTGGCGGCGCAGCTGATGGGCGGCATGTACGAGCGGGGGAGCAGGCGGCACACCCGCCAGCAGATCAAGGATGAGTTCGACCGGCTGGGCTCGCGGGTGTTCTTCGGCGGGGCCTCGAATAACACGGTGGTCTCGATCGAGACCAAGCGGGCGAGCCTGGCGCCGACACTGCGGCTGGTGGCGGAGATCCTGAGGGAGCCGGCGTTCGACCCCAAGGAGTTCGATCTGCTGAGGCAGGAGCGGCTGGCCCAGATGGAGGAGCAGAAGACCGAGCCCACCGCGCTGGCCTCGATCGCGCTGAGCCGCGCGCTGACGCCCTATCCCAAGGGGCATCCGCTCTACACCATGACGGTGGACGAGAGCATCGCCGCCCTCAAGGCGGTCACCCTGGACCAGGTGCGGAAGATCCACACCGATCTGGTCGGCGGGTCGTCCAGCGACCTCGTGGCGGTGGGCGACTTCGCGAAGGACTCGGTGACGGCGCTGGCCCGGGAGCTGTTCGGAGACTGGAAGAGTCCCAGGCCCTTCAGCCGGCTGGTCCGCAGCTACTTCACCCCGGCGCGGGTGAATCTGAGCATCGAGACGCCCGACAAGGCGAACGCGGGATTCTTCGCGGGTCAGAACCTCAAGCTCCGCGATGACGGCAGGGACTACGCGGCGCTGGCCCTGGGCGGGTACATGCTGGGCGGCGGGTTCCTCAATTCGCGGCTCGCGGTGCGGATCCGGCAGAAGGAAGGCCTGAGCTACGGGATCGGGGCCAGTATCGGAGCCCAATCGCTCGACAGCGTGGGGAGCCTTTCGGTGTTCGCCATTTATGCCCCGGAGAACGCGGCCCGGCTCCAGGCGGCGTTCAACGAGGAGATCGCCCGGGTGCTGAAGGACGGGTTTACCCAGCAGGAACTGGACGCCGCGCGGCAGGGCTGGCTGCAGCAGCAGCTGCAGAGCCGGGCCAACGATGCCCAGCTGGTGTCGTTGCTCGCGGCCCAGTGGGTCACCGGCCGCACGATGGCCTATAACATCCAGCTGGAGCGGTGGGTGGCGGAGCTCACCGCGGAGGAGGTGAATGCGACGATGCGGAGGTACCTCGACCCCGGGAAGATCTCGTCGGTGAAGGCGGGGGATTTTGCGGGGCACCCGCCCAAGGCGGCGATTCCCTGACGCGAACCCGGGTTGCCCTGCCACGGCCGCTCCGTTAACTTGCATGGCTCGCAACGACTTACGGAGTACGGCCGTGAAGCCCAATCTGCATCCCATGTTTCGCACGATCACCGTCCAGTGCGCCTGCGGCAACACGTTCGAGACCCGCAGCACCGCCGCGGCGATTCACGTCGAGGTGTGCAACGCCTGCCACCCGTACTTCACCGGGAAGCAACGGCTGATGGATACCGCGGGGCGGGTGGACCGGTTCCGCCGCAAGTACGGCTCGGAACAGCCGGCGCCGACTCCCGCGACCTGAGCGGTGGAGGCCCGACTCCGCCAGGCGCTCGCGCGGGCGGAGGAAGTCTCGGCCGCACTGGCCGACCCGGCCGTCGCCCGGGATCCGGCGCGCCTCTCCGCCCTCGGCCGCGAGCACGCCCGCCTGACTCCCATCCTTCGCCTCTCCGAGCGGCTGACCCGGCTCAAGCGGGACCTGGAGCAGGTCCGGGGCATGGCGCACGAGCCCGACCCCGAGCTGGCCGCGCTGGTCAAGGCCGACGTGGATCGGCTCCCGGCCGAGATCGCCGCAGTGGAGGCCGAGCTCGAGGAGCTGCTCGTCCCGCCCGACCCCCTCGAGGACCGCGACGCCATCGTCGAGATCCGCGCCGGCACCGGCGGGGACGAGGCGGCGCTCTTCGCCGCGGACCTCCTGCGCATGTACACCCGATTCGCCGAGCGGCACGGGCTCGCGGTGGAGCCGCTCCAGATCGGCGCGGGGGCGCTGGGCGGCGTCAAGGAAGCCGTCGTGGCGATCCACGGTGCCGACGCCTACGGCCTCTTCCGGAGGGAGTCGGGGGTGCACCGGGTGCAGCGGGTGCCGGCGACCGAATCGCAGGGCCGGATCCACACCTCCGCCGCCACCGTCGCGGTGCTGCCGGAGGCGGATGAGGTGGACGTCAGGATCGAGCCGGGCGATCTCCGCATCGACACATTTCGCTCGGGTGGACCGGGCGGCCAGAGCGTCAACACCACCGACAGCGCGGTGCGGATCACCCACATTCCCACCGGCCTCGTGGTCCAGCAGCAGGACCAGAAATCCCAGCTCCAGAACCGGATCAAGGCGATGGAGGTGCTTCGCGCGCGGCTGCTCGATCGCCGGATCTCCGAGCAGGAGGCGGACCGCGCCCGCGAGCGGAAGGCGATGGTGGGCACCGGCGACCGCTCCGCCAAGATCCGCACCTACAACTACCCGCAGAGCCGGGTCACCGATCACCGGATCGGGGTCTCGGTGCACAACCTTCCCGCGATCATGGACGGCGATCTCGACGAGATCGTCAAGGCGCTCCGCCTGGCCGGCCGGGAGGAGGCCCGTGCGCTCTGAAGCCTCCACCGCGATCGGCGGGCTGATCGAGTCCGCGGCGGCGCGGCTCAAGGCGAGCGGCGTGGCGAAGCCCCGGCGCGAGGCCCACCGGCTCTGGGCCTGGGTAACCCGCGCTGGGCCGGGCGAGGCGTTCCTCGCGCGGGATCGGGCCGCCGATCTCGAAGCCGCCCGCGGGTTCGAGCGCGCGGTGGCCCGCCGGGTGGCCGGCGAGCCGATCGCCTACGTCACCGGCATGGCGGGGTTCCGCCGGCTCGAATTGCGCTCCGATCGCCGCGCGCTGATCCCGCGGCCCGAGACCGAGGGCGTGATCGAGCACGCCCTCGGGCTCGCGCCCAGCGGCCGGGCCCTCGATCTCGGGACCGGGACGGGCTGTCTCGCGCTGGCCCTCGCGCAGGAAGGGCGCTACCACCTGGTGACGGCGGTGGACGTGAGCCCGGCCGCGCTCCAGCTCGCGCGCGAGAACGCCGCGCTCACCGGCCACACGCTCCGCTTCATCCGGAGCGATCTCGGCACCGCCCTCCGTGGCGAAGCGTTCGATCTGCTGGTCGCCAACCCGCCCTACCTCACCGACGCCGAATACGACGCGCTCGATCCGGCGGTGAGGGAGTGGGAGCCCCGGCTCGCGCTCGCCGCGGGCCCCGACGGGCTTGCCCTGACGCGGCGCATCCTGGTCGAGGGGCGTGAATTGCTGCGGGACGGGGGCTGGCTCGTGATGGAGGTAGATTCCACCCGCGGCGGGGACGCGGCCGGCACGGCCGGCGCACTGGGGTGGACCGACGTCCGCGTGCACGACGACCTCTTCGGGCGCCCCCGGTATCTGACCGCGCGCCGGGAGCACCAGTCATGATAGAGGAAAGCGCGCTGGAGCTGGGCCGCCTCATCGGGCAGTCGCCCGAGCACCAGGCGCTCCGCCGCGCCGAGAAGAATCTCCAGGACGACCCCGAGACCCGGGGGCGGCTCGAGAAGATAGATCAGCTCGCCCGCCTGATCGACGACCAGGTGACGGCGCGCAAGGTGCCCGAAGAGGGGACGGTCCTGGCGTACGAGAGCGCGGTGCGCGACCTGGAGCTGAGCCATCAGGGCCAGGCCTACGTCGTGGCGCGCGCCAACTACGAAAAGCTGATGACCCGTGTCAACCAGCAAATGACCGCGGGCATCGAGCGCGGCTCCACCAGCAGCATCATCACCCTCGGATGAGCGACGGCTTCTTCGTGGCGCTCGAGGGGCCGGAAGGGGCGGGGAAGACCACCCTCGCCGGGGCGCTCGCCGAGCGGTTCCGCGCCGCCGGGCGGGAGACGGTACTGGTGCGCGAGCCCGGCGGCACCCCGGCCGCCGAAGCCCTCCGCCACGAGCTCCTGCACGCCGACCGGGGCTGGACCGCCGAGCGCGAGCTGCTCTACCTGGTCACGGCGCGTGCCGACCTGGTGGGTCGGGTCATCCGTCCCGCCCTCCTGGCCGGCCGGGTCGTGGTGAGCGACCGCTACGACCTCTCGACCATGGCGTACCAGGCGGCGGGCCGCGGTCTGCCGCTCCCGATGGTATCCTGGGTGAACGACGCGGCCACCGGCGGTCTCCGGCCCGATCTCACCCTCATTCTCGACTTGCCGCCCGAAGTGGGCGCCGCGCGGCAGCTCGCCGCGGGCAAGGCCCGCGACCGCCTCGACAAGGAGCCGCTCGACTTCCATCGCCGCGTGGCGGCGCGCTATCGCGCCGAGACCGGACCGGACATCGTGCATCTCGACGCGGCGCTCCCCGCGGCGGAGCTGGCGGATCGGGCCTGGGCCGCAGTGCTCGCCGCGCGGCCGGAGCTCGCGCCCGACGCCCTGGAGCCGAGGACCTGATGCGTCCCGCCCGGCTGCTCCTCGTCGCGGCGGCGATCGCCTCCATCGCCGCCGGAGCCTGGGTGCTTCGCCGGGGGCGGCTCGAGCTTCCGGCGCCGGCCCGGATCGTCGGCACCAGGCTGTTCGAGTCGGTGCTCTCGCACGTGCGCTCCTATTCGGTGGATTCGCTCGGCGATCAGGAGCTGTACCGCCGCGCCGCGGCGGGGGTCATCGACGAGCTCGACGACCCCTACGCGGAGCTCCTCCTGCCGGGGCATCGGGGGCTCGTCCCCGATGACGCACCCGGCCCGGAGGGGCTCTACCTCGACCGTCGCGACGGGTTGATCGTGGTCGTCGCCACCGCGCCGGGCTCGCCGGCCGACTCCGCCGGGGTGCGGAGCGGCGACCGCCTGATCGGCGTGGACAGCGTGCTGGTGGATGCCTCGCGGCTGGAGCTCGCCATCCGCCGGCTCGGCGGCCTGCCGGGGACCCGCGTGTCGCTTCGGATCCGCCGCAGGGGTGTGCGGGAAGCGCTGGTGCTGGATCTGGTCCGCGGCCCGGTACCGCCGGGGCCGGCGGTGGAGATCCGGAGCCTGGGCGGGGGCCTCGCGTGGATCCGGGTCCATCGCGTCGTCACCGGCCTCGCCGACACGGTCTGGACCCGGATCGGAGCCCTCCGCGCCGCCGGCCTCCGCGGGCTGGCCCTCGATCTGCGCGGCGTCGTCGGCGGCGCGCTGGGCGCCGGCGTCGGGCTCGCCGATCTGTTCCTGGGTCCCGGCGATCGCCTCGCGTCGAGCCGCGGGCGCCCGGCGATGGCCTCGCTCACCTACACCGACTCGACCGCGCCCCGCTTCGACTCGCTCCCGCTGGCCGTGCTGGTGGACGCGGGCACCGCGGGCGCCGCGGAGGCGGCCGCGGGCGCGCTGCAGGATCACGACCGCGCCGCAGTCCTCGGCACTCCGACCTTCGGGCGCGGGGTCAGCCGCGGCACGTTCCCCCTGGGCGGCGGCGCGTCGCTCCGCCTCACCACCGCGCTCTGGCTCACGCCCAGCGGGCGCGAGATTCAGCGTCGCCCGCTCGCCCGCGACGGGGATTCACTGCCCCGGCCCAGGCTCAAGACCGACGGGGGCCGCATCGTGCTCGGGGGCGGGGGCATCATTCCGGATCGCCTGGTGGCCGACACCGGGTCCGGTGATTCGGTCCTGGCGGAGGCGCGCAACCTGCTGGCCCGGGCCGGTTCCGCTCGCGGGATGCTCGCCCTGCTCGCCGGGCGCTGAGCGACCTGAAGCGAGTCGGGAGATCCCCATGCGAGCCAGGGTGCAGCTGGTCTGCTTCGCCGCCGGGGTCGCCGCCGCGGCCCCGCTCTGCGCGCAGCGCACCCGCTCGGTGGAGGTCGTGCCGGGCCAGATCACCCGGGTGGTCAGCGACACGATGGGCACCCCCTATCCGGTGCCGTTCCCCCGGGCGCAGACCTACCGGGCCCTCCTCGCGGTGTACGACGATCTCAAGCTTCCCGCCGAGGCGCGCGACTCGGTGGCGGGACAAGTGGGGGTCGTTTCCTTTTATCGGCGCGGCGATTTCGCCGGGCGGCAGATCTCCGCCTGGCTGAGCTGCGGCGATTCCGTGACGGGGCCGAACGCGGACAATTACCGGGTCTACATGTACCTCATGTCGGTCATTGCCCCCGCGGGAGAGGGCGCCGTCACCGTCCGCACGGTCCTGATGGCGGGCGCGGTCAACGTGACCGAAGGGGCACGCCAGGCGATGCCGTGCGAGAGCACCGGCCGCCTGGAGGTCTTCATCCACAAGCGGCTGCTGGCGAAGGCGGCGGGGCTCTGAGCCCTGCCGCCGGCCGTTTACTTCTGGTCCACCACCCGAACGCCCCGCGGGACCTGAAAGGTGAGGAGCTCCGGAGGCACCTCGGCGTTGGGCCGGAGGCGGGAGAGGGCCAGGATCCGGCGCACGCCGGGTGATTCTTCCAGCTCGATCCGCCGCGGCAAGGCGTCGTCCCGGTCGAGCCAGAGCACCGCGCGGTCGAAGTTGAGGCTGCTGCCCTGGGGCACCAGGGCGACCACGTCCACCACCCGCCCGCCCGCCGTATCGGCGCGAATCCAGCTCACCCGGTAGCGCTCCGCGGGGCGGTCCAGGATGCGCGCGAGCAGGTTTACGCCATAGACCGGATCGGTGTCCATCGGCATCCGGATCACCTGTCCCGGCGTCGTGCTCGGCGTGTACACCCACACATAGCGGCCGTCCACGACGATCGCTTCGTCCGGGGGATCGGTGAAGCGCATGGCGAAGGCGTTCTGGCCCGCCTGGTAGAGCCGGCCGGTGCTCCGGAGCGTGTCGCCGATCACCGCGTCCTCCACCACCTGAGCGAAGTCCGCCTGGAGGGAAGAGAGGCTGCGGTAGACGGCCCCCGCCCGCCGCACGGTAGCGAGCGCGTCCTGGGCGGGCGAGACGCAAGGACGCAAAGTCGCAAAGATGCAAAGGACCGGGAACAACCGGAGGCGCCTCACAGGAGCCTCCGGCCGATCGCCGCCGCGATTCCCCGCAATTCCTCCATCAGCAGCGCGAACTGCTCGGGATAGAGGCTCTGGGCGCCGTCGGAAAGCGCCTGATCGGGGTTCTCATGCACCTCGATCAGCAGGCCGTCGGCCCCCGCCGCGACCGCGGCCCGGGCCATCGCGGGCACCATGGAGCGCCGGCCGGTGCCATGGCTCGGATCGGCGATGATGGGGAGGTGGGAGAGCGATTTCACCGTGGGGATGAGGTTGAGGTCGAAGAGGTTCCGGGCGGCGTCGAGCCCGCGGATCCCGCGCTCGCACAGCATGACGTCCGGGTTTCCCTCCGAGACCACATACTCCGCCGACAGGAGCAGGTCGGTGACGCCGGCCGACACGCCGCGCTTGAGCAGCACCGGCTTGCCGGCTCGGCCAGCGCGCTTGAGCAGGGAGTAGTTCTGCATGTTGCGCGCGCCGATCTGGATCACGTCGGCCACCGCGGCCACCCGGTCGAGCCCCTCCTCGTCCATCGCCTCGGTGACGACCAGGAGCCCCGTGTCCGCCCGCGCGGCGGCCAGCAGCTCGAGTCCGCGCTCTCCCAGCCCCTGGAAGGCGTAGGGCGAGGTGCGCGGCTTGAACGCCCCGCCCCGGAGCGCGGTGGCCCCGGCGGCCTTCACCGCGCGCGCCGTGGCGAGGATCTGCGCTTCACTCTCCACCGCGCAGGGTCCCGCGATGATCAGGACGCCGGTCCCGCCGACCGAGAGGCCTCCCGGCAGCCGGACCACGGTCGGCTCGGCGCGCCACTCCCGCGCCACCAGCTTGTAGGGGCGGGTGACGTGGATGATCTCCTCCACCCCGGGGAGCGCGGTGAAGCGCGCGCCGTCCACCCGGCCGTCATGGTCCACGATGGCGACGAAGGAGCGCTGGTGGCCTTCGATGATCTGGGCCCGAAAGCCAAGGGATTCGATCAGGGCCACCACCCGGTTGCGGTCGTCGGAGGCGGCGTCGCTGCGCAACACGACGAGCATCTCGGTCAGGAGGCTCCTGCCTCCTGGTGTTCATGCAACCGCACGCCCACGATCGTCGAGACGCCGGGCTCCTGCATCGTCACGCCGTAGACCGCGTCCGCCGCCTGCATGGTCCGCGGGTTATGGGTGATCACCAGGAACTGGGTGCCCGGTTTGAACTCGTCGAGCAGCGTGGTGAACCGGCCCACGTTGGCGTCGTCGAGCGGCGCGTCCACTTCGTCCATGAGGCAGAACGGGCTTGGCTTGGTGAGGTAGATGCTGAACAGCAGCGAGACCGCGACCAGGGTGCGCTCTCCCGAGGAGAGCAGGTGGATCCGCTGGGTGCGCTTGCCGCGCGGCGCGGCGTGGATGTCGATCTCGCTCTCCAGCGGGTCCTCCGGAGTGGCCAGCCGGAGCTCGCATTCCCCGCCGCCGAACAGGGTCTGGAACACCCGGCGGAAGTTCTCCTGCACCGCGGCGAACGTTTCCACGAACATGGTGCGCGCGGTGGTGTCGATCTCCTTGATCGCCTGGAGGAGCGACTGCCGCGCGGCCACCAGGTCGTCCCGCTGGGTGGTGAGGAACTCCAGGCGCTTGGCCTCCTCGGCGTGCTCTTCCGCGGCCAGGGGGTTGACCGGACCGATCGTCTCGAGCTGCTCCCCGATCCGGATCGCCTCGGCCTCCAGCGTGGCCAGGTCCAGGTCGAGGAGCGGGGCCGCGTCCGCCAGCACCTCGAACGGCTGCTTCCACTCGGTCTCCACCCGCTCCACGATGCTCCGCCGCTGGCCGGCGGCTTCAGTCAGCTCGACCTCGAGCCGGTGATCCTCTTCGCTGGCCCGGTCCAGCTCGCTCCGGAGTGTCTGCACCGTCCGCTCGGCATCGGCGAGGGCCGCCCCGGCCCCGGCGAGCGAGGCTCCCGCTTCCGCCTGTGCCCGCTCCAGTCCCTCCAGGGCGTTGGCGCGCTGCCGGCGCTGCTCCAGCCACACCGCCTGCTGGGCGGCGAGGGCGGTGCTCTCCCGGTTGAGCTCCACGATTTCGCTCTGGAGCATGCCGGCCGCCTCCTCCGCCGCGGCAATCGTCTGCGCCGCGCGGTCCAACCGCTCCCGGGTGGCGCGGAGCCGGGCTCCCAGGTGAGCCTCCCGCACCTGCCACTCCACCCGGCTCTCCCGGGCGGTTTCCTGCTCGGCCTCGACCCGGGCCAGCTCGGCGCGGGCCGCTCGCAGGGCCTCCTCCTGGCGGGCTCGGCCGGCCACCCCGTCGGCGAGACCCACCTCCACTTCGCGCCGGCGGGTCTCGGCGCGGCTCAAGCGCTCGCGCGCGCGGGCCAGGCCCGCCTCCGCCTCGGCGAGCTCGCGGGTCAGGTTCTGGACCCGCCGGACCGCGTCTTCCGACCGCGCCGCCGCGGCGCGCTCCCGCTCGCGGGCCTGCTCGGTGGCGGTGGCGGCCAGGCCCGCCTCCCGCTCCACCTCCGCGAGGCGGGTCTCGGTCGCGGAGAGCGCCGCCGACACCGTGGCGAGCGCCGCCTCCTGCTGCCCGGTTTCCGCGGCCAGGCCCCCGATCTCGGCCCGACGGCGGAGCGGGCCGGTGGTGCCCCCGGCGCCGGCCAGGTGGATCGCGCCGCTCGCCCGCCGGAGGGCGAGCCCGCGCCCGTCGAGGACCTCCGACCCGCCGACCAGCGCCTCCACCCACCGGGCCGCCGCACCCTCGGCGTGGAGCCGGCTGTCCAGCGTCACCCGGTCGTCTTCCCGCGGCAGGAGGCGCGGCCCGCTGTCCAGCGGCAGCAGCACGAGGGGCCCGGGCTGGTTCTCGGCGTGCCACTCACGGATCGCCTCGACGCCGGGCTCGTCCTTCACCAGGATGGCGTGCATCCACTCACCCAGGAGCCGCTCCGCCAGCTCCGCCGCGTCGCGGTCGGCGGTGATGAAGTCGCTAAGCGGCCCCAGGACCGCGCCGTTGAATCGAGCCCGGGCGCCCAGCAGCGCGGCCGCCCCGGGGGCGAGTCCGACCCGGTCGCGCTCCAGCTCCTCGAGCGCCGCGCGGCGGGCGGTGAGCTGCGCGAGCTGCTCTTCCACCAACCGGCGCTGGTTGCGCTCGCTGGTTTCCTGCTCGCGGGTCTCCGCGACGGCGTGCCGGCTGCGCTCGGCCGCGGCCGCCGCCTCGAGCGCCCGGGCGGCGGCTGCGTGGGCCGCTTCCGCCGCGTCGCGCCCCTCCGCTTCCGCGCGCTCCCGGTCGCTCCGGAGCTGACGAACGTGGTCCTCCGCCTGTCCGGCCCGCTCCAGCAGCCCGGCGATTTCCTGCTCCAGCGCCGCCCGCTCGCCTTCGAGCGAGCCGAGCTCCTGAACCCGTGCGGCCAGGGTCTCCTCCGCCGCGCGGGTGGCGGCGCGCCTCCCGGTGAGCCGGCTCCGCACCTCCTCCTCCGCCTGGGCCCGGGTCTCGAGGTTGCCGCGAATCTCGCCGTGCTCCCGCTCGGCCGTCTCGAGCTCGACCAGGGCGGCCCCGCGCTCCGCCACGGCTTCGGCGTTGCGCCGACCGGCCTGGGTGCGCTCGTCCTCGTCCCGCCGGCGCCGCTGCTCGGCGTTGGCGAGCCGCTCGCCCGCCACGGCGAGATCGCCGTCCAGCCGCGAGACCGCCACCTGGACTTCGGCCAGTTGCCGGGCAATCTCGGCCCTGTGGTCCTCGGCCCGGAGCCGTTGCCGCGCGGCCTGCTCCTGGGTGGCGGCGGCTCGCCCGAGCTCCTCCCGGAGGGTGGGGAGCCGGTCGGCCAGGAGCCGGTGGCGCGCTTCCACGCCCGCCGCGCGCTCGGCCAGCTCTTCGAGATGCCGCCGCGCGAGGGTCAGGGTGACCGAGAACTTCTCGTCCATCAGCTTTCCGTGCCGCTCGGTCTTCCCCTTCTGCCTGGCCAGCGAGCGGATCTGGGACTGCACCTCGGCGAGCAGGTCCTCCAGCCGCTGCAGGTCGGTGGCGGTATCCTCGAGCCGGCGCTCGGTGCTGTGCTTCCGGTCGCGGTAGAGCCCGATGCCGGCCGCCTCCTCGAACAGCGACCGCCGCTCCTCGGCGCGGTCGGAGAGGAGCAGGTCGATCATCTTGGCCTCGATCACCACGCCCGCGTCGCCGCCCAGGCCGGTCCCGCGGAGCAGGTCCTGGATGTCCCGGAGCCGAACCGGCGTGTTGTTGAGCAGGTATTCGCTCTGGCCCGAGCGGGAGAGGCGGCGGGTGACCACCACTTCCTGGTAGGAGATCGGCAGCTCGCCCGCGCTGTTGTCGAGATGCAGGGAGACTTCGGTCAGGTTGACCGGGCGCCGCCCGGCGGAGCCCTGAAAGATGACGTCCTCCATCTTCCCGCCGCGCAGCAGCCGCGCCGACTGCTCTCCCAGCACCCAGCGGACCGCGTCGGAGATGTTCGACTTGCCGCAGCCGTTGGGCCCGACGATGGCGGTGACACCCTCCTCGAAGTCGAGCGCGACCGTGTCGGCGAACGACTTGAAGCCGGAGAGCTCCAGCCTGCTCAACCTCATGCGCGTGGCCTGAGTCGGAGGACGATGCGCGGCGCGCGGCGCCGCCGGGATGCTGGCAAAATAAGCGGGTGCGGCCCGCGGGTCAGGGGCGGGTGGTGGGGCGGCGCAGGACGAAATAGGCCCGGCCGAGCTTGCGCCCGACCTCGAGGGCGGCCTCCTCGCTCGGAAAGGGGCCGACCACGACCCGGTAGCCCTCCTCCTCGCCCTTCGGCGCGAGCACGGCGGCGGGGAAGCCGTCGTTCCGGAGCTGCTTGGCCAGATCCTCCGACCA
>DASYRI010000015.1:0-60189 GCA_036004545.1 Gemmatimonadales bacterium
ACCATCGGGCGGGCGTTCAGTCGGGGCTGGCACACGGCTTGCCGAATCACATGGTTGTGATATGTCAGATCGAGGCAACACTGAGAAGCCACGGGGCTCGCCACCGGGAGGATTCTAGAGTGGACGGCCGAGTCGAGGGGAGCCGGAGGTCGGCTCAGTCCGAGCGCGGGATATCGCTCACCGAGGCCGTCATCAGCCTCGTGGTGGTCGGCCTGCTTCTGGCGGTCGCCCTGCCGAAGCTCATCCCGGCCTTCCGCCAGAGCACGGTCGGCACGACCGCCGACCGGGTCGTGCTGGCCCACTCGCTGGCGCGCGCGACGGCGGTGCGCTACGGCCGGGTGGCTCGGCTCAACCTGGACCCCTCGCTCGGGCGCTTCTGGGTGGACGTGGACACCAGCGGGACCGGCCTCCGCCAGAACATCGGAGCCATGCAATACCTGAGCACGACGGGACTCTCAATGACCACCACGAGGACCATGCTCTGCTTCGACGCGCGGGGGTTCGCGACCACTCGCGGCGGCTGCGCCGGCGCCGACGCGACGGTCACGATCGCCTTGGGCACCCGTTCGACGACGCTGACCATCACCTCGCTCGGCAGGGTGCTCCGATGAGCGCGGCCCCGCGGAGCCCCGCCGCGGCCCGGGGCGGCTACTCGCTGGTCGAGATGCTTCTGGCCATCGTGGTGCTCTCGATGGGGCTGCTCGCCCTCGCCGCCGGCTCGGCAATCTCGGCGCGCGACATGAACCGCTCCCGCCGGGACACCCAGTACTGGGGCGACGTGCAGCAGGTCGCCGACAGCCTGCTCCTCACCGGCTGGGGCGCCGTAACGGCCGGATCCACCACGGTCCGCGGCCGCGCGATGTCGTGGACCGTGACGACGGTCAACGCCAATACCAAACGGCTGAATATCCTGGTCACCCGGTACCGGTACTCGAGCCTCACGGCCAGCGTGCAGGACACCGTCGGGCTCACCCTTTCGAACCCGATGCCATGACCGCACCCGCGCCGAGTTCCTCCCGGGTGCACCAGGGCCGTGCGGGGTTCACGCTGATCGAGCTGCTGATCTACGTGGTGCTCTCGTTCACCGTGCTGGGGTCGATCTACAAGCTCCTCATCGTGGAGCAGCGGACCTACGGGAAGCAGCGCGAGCTGCTGGACGTGCGCGAGAGCGTGCGGGCCGCCGCCGCGCTGCTGAGCTGGGAGCTCCGCCACTCGACTGTCGCCGGCAGCAGTCTCCTTGTGCTGGGCGCGAATTCGGCGACGCTCAAGTCGGTGCAGGGGGTGGGCATCGTGTGCGCCAAGCACGCTACCCTGCCCCAGTACGCTCTATGGCGCAGCTCGGGCGACTTCACCGCCACGACCGACGATTCCGCCCTGGTGTACGCCTTGACTACCAACTTGTGGCCCACCAAGGCGTTGAGGGTCAATCAGGTGGGCACCCCGGCCTCCCTCGGCGTGAGCACCTGCTCCTGGCCCGGCGCCCGGACGCCCGATATCGCCGTGGGGCTCAGCAACATCACGGTGGTCGGGGATACCAACGGCATCAAAGTGGGCTCACCGATCCGGCTGTTCAGGAAGGTCGAGTACGGCGAGTTCCTGGACGCCGGGCGCTGGTGGCTCGGGCGCAGAATCGGGTCCTCCGTGACGTGGGAGAAGCTCACCGGCCCGCTGATGAGCCCGACCGACAGCGGACTGCGATTCCGCTACTACAACTCCGCCAACGCCGAGACGGCGACGCTCACGGCCGTGGTGCGGGTCGAGGTGCTGTTGAGGGGACAGAGCTACAAGCGGAACGCCGGTTCCGGCGTGGTTCAGTTCGAGGTGGATTCGGCCCGGTCCCGCGTGGGGTTGCGCAAGTAATGACTGGAGCGGGCAGGATACGGCAACCAGGCGAATGGAGCAAGGTGCTGAAATCATCGGCCAGGTGGATCGGTTGGCGGCGCGGGAATCGTGACGGCTTCGCGCTGCCCGCGGGGTTGTTTGCGCTGATCATCGTGACCGTGTTGGTGTTCGCGGCGGTTCAGCTGGGCGACAACGAGCGCCGCGCGACCCGCGCGCTCCGGGCCTCGGGCGTCGCCCTCTATGCCGCGGAGAGCGGCCTCGCGGCGACGGTGGGCAACTGGCCCGCCGGGGTCGCCGCCCTCAACCCGGGCGACAGCCTCAACCTGGGGTGGACCACGCTGAGCGATCGGGGCATGTACCGGGCGGTGATCCACCGGATGGACGCGGGCACGACCACCAAGGTCTATGCCATCATGGTCGAGGCCCGGGGCGCCGGTGCGCTGGGCGGGCGCGCCAGCCTCACCCGCATGGTGACGACGGTCGTCACGCCGGGGAACGGCTTCGTCGCACTGGGAGCTCTCGGAGTCAACACCGGCAATACCGTGGACAGCTACACCTCGACCGGGTGTGCGGATCCGTCTATCGACGGCTGCTACAGCTCGACGCACGACAGTAGCGCGACCTTGCTGGCGGGTGGCGCAGTGGATGTCCACGGTACCTTCACTTACGGGAGCATCTCCTCGGGAAGTACAATCAATACCGCCGGTGCGGTCGTCACCGGAACCGTCAGCCCGAGCCTTTCCCCCAATCCGGTGCCGCCGGCGTCCTACCCCACGGCGGCCTGTCCCGCTGCGTACACGCCGCTCTCGGACGTGATCCCGCTCACCGCTGCGACGTACAACGCAAGCACCGGCCAACTGGTGCTCGCAAGCAGCGGTACCCAGGTCCTCGACGACACGCCCTCCGCGGGCTACTACTACTTCGACCTGCTGAAGGTTGCCACTCACCTGAACATCAGCTACAGCGCGACTCCCGTTCCGGTGACAATCTACGTGCACGACAAACTCGTCGTGTCGAGTGGGGGAGACGTGAACAACCTCACCAAGAAGCCGGGGCTGTTGACGATCAAGTCGTGCCTGCAGGCCGGTGACCCTTCCACCTTCGGCGGGCATGGATTCAGCCTGACCGGCGGGGCCGCCGCTTACTTCCAGATCTACGCCCCCAACATGGACGTCACTGTGGGCGGAACCGGTGGAGGGTTGTGGGGCTCGATTGTCGGCCTGACAATCGATGTCACCGGAAGCGCAAACATTCATTACGACAAGGCGCTGGGGCCTGGCGCGGGCGCCGCTCTGTCCATGCTCACGGGATCCTGGGCGGAATTGCAGCCGTTCTAAGGATTCCTCTCCGAAGGGCAGTAGCTACGAAACTGAAAGCCCCGCCCCTCGCTGCCGAGGGGCGGGGCTTCTCGTCTCGGGCGGTTCGATAGGATCAAGCCCCGCAACGCTTTGCCCGACCTTCCCCCCGGGTGTATCCTTGTACGCTTGGCCCGACTGCCTGGAGACCGCTTGGCGCTTCCGCTGGTACAGCTCACCCGAACCCCCGAGTCCGCCGCACCCTCCCGGCCCGTCCCGGTGACGGTGCCGCCGGCGCGGAAGCCGCCCTGGCTCAAGGTCAAGGCGCCGGGCGGCGAGAACTACCACCGCTTGAAGCGCCTTATCCGGGATCTCGGCCTCCACACCGTCTGCGAGGAGGCGCGCTGTCCCAACATCGGCGAGTGCTGGGAGCACGAGGCTGCCACATTCATGATCCTGGGCGACGTGTGCACCCGGAATTGCGCCTATTGCGCGGTGACCCACGGGATGCCGAAGGCCTTCGACCCGCAGGAGCCGGTGCGGCTGGCGGAGGCGGTGGAAGCGATGGGCCTCCGCCACGTGGTGATCACCTCGGTGGACCGGGACGATCTCCCGAACGGTGGCGCCGAGGCATTCGCGGGATGCGTCCTGGAAATCCGGAAGCGCCTCCCCGAGACCACGGTCGAGGTGCTGATTCCCGACTTCAAGGGCTCGGAGCGCGCCCTTGGCATCGTCATGGAGGCGCGGCCCGCGATCCTCAACCACAACCTGGAGACAGTAGAGCGGCTCTACCCGCTGGCGCGTCCGGGCGGCCGCTATCACCGCGCCCTCGAGCTGCTGGCCCGGGCCCGGCGCATGGCGGAAGACGGGCTCACCAAGGCGGGAATGATCCTCGGCATGGGCGAGGAGTGGGATGAGATCCTGGTGGCGATGCGCGACCTCCGCCGCAGCGCCGTGAACATCCTCACGCTGGGCCAATACCTCCGCCCCTCGGAGAGCCACCTGCCGGTGGCCCGGTTCTACACGCCGGAGGAGTTCACGGAGCTCCGAGACTCGGGCATGCGGATGGGCTTCGATCACGTGCAGGCGAGCCCGCTCACCCGCTCCTCCTACCACGCCTGGGAGCAGGCCCGGAGTGTGCGGCCGGTGCCCTCGGAGCCCGGGGCGCCGGCGCCGCGCGCGCCGGCAAGGATTCGGTGATGGCCACTTCCACCAAGCCGGTGCGGGGCGGCGGGGGGGAGAGCGCGGACCGCGCCGCGGCCGCGACCCACCGAACCTATCTCCGCCAGATGCTGCTCATCCGCCACTTCGAGGAGAAGGCGGGCGAGGCGTACAGCCTGGGCAAGATCGGCGGCTTCTGCCACCTCTACATCGGCCAGGAAGCCGTGGCGGTGGGCGCGATCTCGGCGCTCCGCCCCGACGACTACATCACCACGGCGTACCGGGACCACGGCCAGGCGCTGGCGCGCGGGATGTCGGCGCGTGCGGTGATGGCGGAGCTGTTCGGCAAGGCGGCGGGCTGCTCCCACGGCAAGGGCGGCTCGATGCACCTCTTCGACGCCGGGCTCGGCTTCCTGGGCGGGCACGCCATCGTGGGGAGCCACATCCCGATCGCCGCCGGCGCCGCGTTCGCCATCAAGTACCGGGGCGGGGACCAGGTGAGCGCCTGCTTCTTCGGCGAGGCGGCGGCCAACATCGGCGCATTCCACGAGACCCTCAACATGGCCTCGCTCTGGGATCTCCCGGCCGTGTTCATCTGCGAGAACAACGGCTACGGGATGGGCACCGCCGTGGCGCGCGCGAGCGCGGTGCAGAATCTCTCGGTGCGCGGCAACGCGTACGACATGCCGGCCGAGGCGGTGGACGGCCAGGACGTCCTCGTCGTCCGCGAGGCGGTGGACCGCGCGGTGGCGCGGGCCCGCAAGGAATCGAAGCCCACGCTGCTCGAGCTCCGCACCTACCGGTACGTGGGCCACTCGATGTCGGACGCGGCGCACGGGACCTACCGCACCAAGGACGAGGTGGAGGAGTATCGCCGCCGCGACCCGATCAAGGTGCTGGCCGAGCGGATGCGCGCCGCCGGCACCCTGGACGACAAGGCCTTCGAGGCGCTCGACGCCGAGGTGAAGGCCGAGGTCGAGGACGCGTACGCCTTCGCGGAGGCCGCGCCCGATCCTGATCCCTCGGAGCTGTATACCGATGTGTACGCGGACCTGGAGGCTGGAGGTAGCGAGAAGCGAGAAGGGAAACGACCATGACCGTCGTAACGTATCGGGACGCCCTGAACCAGGCCCTCCGCGAGGAGATGCGGCGGGACGAGCGGGTGTTCCTCATGGGCGAGGAAGTGGCCGAGTACGACGGCGCCTACAAGGTGAGCCGCGGGCTCCTCAAGGAATTCGGCCCCAGGCGGGTGGTGGACACCCCGATCGCGGAGCTCGGCTTTACCGGGATCGGGGTCGGCGCGGCGATGGTGGGGCTCCGGCCGGTGATCGAGATGATGACCTGGAACTTCGCCCTGCTCGCCATTGACGAGATCGTGAACTCCGCCGCCAAGGCGCGCTACATGTCGGGCGGGCAGCTCGGCTGCCCGATCGTCTTCCGGGGGCCCGGCGGCGCGGCGCTCCAGCTGGGCGCGCAGCACTCCCAGTCGTTCGAGAGCTGGTACGCCCACGTCCCCGGGCTCAAGGTGGTGATGCCCGCCACCCCCGCCGACGCCAAGGGACTCCTCAAGAGCGCGATCCGGGACGACGACCCCGTGGTGTTCATCGAAGGCGAGATGCTCTACAACATCAAGGGCGAGGTGCCCGAGGGCGAGTACCTCACTCCGATCGGCCGAGCGGACCTGAAACGCGCCGGGACCGACGTCACCCTCGTCTGCCACGCCAAGACGGTGGCGGTGGCGCTCAAGGCGGCCGAGCAGCTCGCGGGAGAAGGGGTGGAGGCCGAGGTGCTCGACTTGAGGACGATCCGGCCGCTCGACCGGGACGCGATCCTCGAGTCGGTGGCGAAGACCAACCGCTGCGTGGTGGTCGAGGAGGGGTGGCCGTTCGCCGGCGTCGGCGCCGAAGTGGTGGACCTGATCCAGCGCGACGCGTTCGACGCGCTCGACGCGCCGATCCTCCGGGTCACCGGCGCCGACGTACCGATGCCGTACAACAAGCAGCTCGAGCGCGCGGCGAAGCCGGACCCGGCGAAGGTGGTCGCGGCGGCCAGGCGGGTCCTCTACCTCTCCGAGTGAAGCTCCCATGGCGACCAGGGTCCTGATGGAAGCGCTCTCGCCCACGATGGAGGAGGGCCGCCTGGTCGAGTGGAAGAAGCAGGAAGGCGACCCGGTCGCCGTGGGGGACGTCATCGCCGATGTCGAAACCGACAAGGCGGTGATGGAGCTGGTGGCACGAGCGGGCGGCGTCCTGCTCAAGCAGCTGGTGCCGGCCGGCGCCACGGTGCCGGTCTCGCAGCCGGTGGGATGGATTGGACAGACGGGAGAGAGCGTGGACGGGGGCGGCGGGGGCGGCGCGGGCGGCGGGGGCGGCGGGGGCACAGCGTCAACGGCCACCAGACAACAGCAGTCAACGGTCAACCGTCAACCGTCAACGGGAAGCGCCCCGTCGGCGGGGCGGGCGGGCGGACAGGCGGTCGGGCGAACAGAGGGAGAGGCGGGCGGGCGGACAGGCGGTCAGGTGGCGGGCGCCACGGCGTCGTCACCTTCCGCCCTTCCGTCTTTCCGTCCTTCCGTCCGAGTGAAGGCCTCCCCCCTCGCGCGGAAGATCGCCGCCGAGCGCGGAGTGGACCTCGCGGTCGTGAGCGGGTCGGGACCCGAGGGGCGGGTGATCAAGCGCGATCTGGAGCAGGGCGGACAGGCGGTCGGGCGGACAGGCGGTCAGCCGGCTCCGGTTCCGCCCTCCACCCGTCCGGCCGTCCTGGCCGCGGACTTCACCGACACGCCCCTCACCCAGATCCGGAAGACCATCGCGAAGCGCCTGGTCCAGTCCATCGGCCCGATTCCCACGTTCTACCTCACCAGCGAAGTGGACATGGAGCGGGTGGCGGAGGCGCGCGAGGCGCTCAACGCCGTGGCGGGCGAGCAGGGGAAGGTCTCCTTCAACGACATCGTCCTCAAGGCGGTCGCCACCGCGCTCCGGCAGCATCCCGACTGCAACGCCTGGTGGCAGGACGACCACGTGCGCTACTGGAGCGTGGTGCACCTGGGCGTCGCCGTAGCGGTGCAGGACGGACTCATCACGCCGGTCATCCGGAACGCCGACGCGAAGTCGCTCCGGGAGATCTCCGCCGAGTCGCGCGAGCTGGCGGGCCGGGCCCGGGAACGCCGGCTCAAGCCGGAGGAGTACACCGGGAGCACCTTCTCCGTCTCCAACCTCGGCATGTTCGACATCGAGCACTTCACCGCCATCATCAACCCGCCGGAGGCGGGGATCCTGGCGATCGGAAGCATCGCCCCGGTCCCGGCGGTGGCGGGCGGCCAGGTGCAGGTCCGCCGCCGGATGCGGATGACGATGTCGTGCGACCACCGGGTGATTGACGGCGCCACCGGCGCCCGGTTTCTGAAAACGCTCAAATTGTTGCTGGAGAATCCGTTGGCACTCGTGTGGTAGGAGTTGGCGAGTAGCGAGTAGCGAGTAGGGACAGCATTTCCCTACTCGCTACTCCCTACTCCTTACTCCCTACTCGCTACTCGCTACCTCCTACCTCCTCGAAATGGAGTCCTGGATTGTCGACATTCGACGTGATCGTGCTCGGCGGTGGCCCCGCCGGCTACGTCTGCGCCATCCGCGCCGCCCAGCTGGGCTTCACCACCGCGGTCGTCGAGCAGGACAAGCTCGGTGGCGTCTGCGTCAACATCGGGTGCATTCCGACCAAGGCCCTGCTGCACAGCGCCTACGCGGTCAACCTCATCGCCCACGATGCCAAGGCGCTCGGCATCGAGGTGGGCGCCGTCAAGGCGGACTACGGCGTGGCGATGAAGCGGAGTCGCCAGGTTTCGGAGCAGAACTCCAAGGGCGTCGAGTTCCTGATGAAGAAGAACAAGATCACCGTCCTCAAGGGCCAGGGCACGCTCCAGCCCGGGAGGAAGGTGAAGGTGGGCAGCGACGTGCACGAGGCGAAGAAAGCGGTGGTGATCGCCACCGGCTCGCGGGTCAAGGGGATCCCGCAGATCGGGCTCGAGATCAACAAGACCACCGTCATCAGCTCCGATGAGGCGCTCTTCCTCGAGAAGGCGCCGGCCTCGATGGCCATCGTGGGCGCCGGTGCCGTGGGCACCGAATTCGCCGACATCTTCAGCGCCTTCGGGACCAGGGTGACGCTGATCGAGGCGCTCCCCCGGATCCTGCCCATCGAGGACGCCGAGGCGTCCGACGTGCTGGCCAAGAGCTTCCGGAAGCGCGGCATCACCGTGCTGGCGGGAGCCAAGGTGCTCAAAGCGGCGGTGGGCGCCAGCGAGGTGACGCTCGACATCGAGGCCGGCGGCAAGACGGAAAAGGTGACGGTCGAGAAGGTGCTGATGGCCGCGGGGCGCGCCGTGAATACCGAGGGTGTGGGATTCAAGGAGAGCGGGGTCCAGCTCACCGACAAGGGCTTCGTCAAGGTCAACCTCGCCACGCTGGAAACGACTGCGCCGGGCGTCTACTGCATCGGCGACGTCGCCGGCCCCCCGATGCTGGCGCACAAGGGGAGCCGTGAGGGCATCGTCGTCGCCGAGCTCCTCGCAGGGCAGAAGCCGCATCCTATCAAGTACGACAACGTGCCCAGCGTCACCTACTGCCACCCGGAAGTCGCGAGCATCGGCCTCACCGAGGAGCAGGTCAAGGAGCAGAAGATCGAGTACCAGGTGGGCCGCTTCCCGATGAGCGCCAACGGGCGGGCCCGCGCCTCGATGGAAACCGAGGGCTTCGTCAAGATCATCCGGGAGAAGAAGTACGGCGAGATCCTCGGCGCCCACATCGTGGCGAGCCACGCCTCGGAGATGATCCACGAGCTCGGTGTGGCGCGGGAGAACGAGTACACGGTGGAGGAAGTGGAGCTCGCGATCCACGCCCACCCGACGTTGAGCGAGGCGACCGCCCAGGCGGCGCTCGACTCGATGGGGCGAGCGACCGACATATGACCGCGGGGCGCGACGCCGATCCGCTCGGCCTCGTGGCCGGCGCGCTGGCGTTCGGGGTGACGCTCGGGGTGGGCCTCCTCGCCCTCGTCACCTGGGTCGTCCGGGCCCTGCAGGCCGGCGGGTTCGCCGCCACCGACCCCCATCGGGGCCTCACCCCGGGCCTCCTCCCGCTGCTGATCGCGGGGACCCTCGGCGCCATGCTGGCGGCGGGCAGGGCCACCTGGACCCTGCTCGCCCCGATCGCCAATCCCTGGCGGCGGGCGATGCTGGGCATCATCGCCGGCGCGGCCTCCTTCGTGGTGGCGCTGGTGACCTGGCCGGTGGATCGCGCCTTCGGGCGGTCCGGGCTCCTGGCCCTCGCCGCCCTCGCCGCCCTGCTCTGCCTGGCGCTGGGCCGGCGCTTCGCCGCCCAGCGGAGCGAGCGATGACCGCGCCGCTCGCCGTCGTGGACCTGGGCCGCCGCCCCTATGGCGAGGTGCTCGAGCTGCAGCGGCTCCTCTGCCGCCGGCGGGTCAGCGGGGAGCTGCCCGACGACGTGCTGCTCCTGGTCGAGCACGAGCCGGTCATCACGCTCGGGCGCGGCACCAGGGCGTCGAGCCTTCCGATCCCGCTCCCGGCGCTCGAGGCGCGCGGCCTCGAGGTCTTCCTGGTGGAGCGCGGCGGGGACGTCACCCTCCACGCGCCGGGCCAGCTCGTGGGGTATCCGATCCTCGATCTCACCGGCTGGCGGCGCGACCTGCACTGGTATCTCCGGCAGCTCGAGGAATCGCTCATCCGGGGCCTCGCGCGGCTCGCGATCCCGGCCGGGCGGAACCCCGGCAGGACCGGCGTCTGGACCCGGGAGCGGAAGATCGCGAGCATCGGCATTCATGTGAAGCAGTGGGTGACGATGCACGGCTTCGCGCTCAACGTGACGACCGAGCTTTCCCTGTTCGACCTGATCGTGCCCTGCGGGATCTCCGGCGTCACGATGACCAGCGTGGCGCGCGAGCGTCCGGCGCCGGCCGTCCCCCTCCCTTCCCCGGCGAGCGGTCAGGGGCTCTGGGCCGAAACCCGGGGCGCGATCGTCGCGGCGTTCGGCGAGGTGTTCGAGCGCGCGCCGGAGGGCCGCGCGGAGGCGTCGCTCGGCGCCGCCCGCACGGCGGCGCGGAACCCCGGCGGCCCCGGCATCGTTTCGGAGGCATGACCCCCCTCCCCGACTCCGCCGCACCGAAGCGCATCGTGGCACCGCCCCGGACCGACCGGCTTCCCCCCGGCCAGGTCGTAACCCGGAAATGGCCGGTACTCCACTACAGCCAGGTGCCGAAGATCGATCCCGCGAGCTGGCGGTTCGCGGTGACCGGGCAGGTCGAGCGGCCGCTCGACCTCGGCTGGGAGGACCTCGCCCGATTCCCGCGGCAGGAGACGCTCTGCGACATCCATTGCGTCACCCGCTGGAGCCGTTACGACAACCTCTTCGCCGGTGTGCCGGTGCAGGCGATCCTGGCCGAGGCAGGGCTAAGGCCCGTGGCGAAGTACGTGATGGTGCACGCGGCGCCTGATTACACCACCAACCTGCCGCTCGCCGACCTGGACCGCCCGGAAAACCTCCTCGCCACCCACCACGCCGGCGAGCCACTCCCCGAGGAGCACGGCGGCCCGATCCGGCTGCTGGTCCCGCAGCTCTATTTCTGGAAGAGCGCCAAGTGGGTGACCGAGTTCGAGCTGCTGGATGAGGACTGGCCCGGCTTCTGGGAGCAGAATGGCTACCACCTGCGGGGCGACCCGTGGGCCGAGGAGCGTTACGGGAGGCCCGACTACACCCGGATGCGGCGGGGTAGGGGTTAGGGGTTGGAGGTCAGGGATTAGGGCGAGGCAGCGGGTCGGCGGATGCATCCCCTACCCCCAGACCCCTAACCCCCAACCCCTATCACCTTGTTATCTTCCGTGCGCCATGGCGGACTCGGTGGATCGCACGAGGGTCGAGACGCTGGCGGACGGGAAAGTCGCGGATATTCTCCAAGCCGCCGCCAGCTGGGCCCGGGAGGTGCCGCCCGCGCTCACTCCCGCCATCCGGGCGGTGTGCGTCCGGCTGGCCGAGATGGTCGCGGACCAGCGCCACTACCTGGCGCCGCTCCCCGAGCCCCAGGAGAGCGAGCGGGCCGCGGTCCTCACCCTCACCGCCGAGCGGCTCCGCGGCGCCCCGGTGACGGCGGGCCTGGAGAGTCTGCTCCAGGAGCTCGCGGATCTCGAGCTCCACGCCACCGGGTCCTGGTCGCGGGTCGAGGCCGCCCAGGCCCAGTGGATCGCCACCGCGATCAGTTTCCTCGAGAACAAGGCGTCACGGCTCCCGTCGGGCCAGCGGCCGGATCCCTACTGGGCCGACGACGTGGTGGCGGGGATCATCGCCTCGGTGCGCGCGCTCATCGGCATTGACGAGCTCCACGCGCGGACCGAGGCGCGCTATTCGGGCGGGCAGCGGCGCCTCGGCGACGAACCCTTGCTCGAGGAGTGAGGAGGTAGCGAGAAGCGAGAAGGGGGTTCCCCTCCTCGCTTCTCGCTACTCGCTACCTCCCGATTCGCTGCTCGCTGGTCCCTTCTCCGCGAAGAGCCGGAAGAACGTCCCGAACACGTCGATCCCATCCCAGATCTGCTGGAGGTTCACCTTTTCATTGGGCGAATGAAGCCCGTCGTCCGGCAGGCCGATGCCGGTGAGCAGCACCGGCGCGCCGCCCCGCTGCAGCTCCGGCACCACCGGGATCGAGCCGCCGGCGCGCGCCGGCACGGTCCGCCGGCCGATCACCGCCTCGAAGGCCTCGTCGAGGATGCCGAAGGCGGGGTGGGTCACCTCGCAGAGCACCGGATCGCCGCCGTGGAGGAGCCGCACCTCCGCGTCGGCGTACTCGGGCGCATGCTTCCGGACCGCGCGGGCGAGCCACTTCCCCACCTTCTCGTAGGTCTGCCCGGGCACCAGCCGGAGGCTCACCTTGGCCATCGCCTGGGCCGGGATGACCGTCTTGGCCCCTTCCCCGGTGAATCCGCCACGGATGCCGTGGATCTCGAACGTGGGGAGTGCCCAGGTCCGCTCCAGCACCGAGTACTGCCCGAGCCCGGTGAGCGCGCGGCCGGTCACTTCTTCTTCGAGGAACTGCTTCTCGTCGAACGGGAGGCTTTTCCACGCCTTTCGCTCCGCCTTGGAAGGCTCCACGACCGCCTTGTAGAGCTTGGGAACGTTGATCCGCCCCGAGCGGCTCTTCAGGTCGGTGAGCAGCCGCACCAGGGTCTCCATCGCGTTGGGGGCCACGCCGCCGTAGGTGCCGGAGTGGAGGTCGCGCTGGAGGGTGCGGACGTGGATCTCGGCGTAACAGATGCCGCGGAGCCCGGTGTAGACCGCGGGGATGCCGGGCGCGTAATAGCCCATGTCCGCCACGAGGGCCGCATCCACCGCGGTGCGCTCGGGCTCGGCCCGGAGCCGGTCGAAGATCACCTGGCCCCCACATTCCTCCTCCCCCTCGATGATGAAATGGACGTTGAGGGGCGGCTTCCCGTCGGCGTCGAGCACCGACTGGTACGCCTTGAGGATGGTGAAAACCTGGCCCTTGTCGTCCACCGCCCCGCGGGCGTAGAGCTTGCCGTCGCGCACCGTGGGCTCGAAGGGGGGCGAGGTCCACTCGTCGAGCGGATCCACCGGCTGCACGTCGTAGTGGCCGTAGCAGAGGACGGTGGGCTTCCCTTCCACCTTCGGGCTCTCCGCCCAGACCAGCGGATTCCCGTCACCCTCCAGCAGCTCCACGACCGGACAGCCGAGGCCGCGAAACGCATCCACCAGCCAGGCGGCGGCACGGCGGCAATCGGCCGCGTGCGCCGGGAGGGTGCTGATGCTCGGAATCGAGAGGAAGCCGTTGAGCTCGTCGAGGAGACGGTCTTTGTCCATGGGGAGAGGGAGTTAGGGAGTTAGGGAGCTAGGGAGCTGGGGAGCTAGGGAGCTAGGGAGCCAGGGGCTATAACATACCGCTGCGGCCTATCCGCCGCCGGACGCCGTGTCGCCGAGCGCACGCTCCAGCCGGACGAAGGCCGAGTCGCCCGAGGCGCCACGCATGAGCTCCCGGAGCGCAGCCACGCTCGCCTGGACGCTCGCGCCGTGGCTCTGGTACCAGCGCTCGAACCAGTCGAGGTGGGTTCGATAAATCCGAACCCCGACCAGCGCGGCGTTGTTGATCGGCCGCTCGGCGAGTCGGCTGATTCGCACGGTGCGGAGCTGGCCGCCGAGCGGGCCTTCCAGCCGCTCCCGGGCCCAGCGCCCGATGGCGGCCCGGCCGGCGTCGAGCGAGTCGCCCCGGGGCTTCCCCGCGTAGAAGGTGGTGAGGCGCTCCAGCAGCTCCTTGTAGAAGCCGTCGAGCACCATCTCGTCGTGCCAGCGGTCGCGCGCCCTGCCCGCGAGCAGGGTGTCGCCCCGGCCCCGGAAGAACTCCTCCGCCGACCGATACCCGACCAGCTGCGCGAAGCTCTCGTTGAACGGGGTGGCGCTCTTCACGTAGAGGCTGTTGTGGGCGAGCTCGTGGAAGACCGTCGAGGCGAGCTCCACCGAGTCCTTGACCATCGCCGTGGAGAGGAGCGGATCCTCGAACCAGCCGAGGGTGGAGTAGGCCCCCGCGGGACGAAGGTAGGTGTCGTACCCCAGGCCGGCGAACTTCTCAGCGGTCCGCTTCGCCATCGCCGGGTCGAAGAACCCCTTGTAGGGGATCCGCCCGACGATGGGGTACTTCCAGGTGTGGGGGCAGATGCAGTCCTTCGGCGACACCGAGAGCACCAGCAGCAGGGTGTCGCGGCCGACGTCGCTGTAGGTGGTGTAGGTCTTCCCCGCCTTGAGCCCGAGCGCCACCGCATGGGCGCGCACGGCCAGCACCAGCTGGAGATAGGCCCGGGTGTCCGCCGGGGTCTTCGGGTCCGCCACCAGCCGCTCGAGCGGACGGCGCTTTTCGAGGATACTGGTCTGCTCGATGCCGGCGCGGGTGAGGTAGCGCACGTCCTCGCTCGCCACGTAGGCGGTGCCGTAGCCCAGGAGCAGCGCGAGCGCGGTGACGAGGATTCCCATGAGGAGCCGGCGGCGGGTCACGGCGTCCAGCGGGCGCCGACCAGGTGCACGTCGCGGCCCAGCGCGCTCCGACGCTGGAAGGCGTAGTCGAGGCGCGCCCGCCCGAGCAGCAGGCCCCCGCCGAACGTGGTGTTGGAGAGGAGCCCCCCCGCGAGCCCGGGCTGCCGGCCGCTCCCCGCCCGCAGCACCAGGCCGAGCCCCGCCACGGCGCCGCCCGCCTCGAGCCCCACGACGGTCCGGCCGCGGTCTTCGCTGGACCAGGCGCTCTCGATCGTCGCGAGCAGCCGGCCGTTGGAGTAGGTGTCGAGCAGGTTGAGGCTGAACCCCAGGTGGAGCGCCGCGGGGAGGTCCAGGCTCGCGCCGGTGAGCCGCGCCGGGCCCAGGTTCTGGGCGCTCAGGGCGAGGGCGGCGATGTCGAAAAACGCCACCTGGAGCGCGAGATCCCCGGTGAGCGCGCGGGCGATCGGCTGGTCGCGCTCCTCGACCGAGACGTATTTCACGCTGGCCCCGAACGCGATGCCGCTGTAGCGGTACACCGCCGCGCCGACCCAGGAGAGGTTGTCGAGCGTCGTCGCGCTCGCGGGAAATCGGAGATAGCGCGCTCCGAGACCAAGGTTGAACCGGCCGATCCGGCCCGCGGCGGCGGCCATGGCGTAGGTGGAGCGGTCCGTCGTTCGGGAGAAGCCGCCTTCGACGCTCAACACCCGGATCGGCGCGAGGCCGGCCGGATTGACGAACAGGGCCCCGGCATAACCCGGCAGCGCCACCCCGGCCCCCGCGAGCCCCGCCGCCTGCACGCTGGAGGGAAAGCCCAGGATCACCGGCGTCTGCCTGGCCTGCGCCGCGAGCCCGCTCCCCCCCCCCGGCCCGCCCGAGGGCCAGAGTGCGACGAGCACCGCCACAGCCCCCGCCCGGGGTCCCGCCCGCCCGCGCCGGCGGACCGTCAACGGATGCGCACCACGCCGTAGCGGGGCACCAGCGCGGCACCGAGCGCGGCCCCCGTGGAGTCCTTGAGCACCTGGATGTCGATCGCGGCGCCGTTGGCCGCCTGGGTCACCAGGAAGTGGCGTCCCGACCCGCCCCGGAGGGTTCCCAGCCGCGAATAACCCGCGCCGGCCTGATCCGGAACGATGGGAAATGGAATCGGGAATATCTTGGTGTTATCAGGGGGATTGCAACAATTGTTCACGAAGATCGCCCGGAGCCCCCAGGTCGTGAAGCGGAGCAGCCCGGTCGGCTCCTCGGGGAGATCGGTGCCGTCGTCGAGGTACGCCGCCAGGAGGTATTCGGCGATCATCGTCGAGAAGTTGCCGCCGGTGACCGCCTCGATGTTGGCCTTGCCGGTCAGCGAGGTCGCGACCAGCGCCCGCGTCGTCGGGGTGGCCAGGATCGACGTGACCGAGTCGCCGGAGAAGTGGTCCAGCGTCCAGCGGAGGAAGAGCCAGTCCGCGCCCCGCTCCTCGAGCGTGCCGGAGGACTGGCTCCCGTACACCATGAAATAGGCTTCCGAGTTCTTCAGGTAATTGTAGGCGTTGATGATGTCGCCGCTGGTGTACTGGCTCCGGCAGCTCGGGTAGGGCGGATTCGGGCATTCCGAGTTCGGCACCAGCCGCCCGCCCAGCTCCTCGGCGAAGTGCGACAATGCCTCGTTGAGCCAGCCCTCTTCGGAGTTCCCGCCCCGGACCAGCACGTGCTGGTTGAAGCTGATCATGTGCTGGAATTCGTGGATCAGCGTCGGCTTGAGGTTGTTGAGCGTCGCCCGGCGGGATATCGCCATGCACTTCGGCGTGGCCGGCGCCGGTACCAGGGTATAGAACACCTCGGCCCGGTTGGAATTCGGCCCGGGGAGCAGATCGCCGCCGTAGAAATAGCCGATCACCCGGCCGTTGGTGCAGTCGGGCGTGAGGTCGTTCACCGCGTTGGTCATCAGGATGTCCACCACGGTGTTGCCGTCGAGGTCGGATTCCCGCCCGAAGGCGGTGGTATCGGCCGGGTAGTGGTAGGTGTCGAAGGCGTTGCCCAGCTCGGCGAAATCTCCGGGCTGCAGGGGGTCGGGGGGGACGGTTTGCGGTACGGTGTCGTCGAGGAAGATCGCGACGTGCTGACCCACGAACTTCGCGGTGGCCGGCACCGTGGCGAACGCGCTGCACTGGAGATTGCTGCAGACCTTGAAGCTCTTGGTGTCGCCGACCTGCGGGGGCGCCGCCTGCACCGCCGGCGCAGTGAGCGCCGGCCGGTTGCGCGGGTCGGCGGCGAGCTCTCGCTCCTTCTCCCGGAGCGTCGCGTCGAATCGGGCGGCGGTCGAGAGATGCGGCGGGAAGAGCTCCTCGGGCAGGAGCCCGGGACTTGGCCCGACCGCCGGCGCCACCAGCGCCGCCAGCGGGGAGCTGGCCCGGAGCAGGTACCCGCCGGAGACGCCCGAAGCGGACCGGACACCGCTGGTCGCCACCAGCGTCACCAGGTACTGGGAGCCCGAGGCTCCGGGGGCCGGGAAACGGAGGCAGCCGCTGGTGGCGGCGGGATCGAGCACCACATGCTGGCCGACCACGAGCCCGAGGGGCGCCACCGAGGCGCAGGCCACGGTGGGTGTCGGGAGCGGATTGGGAGGGGGCTCGGTGGGGCCGCCGCCGCACGCGGCAAGCGCGGTGGCCACACTCGCGAGCGGAGAGAATCGGCGCATCAGGGACTCGATGGGGGTAGGCGGGCCGGGAGTACCGCGTCCAAGTTAAGAGCGGATAACGTCTTTTGACAATCGTGCGGCGGGCCCATAGCTTCCCGACGCGGCACGGCTCGGCCGCCGGCAATTGCGAAGGAGACGCGCGGCGCGACTACCTGCCGCACCAGGTTGACGCGACCGGGACGGTGGACGATTCCGCGTTCGGAGCGTCCCCCGCCCCGCCACCACATATCGCAGGCTCGTCCCCGTCCGTGGCCCGCTGGCCGCGCCGGAGCGCCCGAGCGTGCAGGCCGCCCGCATGGCCTTCGTTCATCTCCACACCCACAGCGAATACTCCCTGCTCGACGGGGCCAACCGGATCCCCGACCTGGTGGCCCAGGTGGGGCGGCTCGGCATGGACAGCCTCGCCGTCACCGATCACGGCAACCTGCATGCGGCGTGGAGCTTCTACGAGGAAGCCAGGGCGCATCAGCTCCGCCCCATCCTCGGCTTCGAGGCCTACCTCGCCTACGGCGACCGCCGGCTTCAGCAGAAGCTGCCCGAGGCGCCGGCGCCCTACAGCCACCTCGTGCTCCTGGCCCGGAACCAGGCCGGCTACCGGAACCTCATCCGGCTCTCCTCGATCGGGTACAGCGAGGGATTCTACCGCCGTCCCCGGATAGACAAGGAGGTCCTGGCGCGGCACGCCGATGGAATCGTCTGCCTGGCGGCGTGTCTCTCGGGCGAGATCGCCCTCGCGCTCCGGGCGGGGCGCTATGACGAGGCGCGCGCCTCGGCCGAATGGTTCGCGCGCTGCTTCGGGCCGGACCGGTTCTGGCTCGAGATCCAGGAGCATGGCATCCCCGACGAGCGGGTGGTCACCGAAGGGATGCTCCGGCTGGGGGCGGAGCTCGGGCTCGGGGTCGTGGCCACCAACGACGCGCACTACCTCCGCCGCGAGGACGCCGAGGCCCACGACGTCCTGCTCGCGATCGGCACCGGCGCCGACCTCGACGATCCCAAGCGGTTCCGCTTCACCGGCCAGGAGTCGTACGTCAAGAGCGAGAAGGAAATGCGGGCGCTCTTCCCCGCGCATCCCGAAGCCCTGGAGAACACCGCGCGGGTGGCGGCGCTCTGCGAGTTCGACTTCGAGAAGCGCTATTTCGTGCCGAGCTTCCCGCTGCCCGCGGCCTACGCGGACGAGAACACCCTGCTGCTCGACCAGGCCGAGCGGGGCGCGCGGGAGCGGTACGGCGACCCGCTGCCCGCGGCGGTCCGCGAGCGGCTCGACTACGAGCTCTCGGTGATCACCACCGCGGGTTACGCCGGCTACTTCCTCATCGTCGAGGACTTCATCCGCGCCGCGCGCGACCGCGGCATTCCGGTGGGTCCCGGCCGCGGGTCGGTGGCCGGCTCGCTGGTGGCCTACGCCCTCCGGATCACCGAGGTGGACCCGCTCCGCTTTGATCTGCTGTTCGAGCGGTTCCTCAATCCCGAGCGGGTGTCCATGCCGGACATTGACGTGGACTTCTGCTTCGAGCGCCGGGGCGAGGTGATCGAGTACGTGCGGGAGCGCTACGGCCGGGAGAGCGTGGGTCAGATCATCACCTTCGGCACCCTGAAGGCGCGCGCCGCCATCAAGGACGTGGCGCGGGTCCTCAAGATCCCCCCGGGTGAGGCCGACCGGATCACCAAGCTCATCCCCTCGGGTCCGGCCTACAACCTCACCATCCCGGAAGCGGTGAAGCGGGTGGACGAGCTCCGCGAGCTGGTGAGGAGCGCGCCGGTGTACGAGCGGCTGGTGAACCTGGGCGCCCGGATCGAGGGGATTGCCCGGCACGCGTCGGTGCACGCCGCGGGGATCGTGATCGCCCCAGGCCCGCTCTCGGAGTACGTCCCGGTCTGCAGCGCGCCGACCCGGGGGGCCGGCCAGGCCGCCGACGGCGAGAGCGCCGTCATCACCCAGTACGAGATGGGCGCGCTCGAGAAGGTCGGCATGCTCAAGATGGACCTCCTCGGCTTGAAGACCCTCACCGTACTGCACGACGCGGTCGAGATGATCGCGGCCCGGGGCGGCGGGCGGCTCGACCTCGCCGCGCTCCCGCTCGACGACCCGGCGGTCTATGCCCTGCTCCGCGACGGGCGGACCGCCGGCGTCTTCCAGTTCGAGTCCCCGCTGGCCACCGAGACCCTCCGGGCGATGCGGTGCGACCGCTTCGACGACCTGGTCGCTTCCAACGCGCTGCTCCGGCCGGGGCCGCTCGACGCCGGCATGCACCTGGTCTTCATTCGCCGCCGGCTCGGCCAGGAGTCGGTGAGCTACCCGCACCCGCTGCTGCGGGAGATCCTGGAGCCCACCTACGGCGTCATCACCTACCAGGAGCAGGTGATGCGGATCGCGAACGTCTTCGCCGGCTTCACGCTGGCGGAGGCGGACGTGCTCCGGATGGCGGTGGGCAAGAAGGACGCCGAGCTCATCCGGAGGGAGCTGGGCCGGTTCGTGGAGCGCGCCACAGCCCAGGGGCATCCGAAGCAGCTCGCCGAGGAGCTGGCCGCGCAGATCGAGACCTTCGGCCGCTACGGGTTCAACAAGTCGCACTCGGTGGCCTACTCGATCCTCTCCTACCACACCGCCTGGCTCAAGGCGCATCATCCCGCCGAGTTCATGGCGGCGCTCCTCTCCTCGGAAATCGGCAACACCGACAAGGTGGTCCAGTACATCAACGAGGCCCGCGAGCTGGGGCTCGAGGTGCTGCCGCCGGACGTGAACGAGTCGGGCTTCAAGTTCACCGTCGTGGGCGAGCGGCGGATCCGTTTCGGGCTGGGCGCGGTGCGGAACGTGGGGCGCGGAGCGATCGACTCGATCCTCGCCGCCCGGGCGGGGCAGCGGATCGCGGATCTCGCCGAGCTGGTGGACCGGATCGACCTCCGGCTCTGTCACACCCGGGTGCTGGAATCGCTGATCGCGGCGGGCGCGTGCGACGCGCTGGGCGGCCACCGCACCCAGCTCATCGCGGCGCTCGATGGCCTGGTGGCCGAGGCGCAGCTCCGCCAGCAGGAGCGGGAGGCCGGCCAGGGCACCCTCTTCGGCGAGGCGCCGGCCGCGCAGCGGCGGGCGGCGGCGCTGCCGGAGGTGCCGGAGTGGACCGAGGCGGAACGGCTGGCCCGGGAGAAGGAGGTGATCGGCTTCTTCATCTCGGGCCACCCGCTCGCCCCGTTCCGGGCCGAGGTGGCGCTCTTCGGCACCCGCACCACGGCGACGCTCTCCGAGTGGAGCGAGCAGCCGGTGACGGTGGCGGCGGTGGTGACGGCGGTCAAGCGGCAGCTCTCGAGGAAGACCGGCAGGGAGTACGCGCGGATCGTGCTGGAGGATTTCCACGGCACCGCCGAGGCCCTGGTCTTCCCCGACGCGTGGGCCCGGCTCAACCAGGTGGTGGTGGTGGACGCCGCGGTGCTGCTCACCGGCGGCTACAGCGCGCGGGATCGCGGCGAGGACCGGGCCCCCTTCGTGGTGGAGTCGGCCCGGCCGCTCGGCGAGCTCCGCCGGAGCGGCGCCGTCGGCATCGCGCTCTGCTGGAGCGCGCCGGCCGCCCCGGCGGCCGAGACCCTCCGGCGGGCGGCCGCCCTGTGCGCCAGCCACCCCGGTCCCGCCCCGGTCTATATTGAGTTGTCCGACGGCAACGGCGAGGCAGTGCGACTCCGCTCCCGGCGACTCAAGGTGGACGCCGGCGACGAGGTCGTTCACGCGCTCCGAAGTCTCCTCGGCGCGGACGCGGTCCGCCACGTCAAGGTGGGGTGATCGAGTGGCCAACGCCTACACGCTGGACTTCGAGAAGCCGCTCCTGGAGCTGGAACGCCAGATCGACGAGCTCAAGCGGGTGGGGGAGGAGCGGGAGATCGACGTGGCGGAGGAGCTGACGCGGCTCCAGGGCAAGCTCGACGCCCTCCGGGAGGACATCTACCGGAACCTCACCCCGATGCAGCGGGTTAGCGTCGCGCGCCACCCCCGGCGGCCCTACACGCTCGACTACCTGAGCACCATCTTCACCGACTTCGTCGAGCTGCACGGCGACCGGCACTACCGCGACGACCTCGCCGTCGTGGGCGGGTGGGCCCGGCTGGGCGGCACCTCGGTCATGGTGATCGGGCACCAGAAGGGGCGCGACACCCGGGAGAACATCCGGCGGAACTTCGGCATGCCGCACCCCGAGGGCTACCGGAAGGCGCTCCGCCTGATGCAGCTCGCCGCGCGCTTCCACGCGCCGATCATCACCCTCATTGACACCCCCGGCGCCTACCCCGGGCTCGGGGCCGAGGAGCGGGGCCAGTCGGAGGCGCTCGCCACCAACCTCCTCGAGATGGCGATGCTCCCGGTGCCGATCACCGCCGCGGTCATCGGGGAAGGCGGGTCCGGCGGCGCCTTGGCGCTCGGGCTCGCCGACCGGGTGCTGATGTTCGAGAACTCGGTGTACTCGGTGATCTCGCCCGAGGGGTGCGCCGCGATTCTGTGGAAGGACGCGAGCCAGCGGGAGCGCGCCGCGGAGGCGCTCAAGCTCACCGCGCAGGACCTCCTGCAATTCAGGATCATCGACGAGATCATCCCGGAGCCCCTGGGCGGCGCCCACCAGGATCCCGACGCCGCGGGCGAGGCGCTCCGGGAGGCGCTGTTGCGCCACCAGGGCGAGCTCCGCAGGAGCCGGCCGGAGAAGCTGATCCGCCGGCGGGCCGAGAAGTACGCGGGGATGGGGGTCTTCACCGAAGCGTGATCGCCGCCACGGTCGAGGTTCGTTTCAAGGGCAACCGGAAGGACTACTTCCTCTGGCCCGACGACGCGGAGCCGCTCCGGCTCCGGGATCCGGTCATCGTGCCGGCCGACCGGGGCCTCGACTTCGGGAGGGTGAGCGCCGTCGGCGAAGCGGCCACGAAGAAGTGCGCCACCGGCTGCAGCGGCTGCGCGGTGGGCGAGGTCAAGGCGCCGGAGCGCGCGGTCGTCCGCCGCGCGACCGCCGCCGACGTCCGCCTGGCCGAGGAGCTCCGCCGCTCCGAGGAGGACACCCGGCGCAGCGTGCTGGAGCAGGTCCGGGCCCGGCGACTTGACATGAAGGTGAGCGACACCGAGTGGCAATGGGACCGGAAGAAGCTCACCGTCTACTTCACCGCGGAGAAGCGGGTGGACTTCCGCGACCTGGTGCGCGATCTCGCGGCCGCGCTCCACGCGCGGATCGATCTCCGCCAGATCGGCGCCCGGGACGAATCGGCGCGGCTCTCCGGGGTCGGCCGCTGCGGCAAGGAGTACTGCTGCTCGAGCTGGCTCACCACGCTCGGACCGGTGAGCCTGGCGCTGGCCAAGGACCAGCACCTCTCGCTCAACCCCTCCCAGATCAGCGGCGGCTGCGGCCGGCTCCTCTGCTGCCTCAAGTACGAGCACGAGTTCTACGTCGCCGCCCGCAAGCGATTCCCCAAGGAGGGGAAGACCCTCCGGACCTCCCGCGGCCCCGAGAAGGTCGTGGCGGTGGACATCTTCCGGGAGCGGGTCTTCCTCCGGAGCGAAGAGCAGGGCGCCCGGATCGTGAGCCTGCTCGATCTGCGCGATGAGCTGGCCCTGGAGGGCGAGCCGCCGCCCGAGGCCCGGGGACAGCACCGGCCGGATGCGGGCGCCGGCGGGGCCCGGCCGCGGAGCGGCCCGGCCCCATCGCCATCCGGCGCGGCGCCGGGTGCGGGCGGCGGCTCGCCCGGCGCACCCGGTGCCGGGGCCCCCGCCCGGGAGGGGGAAGCGGCGGCCGACGCCGGCGGTGCTGCGCCGGGCGAAGCTTTGCGCAAGCGCCGCCGCCGGCGGCGGCGGCGCGGCGGACCGGGCGCCGGAGGCGGGGAGGGACGCGGCGCCCCTCCCGGCGAGCCACCGCCGTCCGGGCCGGCGGAGCCCTGAGTGGCCAAGTTCTACCTCACCACCGCCATTGACTACTCGAACGGCGATCCGCACCTGGGCCACGCGCTCGAGAAGGTCGGCGCCGACTGCATCGCCCGTTATCGCCGGCTGCGGGGCGACGCGGTCCACTTCGTCATGGGCATGGACGAGCACGGGCAGAAGGTGGCGCTGTCGGCGGAGAAGGCCGGGCTCCCCCCGGCCGAGTGGGTGGCCCGGATCAGCGAACGGTTCGAGTTCACCTGGAGGGCGCTCCACTGCTCCCACGACGACTGGATCCGCACCACCGAGCCCAGGCATCACGCCTCGGTCGCCGAGTTTCTTCGCCGGATTCAGGAGCGGCACCCGGACGATCTCTTCGTGGGCGACTACGAGGGGCTCTACTGCGTGGGCTGCGAGGAGTTCAAACAGGCGTCGCAGCTGGTGAACGGGCGCTGCATCGAGCACCCGGAGCTCGAGCTGGTGCCGATGAAGGAGACCAACCACTTCTTCCGGCTCTCCCGCTACGGGCCCCGGATCCTCGAGCTGATCCGCTCCGGCGCATTCAGGGTCGAGCCGGCCATCCGGAGGAACGAGGTGGCGAAGGTGCTCGAGGGCGGGCTCGACGACGTGTCCATCTCCCGGGCGCGGTTCCCCTGGGGAATCCCCTTCCCCGGCGATCCGGACCACACGGTGTACGTCTGGTTCGACGCGCTGATCAACTACATCACCGCCGCCGGGTTTCCCGGGCTGGGCTGGGACCGCCTCTGGCCCGCCGACGTGCACGTGATCGGCAAGGGGATCACCCGGCTGCACTGCTGCCTCTGGCCCGCGATGCTCCTGGCCGCGGACCTCCCCCTGCCGGGGATGGTCTGGGCCCACGGTTACGTGCAGTGGGAGGGCGCCAAGGTGTCGAAGTCGGCCGGCACGGCGGTGAGCGTGGACACCGCGCGGGAGCGGCACGGGCCCGACGCGCTGCGCTATTTCCTGCTCCGGGAGGTCGGCTTCGAGGGTGACGGAAATTTCACCTGGGATCGCTTCGACGAGCGCTACACCGCGGACCTGGCCGATGGGCTCGGCAACCTCGCCTCCCGCGGGCTCGCGATGCTGGAGCGGTACCGCGGCGGCGTGGTGCCCGCGGGCCCGGCCACCGAGCTCGATGCCGCGGGCGTGCGCGCGGTCCGGGCGTACGCCGAAGCGATGGACCGGTTCGACCTGCGGGGCGGCGGCGACGCGGCCTGGGGACTGGTGACCGAGGCGAACCAGTACATCGTCCGCACCGCGCCCTGGACCCTCGCCAAGGAGGGCCGGGACGTCGAACTGGACGGGGCGCTGGCGAGCTTCGCCCGGTGCCTCTACCGGCTCGCCGTGCTGGCCACGCCGTTCATCCCCGAGCGTGCCGGCGTGCTCTGGGAGGCGCTGGGCCGCCCCGGGTTGCCTTCGCCCGACGCGTGGGAGGCGCTCGCCGACCCGCCGGTGACGGCCGGCCGAACGGCCCGGCCGCCGATCTTGTTCCCCAAGCCGGCAAGAATTGAGTCATAGTGTCATAACTCACAACATCGCAAGGATTTGCACACCGGCGGGCAGCTTGACAGGGCTTCGATCGGCGGCGATACTAGGACTGTAACCCGCGCAATTCCGGTTCACATAACCTGCAGGTGACGGCATGGCCAAGCGCCGCTGGACCATCGTGGTCGTGCCGCAGGGTTCGAGCGCCTCGAAGATCATCGAGGTCTCGACCACCGCGATCAAGCTGGTGGGGAGCGCGGCCGTCGCGGTGACGTTGCTCGCGGCGCTGCTGGGCTACGCGACGCTGCGGCGCTCCCTGAACCTGGCCAGATCCGACCGGCTGGAGCTGGAGAATGCGAGCCTCGCCCGGGACCTCGAGCTGGTGCACGGGCGGCTGAGCACCCTCGCCGATACGGTCGCCACCTTCGAGGAGCGCGACGGCCAGCTGCGGCTCCTCGCCAACCTCGACCCGATCGATCCCGAGGTCCACGCTTCGGGCATCGGTGGTCCCCGGCTCACCCCGGCGGTAGCGCCGGCCTCCCCGCTGCTCGGACGCGCGGGTCAGGTGCGGGTGGATCTCAATGCGATGATCCGCCGGGCCAATCTCCTCGCCCGCTCCTTCCTCGAGGCGGGCGACAGTCTCGCCCTCCACGCCGAGCGCCTCGCCGCCACCCCCTCGATCATGCCGACCGCCGGGTGGCTGAGCAGCGCGTTCTCGCGGATGCGGGAGCATCCCATCCTGCACGAGGCGCGGGCCCACGAGGGGCTCGACGTCTCCGCGCCGATGGGGACCCCGATCGAGGCGCCCGCGAACGGCGTCGTGACCCAGGCGGGCTGGGAGCCGGGGTACGGCAACACCATCGTCATCAATCACGGCTTCGGGATCGTGACCAAATTCGCCCACGCCTCGCGGATCCTGGTGCGGGTGGGCGCGCGGGTCCGCCGCGGCGAGCGGATCGCGCTGGTCGGCAACACCGGGCTCTCTACCGGCCCGCATCTGCACTACGAGGTGCACGTGAACGGCATCGCGGTGAATCCGGCCCGCTACATCCTGCCCTCGGTGATCACGGACTAGAACTTCACCTTGGGCGCCTCCGCCGCTCCCGGGCTCGCCAATTCGAAGTACTCCCGCGGCTTGCCCATCCCGAACACTTTCGCGGTCAGGTTGTAGGGAAAGCGCCGGATGTAGGCGTTGAAGTCCTCCACCGCCTTGTTGTAGTCCTGCCGCGCCACCGAGATCCGGTTCTCGGTGCCCTCCAGCTGGTCCTGCAGCTGGAGGAAGTTCTGGTTCGACTTGAGCTCGGGATAGCTCTCCACCAGGGCGAGCAGCCGCCCGAGCGGTGCCTGGAGCGCCTGGTGGGCTTCGGCCATCTGCTGGAGGTCGCCGCTCTGCACCGCGCCCGAGAGCCGGCTCCTCGCGTCGGCCACCGCGATGAAGACGGTGCTCTCCTGCCGGGCGAATCCCTTCACCGTCTCGACCAGGTTGGGAATCAGGTCGGCCCGGCGCTGGAGCTGGGTCTTGATCTGCGCCGCCGCCTGGTTGACCGCCTCGTCCTTCGTCTGGATGGCGTTATAGCCGCACGCGGTGACGAGCAGCGTCGCCATCGCGATCCAGGGGACCCGGCGCCGGATGGTGGCCATCACTTGCCTCCTCGGGTGAATTGATCGATGACGAGAACCGCCGATGAGACCGCCTTGAGATACGCCTCGAACAGCGCCGGGTCGCAGGTGAACCCCTTCGGCGCGCGGCGCTCCCAGAGCTCGACGACGGGCCGGGTGAAGATGCCGCTGGTCCGCCCCAGCTCGACCAGGCAGGCCGGGGTCGCCGGCGGCGGGTCCGGCCGGTAGAGCACCAGCGCCGCCCGGAACAGCGCCGCGATGGATCCCACCGTCCGCCCCGCGGCATCGCCCAGCGCCTCCGGCGCCCCGGAGTGGACCGCGTACGTCTGGCGGAGGCGGAGCAGCTTGCCGCGCAGCTCCCGCTCCAGCGCGCGGCGGAGATCACCGGGATGCACCCGGACGCCCGCGACCGGGTCCGGCCCGCGCAGCACCCGGCGGGCGATCAGCATCTCGCTGATCTCGATCGGGAAGACGTCCGTCGCGCGGGGCCATTCGTCCCGCTGCATCAGCAGCGGCGGCGGCTGGCCTTCGCTCCGAAGCCTGTCGAGCGCGCCGCTCAGCCGCCGCAGCACGGCCGGCTCCAGCGAGTCCGCGACGACCAGCAGATTGAGGTCCGAGATCCCCTCGAGATACTCACCGCGCGCCGCCGATCCATAGAGGACGGCGGAGCTGCTCGCGCCGAGCTCCACGGCCAGGCGGTCGAGCACCGGTGCCACCATTCGCCCGATCGGGTCCTCCATCAGAACCTCCCTCCGGCGCCGCCGCCGCTGAATCCGCCGCCTCCGCCGAACCCTCCACCTCCACCTCCACCGCCCCCGAACCCGCCGAAGCCGCCGCCCCCAAACCCGCCGCCACCCCACCCACCACCCCAGAAAGTCGGACCGCCGCGACCACCGCGCCGCCGCCTTCCCCCGCCGACGATCCCCCGATTCACGTTGAGCAGCAGGAACCCGATGAAAAGGACGAAACCGATGACCACGAAGATCAGAGAGTTCGGGAGCCCGACCTCCTCCTGGGGCGTCCGCGGGATGCGCTGCTCGCCGGCGATCAAGGCGGAGTCGCTCACGCCCATACCCTTGGCGATCAGCGCCGCGAGCGTGCTCACGCCGGCCTCGAGACCGGCGCCGTAGTCGCGGCGCCGGAAGTAGGTGAGCATGAGGTCGCGCACCCGGCCCGACTGCAGATCGGTGACGATCCCTTCGAGCCCCTGCCCGGCGGCGATGAAAACCTGGCCGGAGTTGGGGTCGTCGGGGATCTTCGGCACCAGCAGAATCACGAGGCCGGCGTTCCGGCGCGGATCGCCCACGGCCGCTTTGGCCCCGACCCCCCAGGCTCGCCCGATCGCCACCGCGACGTCCACCGCGGCGCGATCCCCGATGGTCGGGAGCACCGCCACGGCGATCTCCGTGCCGGTGGCGGCGCGGAGGCGCTCGCAGAGCCCCGTGATGCGCTGCACCACGCCCGCGTCGAGCGTGCCGGTCTGGTCGGTGACGTACCCGGTAGGACGGGCGGGGAAGAGTCGGGCGATGGCGCCGGTCTGCGCCCGGAGCGGGAGCGCCGCGCCTTGGAGCGCCGCCGCGAGCAGGATAGCTTTGGCCGATGCCGCGGGTCGGGTCACTCGTGCTCCTCGCCCTGGCGGCGTGCGGCGGTCCGCGCCGGGCGACGGTGCGGGTCCTGGTGCCCGATCTGGAAGGCATCGAGACGCCGATCCCCGGCGTCGTCGTCGTCGCGCTGCCCTATGATCGCGACAGCGTGCTCGGCACCCTGGAGCGCCGAGCCGGCACCGAGCGGCCCAATACGGCGGCGCTGGACAGCCTGTTTCATGCGTTCCGGGTTCCGTTCCTGGCCTTCGCGGGGACGGCGTGGCGCCTCGAGCGGATCACCCGCGCGCGCGATTCACTCGCCGCGCATCGTGGCGCGGCGGCCCCTCCCCCGGGCTCGCCCGGGACGGCGGAGCTGGACGCGCGGCTCCGCGCCGCGAACGACTCGATCGCGCGGCTGGCGGCCGAGCTGGAGCGGGCGCGGGCCGCGCTCGCCGCCGCGCGGGACACCCTCTGGCCCAGGATGGAGCGGCTCCGGGCCGAAACCCGGCGCTGGGAAGCTAGCACCTACGCCGGCTATGATACCATCGTCCGGACGCTGACCAGGGACCGCCTCCAGGAGGGCCTCGCGGACACCACCGACGCGGCCGGCTGGACCTCCTTCCGCCTGCGGCAGGCGGCAACCTGGTGGGTGACCGCGCGCTCGCCCGACCCGCAGGACCCCAATTTCGAGTGGTACTGGAATGTCCGGCTCGCGGGCGATACGCTCCTCCTCCGCCCGGCCAACGGCCGGCACCGACCGAGGTACTGACCGATGCGTTCGCCCCTCTTCGCCGCCATGCTCCTCGCCGCGACCGCCGGCCGCGGGGCCGCCCAGCCCGACGACCCGCTGGCTGCGCGGTCCAAGGGCGCGAGGACGGCGCCGGTCACGGTCTACGAGATGTCGGACTACCAGTGCCCGTTCTGCAAGAAGCACGTGGACGAGACCTTCCCCGCGCTGGAGAAGGAATACATCGCCACCGGCAAGGTGCGCTGGATCTTCATCAACCTGCCGCTCTCCTCCATCCACCCCAACGCGGTGGCGGCGGCCGAGTTCGCCATGTGCGCGGCGCGGCACGGCAAGTTCTGGCCGGCCCACGATCTCCTCTACCGGACCCAGACGAAGTGGGCCCCGCTCAAGAACCCGGCGCCTTACCTGCTCGCGCTGGGCGACTCGCTCCGGCTCCCCCGGCTCGCGATGACCGGGTGCCTGCAGAACGCCGAGACCCGCGAGGAGGTCCGCCAGGACTCCGAGGGCGCGGTCAAGGCCGGGGCCACCAGCACGCCCGCCTTCTACATCGAGGGGGGGCTGCTCGCCGGCGCGCTGCCGGCGGTGGCCTGGCGGCCGATCCTCGACTCGATCTACCGCGCCAAGACCGGGAAGAAGCCGTAGGGTCGCCCGGCCGCTCCCGGGGAGACCCATGCCGGAAGCATTCGACCAGCTGTTCCTCGAGTTCCAGACCGCGATCGTGGGGCGCTACTCGCTCGAGCGGGAGCTGGGCCGCGGCGGGATGGGCGTCGTCTACCTGGCACGGGAGGTCGCGCTCGACCGCCTGGTCGCGATCAAGCTGCTTCCCCCCGCGCTCGCGCGGGAGCCCGGGCTCCGCGAGCGCTTCGTGCGCGAGGCCCGGACCGCGGCCCAGCTCTCCCAGCCCAACATCGTGCCGATCCACACGGTGGACCACATCGCCGGCTTCGTCTTCTTCGTCATGGCGTACATCGAGGGCGAGACGCTGGGTGCGCGGGTCCGTGCCCGGGGCCCGCTCCCACCGGACCAGGCCGCGCGGATCCTCCGCGAAATCGCCTGGGCGCTGGGCTACGCGCACGCGCAGGGGGTGATCCACCGGGACCTCAAGCCCGACAACATCATCCTCGAGCGCGCCACCGGCCGCGCGGTGCTCACCGACTTCGGCATCGCCCGGCGCCTCGAGACCAGCGGACTCACCGCCGGCGGAGAGCTGGTCGGTACCCCAGAGTTCATGAGCCCCGAGCAGGCGACCGGCGGGGCGCTCGACGGCCGCGCCGACCTCTACGCCCTCGGCGTGGTGGGGTTCTACGCGCTGGCCGGGCGGCTCCCCTTCGAAGCGAGCACGGTTCGCGCGATGCTGGTGAAGCAGGCGACCGAGCCGGCGCCCCCGGTGTCGCGCCACGCGCCGGGAACGCCGCGCGCCCTCGCCCAGGCGGTGATGCGCTGCCTCGAGAAGCGCCCCGACGACCGGTTCGCCGACGGGGGGAGCTTCGCCGCCGCGCTCTCGGTGGCGATCGAGGCCCGGCGCGAGGTGCCGGCGGCGGTGCGGGTGTTCGTGAAGAACAGCCTGGAGATCCGGGCCGGCGGCTGCTTCTATGCCTTCATCGCCTTGTACACCGGGCCGGGCATCCTGGGAGCGATGCTGTTCGGCTCCGGCATGCGTTGGCTTGGGTTTCTCGGCGTGGCGACCTACTTCGTTCTCGCCCTCGGCGGGGTGCCGCTGGTCGCGCAGGTCGCCCGCATCCGGCGGCTGCTCCGCCAGGGCTTCGGCCACGACGACGTGATGGCGGGCATCCGGGAGGAGGCGGCGCGGCGCCGCGAGGAGCTGGCGGTCGAGGTCGGGCACGGGCCGTCCCTCGTCGAGCGGGTACTTATCCGTATCCGGCTGCCGGCCCTGGTCACCGGGCTCGCCGGGATGGCGGGCGTTGTGTTGAGAGCCTTGCGGCCCGGTGTGGGCAGCATCGCGGGCTCCGTTGCCACGGTGGGCTTTCTCACCTGGATCGTGGGCAGCATCGTGCTTCAGCGCCGTACCGATGCCGTGGGCAAGCGCCGGCTCAAATACTGGGGGAGCCGCTTCGGCCGCTGGCTCTTCAGGATCGCCGGCCTGGGACTCGAGCCCCGCGCCGCGTCCGGCGGCGCCACCCATCGCCCCACCGAGCTGGCCATCGCCTTCGCCGCGGAGGACCTCTACGGCGAGCTGCCCAGGGCCCTGCAGGCGGCGTTGGCCGGCCTTCCCGACGTGCTCAAGCGGCTGGAGCGGCAGGCCCGCACGGTCCGCGGCAGCATCGATCGGCTGGAGGAATCGCTCGCCGCCGCCGGGCAGCACGCCTCGACCGGTGTCGCCGCGACCCACCGCGATACCCTGGTGGCCGATCTGACCGCCACCCGCGATGCGGCGCGCGCCCGGCTGGGCGAAACGGTCGCCGCGCTCGAGACGATTCGCCTGGATCTGCTCCGGCTCCGCGCCGGCACCGGCAGCGTGGACCGGATCACCGCCGATCTCGCCGCCGCGGGCGACGTCGGCTCGGCGGTGGACCGGTTGCTGGTGGCGGGCGAGGAGGTGGAGAAGGCGCTCCGGGACGGTGGGGCGGCGCCGCTAGGTCCAGAGTGAGAGGAGCACGTCGTAGAGCGCGTGGCTCCACGCCGTGATGCCGAAGCCGCGGAGGAGATAGAGACCGCTGAAGAGGAGCCCCGCCACCGCCCGGAAGGTGAACGAGCGGACGGTGAACACGTCGCCGTAGCGGCCGATGTAGTGGAAGAGCGAGAAGATCACCGCCCCGATCAGGGCCGCGAAGACGGCCGCGGCCGGCGCCTTGAGTCCAAGGACCGCCCGCCCCACGAGCGCGAGCCCCGACACCAGCAGGACCCGGAAGAGCAACTCCTCGTAGATCCCGGCGCCGAGGGAGATCATGAGCTGGGTCGGGAGCCCGAACTGCGCCATCCCGCCGGAGGGGACCGCGGCGAACGGCAGCCGCCCGTGGAGGAGGAGCGAGGTGAGCGTGCCCGCCACCCCGCCGAGCAGCACCGCGTAGAGCGCCGACTCGAGCAGCATCCCCACGAAGACCTCCGGCCGGATCTCGCCGTTGCGCTTCCGGTCCCGCCACACCAGCCCGGTCCCGACGCCGAAGAGCAGGATGCTGAAGGCGAGCACCCCGTAGCGGCCGCCGAGGGACGCGAAGACGCTCTTCAGCAGCACGTCCGCGCCGTTGCGGACGTCGCCGATCTGCTGGCCGCTCAGCGCGGCCGCCAGGATCTCGTAGAGCAGGAGCAGGGGGAAGGCGAAGAGCAGGCTGTGGCGCGGCGCCCGGGAGGCGTTCCAGTAGCCGGCGGGAGCGGGAGGCATGCTGAAGGGTATAGTGGACAGTGGGCGGTGGGCAGTGGGCAGTGGACCGTGAACGGAGAGTGTTGCGCTAACCTCCTTCCATCTTTCCCTCATTCCGTCGTTCCGTCTTTCCGCCCGTCCGCCTGTCCGGCTTTCCTTCCGTCTTTCCGTCCTTGCGTCCTTGCGTCTTTGCGCCGAGTCTTGTCGCGTGCCCTCCACTTCCCTGCTCTACCGCGCCGCGGTCCACCTCGGCGCGGCGCTGGCGCCCGCCATGGCGCGGCGGCGGCCCAAGCTCAAAGCCGGGCTCGCCGCGCGGGCCGGGGCGGTGGATCGCCTCGCCGCGTGGGCCGGCTCGGCGCGCGATCCTGCGCGGCCGCTCCTGTGGATGCACGCGCCGTCGGTCGGCGAAGGCCTCCAGGCGGAAGCGGTGCTTAAGCCCCTCCGGACCGCGCACCCCGACTGGCAGATCGCCTACACCCACTTCAGCCCGTCGGCCGAGGCGCTGGCCCGGCGGCAGCCCGCCGACGTGGCGGAGTATCTGCCCTGGGACCGGCCGCGCGACGTGTGCGCCGCGCTCGAGGCGCTCCGCCCCACCGCGCTGGTCTTCTGCAAGCTCGACCTCTGGCCCGAGCTCGCCACCCGGGCCGCGGCCCGTGGCGCGGCGGTGGGCCTGATCGCCGCCACGGTGAGCCCGGACTCGAGCCGGCTCAGGTGGCCGGCGCCCACGCTGCTCCGGCCGGGGTATCGCGCGGTGGACCTGGCCGGGGCGATCTCGGCCGACGACGCGGAGAGGCTCACCCGGCTCGGCGTCCCGCGGGACCGGATCGAGATCACCGGCGATCCGCGCCTCGACAGCGCGCTCGCGCGGGTTAGGGCCATCGCCCCCGACGACCCGCTCCTGGCCGCCGGCCGGGGCGAGCCGGCGCTGGTGGCCGGCTCCACCTGGCCGGAAGACGAAGCGGTGCTCCTCCCGGCCTTTCGCATCGTGCGCGCCGCCCGGCCCGACGCGCGGCTGGTGGTGGCCCCGCACGAGCCCACCCCGGAGCACCTGGCCCGGCTCGACGAGCTGGCGCGGGCGACGGACCTGGATCCGCCGGCCCGGTTGAGCGGCGGCAGCCTTTCGGCACCCTTCCTCGTGGTGGATCGGATGGGGGTGCTGGCGACGCTGTATGCGGGGGCGGCGATCGCCTACGTGGGCGGGGGCTATGGCAGCGCCGGGCTCCACTCGGTGGTGGAGCCGGCCGCGTGCGGCGTGCCGGTGCTCTTCGGACCGCGCTGGCGGGGGAGCCGCGACGCCGTGGTGCTGCTCGAGCATCGCGCCGCGGCGGTCGTCTCCGCCAGGTTCCCCGACTGGCTCGACCTCGATAGCCAGAGCACCCACGCCGGCGTCAACCCGCTGGCGGCGATCTGGCTCGCGCTGCTCCGGAATCCCGGCCACACCCGTGCCGCGGGCTACCGGGCCCGGGAATGCGTCGAGGCCGGCCTCGGAGCCGCCGCCCGGAGCGCCGGCCTGGTGGACCGTCTGATGGAGCGGGGCCGGACTACCGCCCGATGATCACGCCCTCGTAGGTCACCGACCTCGGCACGACCACGCCGAGGGTCAAGCCGGTGATCACGAGGTCGAGGAACCGGCTCCGGGTGTGGATCCGGAGCCGGCTCACTCCCTGTCCCCCCACCAGCTGCCGCGCCAGAGATTTCTGCAGGTTGGCCTGGCTCACGGTCACCAGGCCGAAGAAGACGTGCACCGAGTGGGTGGTGGTGCGGAACGGGGCGCCCTCGGGCGGCGCATCCGCCGGCGCGGCCATCGTGACGGGCACGCCGAGGCTCGTCGCATCGAAGGTCTGGCTGCAGGCTGCCAGAGCGAGGAGCACGGGGGCACCGAGGGCGAGGAGTCGGCGCCTCACGGAAGCCGGATCCCGAACCCGGCGCCCACGCTCACGATGGAAGGATGCAGGCCGTGGCCGGCCTCGACCCGGTCGTACATGGCGCGGAAGGAGAGGCCGCTCAGGAAGCCGAGGTCCACCCCGGCGCTCAGGCCGAAATGGGTGTCGGTTTCGGTGACCGATGCGGTCGCGAGCGGATCGGTGCGCTTCGTCCGGGTCAGGTCGAGCCGCGGGGCCACCCACGGCTTGATCGAGAAGACCGGGTTCGGAATGGTGAGCGCGATGCCAAGGCCGGCGGGCACGTGCCAGGTCTTGTCGGTGACCGGGCCCTCGATTCCCTGGAGAGTCTCCTTGCTGTAGGCCGCTCCGGCCTGGAAGGTCACCGAGATCGGGATCAGCGGGCCGCCGAAGACCTTGAGATTGCCGGTGACGCCGGCCGAGCTGACCGGCTTGGCGGGGCCCTTGGGATCCCAGGTCGCGACGCTGGCGGAGACGCCGAGCGGCCCCAGTCCGATCTGGCCGCTGGCGCCCAGGGCGAAACCCTTTCCAGCGTCGGCGCTGGGAAACCCCAGATCGGCGGCGATCCCGATGCCGGTGCCGATGCCAGCGTTGCGGACCGGCAGCCCGCGGACCTGCGCGACGAGGCCGCCGGTGCCGCCGGCGGCCCCGAGCGCGAGCAGCGCGACGAGGCGCGAGAATGGTCTCATGGACTGCTCCCGGGCGGGGCCCGACGGGGAATTCAGCGCGCGATGGAAAAGCCGATCGAGAAGTTCTCGATGTCGCCGATGCCGATGTTGACCCGGACCTCGAAGCGGCGGTTGAAGCGGAGATCGCCCCCGAGCCCGAGCGCCACCGCGGTATCGTCCCCCCCGTCGCCGAAGTTGGGCACGATCACCGGCTCGGCATAGGGGACGATGCTCGCGGTGGAGCCGCTGAAGTTCACCCGGCGTCCGAGCGAGATCCCGATCGGGATGAACAGCCGCGACCCGCCGCTCACCAGCCGCGATCCCGCGCCGGTGATGATGGCGCCGTCGAGCGGGAAGTCGACGTTCTGGGTGATCACCCGGAACCGGGCGTCCACCCCGAGGAGGGCGGCGGTCTTGCAGCAGCCGCCGTTGTCCTGGACTCCAGCCCGGAGGGCAATGTCCCAGATCGCGCCGGCCTGGCTGAACCCGTAGAAGCCCTCGATGGCGACGTTGCCGGCGTCGGAAACGTTGCCGCCGATCTCGTAGCGATCGAAGACGCGGTAGGGGGCGTGGAACACCGGGGTGCCCGTGGACTGGGCGGCGAGGGGCGCGGCGACGGCGAGCAGCAGAGCGGACAGCAGCGGGTTACGCATCATCCTGATCTCCCTGAATGTGTTCGGCGACAACGCGGACGGTGTTGGAGACGACCTGGAGAAAGCCGCCCTGCACACGGAATCGGCGGGTGGCGCCGCCCTGGCGCACCGAGAGGGTGCCGCGGCCGAGCAGCGACATGAAGGCCGCGTGGCGGGGAAGGATGCCCACGTCCCCGTCGTAGCACGGCGCCACCACGCTCTCGGCCTCGCCGTCGAATTCCGCCCGCTCGGGGCCGATCACCAGCACCCGCATCATCCGGCCGCGAGCTCCTTGGCCCGCGCCAGCACGTCCTCGATCCCGCCCTGCATGTAGAACGCCTGCTCCGGCAGGTGGTCGAACTCGCCGGAAAGCACCCGCTCGAAGCTCGCGATCGTGTCCTCCAGCTTCACGTACTTGCCCTTGAAGCCGGTGAACTGCTCGGCCACGTAGAACGGCTGGGAGAGGAAGCGCTGCAACCGCCGGGCCCGGGCCACGATGAGCTTGTCCTCCTCGGAGAGCTCGTCCATGCCGAGAATGGCGATGATGTCCTGGAGCGCCTTGTAGCGCTGCAGGGTTCGCTGCACGCCGACGGCCACCGCGTAGTGCCGGTCGCCCACGTACTGCGGGTCGAGGATCCGGCTCGCGCTGTCGAGCGGGTCCACCGCGGGATAGATACCCAGCTCGGCGATGGAGCGGGAAAGCACCACCGTCGCGTCCAGGTGCGCGAAGGCGGTGGCCGGCGCGGGGTCGGTGAGGTCGTCGGCGGGGACGTAGATCGCCTGCACCGAGGTGATCGAGCCCTTCTTGGTCGAGGTGATCCGCTCCTGCAGGTCGCCCATCTCGGTGCCCAGCGTCGGCTGGTAGCCGACCGCGCTCGGCATCCGGCCCAGCAGCGCGGAAACCTCCGAGCCCGCCTGGGTGAAGCGGAAGATGTTGTCGATGAAGAGCAGCACGTCCTGGCCTTCGACGTCGCGGAAGTATTCGGCCACGGTCAGGCCGGTCAGGCCCACCCGGAGCCGCGCGCCGGGCGGCTCGTTCATCTGGCCGTAAATCAGGGCCACCGAGCCGAGGATCCCCGCCTCCTTGAACTCGAGATAGAGGTCGTTGCCCTCGCGGGTCCGCTCCCCCACGCCGCAGAACACCGAGCGCCCGCCGTGGCCCTTCTGCACGTTGTTGATGAGCTCCTGGATCACCACCGTCTTCCCCACGCCGGCGCCGCCGAAGAGGCCGATCTTCCCGCCCTTGACGAACGGGGCGATCAGATCGACCACTTTGATGCCGGTCTCGAAGATCACCGTGCGGGGCTCCAGGTCCACGAACCTGGGCGTCTCGCGGTGGATCGCCCATCGCTCGGTTTCCGGCGGGATGGGCGGACCCCCGTCCACCGGCTCGCCCAGCACATTGAGAATCCGGCCCAGCGGGGCCTCTCCCACCGGGACGCTGATCGGGCCGCCGGTGTCCACCGCCTTCATCCCTCGCATCGCGCCGTCGGTGGAGCTCATCGCCACCGCGCGGACCTGGTTCTGGCCGATGTGCTGCTGCACCTCGGCGACCAGCCGGACCGGCAGCGGCCCCGTCCGGTCGTCCACCTGCAGCGCGGAATAGATCTCCGGCAGGTGGTCGGGGGCGAATTCGACGTCCAGCACCGGGCCGATGATCTGGACGATGGTGCCGACGTTCTTCTCCGTCGCCGTCGTGGTGGCCATGCGCCGGATTCCTTCCGTCCTTCGGGTTCCTTGTCGAGGAGGTAGCGAGGAGGAGGTAGCGAGAAGGGAACCGCATCCCCCTTCTCGCTGCTCGCTACTCGCTACCTCCTACCCCTGCAACGCCGCCGCCCCGCCGACGATCTCCGCGATCTCCTGGGTGATCTGGGCCTGGCGCTGGCGATTGTAGGTCCGGGTGAGATACTGGATGATGTCCCCGGCGTTGTCGGTCGCGTTCTTCATCGCCGCGCGCCTGGCTCCGTGCTCGCCCGCCGCCGTCTCCACCAGCCCGCGATAGACCATGTTCCGCACATACAGGGGCAGGAGCTGCTCCAGGATCGCCGCCGGGTCGGGCCGCAGGATGTAATCCGGCCGCCGCTTCCGGTCGGCCGTGGCTTCGACCGGGAGGATCCGGGTCGTGGCCGGCGGGGTGGCGAGCGCGCTCAGGAACCGCGCGTGCACCAGGTCCACGCTGGCGAGCCGTCCGGCCTCGTACCCGGCGAGGAGCGGCTCCACCACGCTCGCCGCGTGCCCGGCGGTGGGTTTGTCGCCGATATCCTGCCGGTCGGCGGCGAGGGTTCGGCGGAGGTACTTGAAGAAGCCGGCGCCCTTCTTGCCCACGCAGTGGAGCTCCACCACATAACCCGCTGCCTCGAGCTCCTCGATCCGCCGGCGGGCTTCCTTGATGAGGTTCGCGTTGAACGCGCCGCAGAGCCCCCGGTTCGACGTCACCAGGATCACCGCGGCCCGGGCCGGCCCGCCCCTGGCGGGCGGCGCCGGCCGCCGCAGCAGCGGGAAGCGCTCGGCCAGCTCCGGCGTCACCAGGTCCGCGATCACCGCGCGGAGCGATTCCGCGTAGGGCCGCGCCGCCACCACCCGGTCCTGGGCCCGCTTGAGCTTGCTGGTCGCCACCAGCTCCATCGTGCGGGTGATCTTCCGGGTGTTCTGGACCGACTTGATCCGGCCCCGGAGCTGCCGACCCTTGCCCGCCATCCTACTCGGCCCGGAAGAGCGGCCCGAACGCCTGGATCGCCCCGGTAAGCCCGGCGGTGAGGTTCTCGTCCAGCGCCTTCCGGGTCCGGATCCCCTCGAGCACGCCGCCCGGAGCGGAGCCGAGATACTCGAGGAAGTCCCGCTCCCACTGGCGGATCAGCCGCACCTCCACCTCATCCAGGTAGCCGTTGGTGACCGCGAAGATGATCGCCACCTGCTGCTCGACCGGCATCGGCTGGTATTGCGCCTGCTTGAGCACCTCCACCAGCCGCGCGCCGCGGGCCAGCTGCCGCTGGGTCGCGGCGTCGAGGTCGGAGCCGAACTGCGCGAAGGCCTCAAGCTCGCGGTACTGCGCCAGGTTGAGCCGGAGAGGGCCGGCCACCTGCTTCATCGCCTTGATCTGCGCGTTGCCGCCCACCCGGCTCACGCTGATGCCCGGATCCACCGCCGGCCGCACGTTGGAATAGAAGAGGTCCGAGGTCAGGTAGATCTGGCCGTCGGTGATCGAGATGACGTTGGTGGGAATGTAGGCCGAGACGTCGCCCGCCTGGGTCTCGATAATCGGCAGCGCCGTGAGCGAGCCGCCCGGCTTCCTGATCCGCTGGGGGTCGAGCTTCACGACGTTGGGATCGTCGGCGATCTTGGCGGCGCGCTCCAGCAGGCGGCTGTGAAGGTAGAAGACGTCGCCCGGATACGCCTCCCGGCCGGGGGGCCGTCGCAGGATGAGCGACATCTGCCGGTAGGCCGCCGCCTGCTTGGAGAGGTCGTCATAGATGCACAGCGTCGCCTTCCCCTCCTCGTACATGAAGTGTTCGGCGATCGCGCAGCCCGCGTAGGGGGCGATGAACTGGAGCGGGGCCGGCTCCGAGGCCGACGCCACCACCACGATGGAATAGTCCATCGCGCCGGCTTCCTTGAGCCGCTCCACCACCGTCGCCACGGTCGAGCGCTTCTGCCCGATCGCGACGTACACGCAGATGACCCCGGCGCCCTTCTGGTTGATGATGGTGTCGATCGCGATCGCCGTCTTGCCGGTGCCCCGGTCGCCGATGATCAGCTCCCGCTGACCCCGCCCGATCGGAATCATCGAGTCAATCGCCTTGATCCCGGTCTGCAGCGGCTCCTTCACCGGCTGCCGTACGATGATCCCGGGCGCGATCATCTCCACCGGACGGCGGGTCTCGGCATGGATCGGCCCGCGGCCGTCCACCGGCTCGCCCAGCGCGTTGACCACCCGGCCCAGCATCGCCCCGCCCACCGGCACCTCGAGCAGCCGCCCGGTGGAGCGCACCTCGTCGCCCTCCTTGAGCTTGAGGTAGTCGCCCATGATGGCCGCGCCGACGTTGTCCTGCTCCAGGTTGAGCACCAGCCCGGTGATCGTTTCGCCGGTCTCCGAGGAGGTGAACTCCAGCATCTCCCCCGCGACCGCCGAGCGGAGCCCGTAGATCCGGGCGACGCCGTCGCGCACTTCGAGCGTCGTCCCGACGTCGGCCGTGTCCACCTGGCCGAGGTTCGCCGCCTCGATTTCCCTGAGGAGGATCTCCTTTATCTCGCCGGGACGGAGGATGGATTCAGTCGCCATGGGTCCTGGGTCGGAAGCCGCGATGAAGAGCGCCGTTGGGGCTTGTGAAAAGTATCACAAGCCCCCGCCGCGAGCAAGGCAAGGCCGGAAGCTCAACCGGCGACGGGCGGCGGTCAACCGGCGGCGGCAAACCGTCACCGCCGGCGCCCTCACCGCCGGCTCCGCCCGCTCCCCCGGGCGAAGCGCGCGACCAGCTCCCGTTCGGTGAGCCCGCGGGCCTGCTCCAGCGGCAGGCCGGTGATCCGCCGGATCACCGCCCGCAGATGACTCGGGGTCGCGAACTCCAGCAGGTGCGCGGCCTCCGGGACGCCGTACGCCGGGTTGCCCAGGAGGTGGAGAGCGGCCAGTACCACGAGCAGATCGGTGACCCGCTTGAGGTTGGGCGCGCCGCCCGCGCCGAACTGGCGGGAGAGATGCTCCCGGGAGAGCCCGAGCTCCCGGGCGATCTTCGCGGTGCGGGGCGGGCGCCCCACGGCGGCCACCAGCCGATCCCAGGTGCGCCGTTGGAGCGGCTCGGTGAGCCGGAGGAGTCGGGGCGCCTCGGCGAGCGCCGCACGGCGCCGCGCGGAAACCGAATGGCGGGCGACCAGATCGCCCACCACCGGATCGTCCACGCCCTCGACCGCCACCGCCGCCAGGTTGAGCCGCTGCCAGCCCAGCAGGAGCTCGGCGTCGTCGGAGCGCAGGACGCCGTAGGCGACCACCGGAATGCAGGGGTAGCGGAGCCGGAGGGGACCCAGACCGATCCGGCGCGCGGCGCGCATGCCGAGCACGATCGCCTCGAGCAGGCGCGCATCCAGGGCGCGCTGGAGGCCCCGCGGAGAACGGCAGGCGAGGACCGGCCCGGTCCCTGCCGGGAGCGTCCGACGGAGGGCGCCGAGGGCGGCGCGGCTGTCGAGCAGGGCGGCGACGGCCGGCACCCGCTCAGGCCGGTCCGTGGCCCGCGGGCGCCGCCCGGGCCCGCCCTGCGCCCACCGCCACGAGCGTTCGGGCCATGTCGGCCGCGCGGCGGAGCACGCCGCGGGCGTTCTCGTAGCTCAGGTCATCGAGCGCGTCGTCGAGCGCGCGCCAGCGATACTCGGTGATCCCCTCGGCCCGCTGGGGCACCGGCTCGCCCTCGGCGGATTCGAACAGAAAGAAGTGGCAGAACTTGTGAATGGGACGCCCCCGGAACCGGAAGTGCCAGTCGATGATCCGGATCGGTCCGACCAGTCGGAGGTCGCGGAGCCCGGTCTCCTCGGCCGTCTCGCGCAGCGCCGCGTCGGCGGGCGACTCGCCGTCCTCCAGGTGCCCCTTGGGGAAGCCCCAGTTGTCGTAGGAGTCCCGGATCAGGAGGAATCGCACCTCCCCGTCGTCGTCCCGCCGGAAGACGATGCCGCCGGCGGACACCTCCCGCTCTGGCTTCCGCTTCCCCACGCCGCCATCCCCCTCAGAACACGGAGAACCGGAAATATCTCCGGGGATTCGCCTGGAGGTCGGCGAGGAGCTGGCGCAGCTGCTGCACCGCCGCGGTCGCCTCGTGGTACAGCGCCGAGTCGCTGGCGAGCAGGGACAGCGTGCCCCGGCCCTCCTGGACCCGGGTGAGCAGCGAATCGCTCGCCTCGAGCACCCGGACCAGGCTCTTCCGGTGCTCCTTCACGTCGTTCACGATGGACTGCATGTCCGCGGTCATCTGGCGGAGGGCGGTGCCGGTCTGGCGGGTCGAGGCCACCAGGTCCTGCAGCTGGCCGGCGTCGGTGGCGGAATCCACCCGGCCCATGACGGAGTTGAAGTGGCGGGACGCGACGTCCACTTCGCCCGAGGTGCGGGTCAGGTTGCCGGAGAGCCTGGTGAAGTTCTCGCTCTGCGCGTCGGCCAGCCGGGTGAGGCGCACCACGGTCGCCCGGAGGTCCTTGAGGCTCGCGCGGACGTCGGCCACGGCGTTGGAGTCGAGCGCGCCCCCGATCCGGTTGGTGATGACGCCGATGTCGCCGGCGATGCGGCTCGCCTGCAGGGTGATCTCGCCGATGTCGGGGAGCGTGGCGCCGGGCCAGACGGCGCCCCCGGGGACCGCGGCCTCCGCGAGCTGGGCCCGCACCCCCTCGGAGGGCGCCTCCTGGACGTCGAGGATGTTCACCCGCCACTCGCCGAAGAGGGTGGCCGGCGCGGCGATCGCGGCGGGGTGCGCGGGGAGCTGGAGATCCCGGGGCACCCGGAAGTCCACCTCGACCCAGTCGCCCGGCGCGACCCGGATCATCGCGACCCGGCCCACCTTGACGCCGCGGAGGGCGACGCTGGCCCCGGTGCCGACCCCGCCGATGGAGCGGAAGCGCGCGGTCCGGATTTCGTCGCTGCGGCCCAGCGGGAGCTGGCCGAGCGCGATCGCGCCACCCACGACCAGCCCCAGGGCGATCAGGGCCGTGAGGCCCACCGCGTATTCGTTCGAGCGCTTCACGCCTGTCCCCTCCCTCCCGTGCCGGCCCGGCCGTCCAGGAAATCGCGCACCAAGGGATCGGTGGTCTCGCGAATCTCCGCCGTCGAGCCGACGCGCCGGATCCGCCCCTCGTAGAGAAAGGCGATCCGGTCGGCCACGGCGAAAGCGCTGCGGAGATCGTGGGTGACCACAACGCTGGTGGCGCCGAGCTCCTGCCGGGCCCGCACCATGAGATCGTCGATCGCGGCGGTCGTCACCGGATCGAGGCCCGTGGTCGGCTCGTCGTAGAGAATGTAGCGGGGCCGGAGCGCGATCGCCCGCGCGATGCCGACCCGCTTCCGCATCCCGCCGGAGAGCTCACTCGGGTAGCGCTCCGCCGCGCCTTCGAGCTCCACCAGCCTGAGGCTCTCGGCCACCCGGGCGTCCACCTTGGCGGGATCGAGCCCCTGGCGGCGCAGGCCCAGGGCGAGGTTTTCGCCCACCGAGAGCGAGTCGAACAGCGCCGCGAACTGGAACACGTAACCGATCCGCGCGCGGAGCCGCATCAGCTCGTCGTATTCCAGCTGGTTCACCACCTCGCCGTCCACCTCGATCTGACCGGCGTCCGGCTCGATCAGCCCGACGATGTGCTTGAGGGCGACGCTCTTTCCGGTGCCGGAGTAGCCCAGGAGAACGGTGGTCTCCCCCTCGGGAATGACCAGCGAGAAGTCGTCCAGCACGACCCGGTCGCCGAAGCGCTTGGAGACGGCGTGGAATTCGATCATTGGTGGGACGCAACGACGCGATGACGCAATGACGCGAGGGGACGCTCTGCTCCGGGTTCTTGCGTCGTTGCGTCCTTGCGTCCTCTCATAGGAGGACCAGTGCCCAGAATGCGTCGAGCACCAGAATCGCCTGACACCCGAGGACCACGGCGTGGGTGGTGGCCCGGCCCACCCCTTCGGCGCCGCCCCGCGCGTGGAGGCCCTGGAAGCACCCCATCGTGGCCACGGCGGTCCCGAAGCTCGCGCTCTTGACCAGGCCGAACCAGATGTCCTTGGTCTTGTAGAACTGCCGCGCGCCGCGGAGGAACTCCACCGAGGAGAGATCGAGGATGTTGACCGCGGTGAACCAGCCGGAGAGCACCCCGAGCGCCATCGCCATGGCGGTGACCGCAGGGAACATGAGCGTCGCGGCGAGCACCCGGGGGGTCACCAGGTAGGCGTGGGGGCTGATCGCCAGGGTCTCGAGCGCATCCACCTGCTCGGTGACCCGCATGGTGCCGAGCTCCGCGGCGACGTTGGCGCCGACCCGGCCGGCCAGCGCCATCCCGGTGAGCACCGGCCCCAGCTCGAGCATCACCGCCTTGGTCACCAGGGTGCCCACGAAGTAGAGCGGGATCGCCCGGGTGAACATGTAGGAGGAGAGCAGCGCGAGCACGATGCCGGTGAAGACCGCGACGAACAGCGCCACCGGCACCGAGCCCACCCCCAGCCTCCGCATCTGGGGCAGCAGCTGGGGCCGCCAGGTGGCCCCGTCGGCCAGGGCGCGGCGGGCCTCGACCACCCAGCGGCCCGAGAGGAGGATGAACTCGCGCAGCCGGCCCCGCTCGGCCGGCACGGCGGCGCTCACGCCGCGAAGCTCGCGAGTGCGCGGCCGACCTCGCCTTCGCGGAGCCGTTTGAGGGCCCGGTCGCGGAGCTGGCGCACCCGCTCCCGGGTGATCCCGAAGAGGCCGCCGATCTCCTCCAGGGTGTGCTCCCTCCCGCCGTCCAGACCGAAGTAGAGCCGCAGCACCTTGGCGTCGCGCGGCGGCAGGGTCGAAAGCGCCGCGTCGATCTCGGCGATCAGGAACTGCTCCATCGCCTCGGCATCGGCGTCGGGCCGGTCCTCGGCCATGAAGCGCTCGATGGTGGAGCGGTCGCCGTCCTGGATCTGGGGCGCATCGAGGCGGACCTCGGCGGCGTTGAGCGCGGCGAGCGCCTGCACCAGCTCGACCGAGAGATTCACCTCCACGCCGATCTCCTCGGCGGTGGGCTCGCGGCCGAGGGTCTGGCGGAGCGCCGCCGAGGCCCGCACGATGCGCGAGAGGTCGGCGGTGCGGTTGAGCGGGACGCGGACGGTGCGCCCATGCCGCGCGATGGCGGCGAGGATCGCCTGGCGGATCCACCAGACGGCGTAGGAGATGAACTTGACCCCGTGCGCCGGGTCGAACTTCCGCGCCGCCGTGAGCAGGCCGAAGTTGCCCTCCCCGATCAGGTCCAGGAGCGGCAGGCCGCGGTTCTGGTACTTCTTGGCGACCGAGATGACGAACCGGAGGTTCCGGGTGACCAGCTCGTCCATCGCGGCCTGGTCGCCCTTGCGGACCCGGTGCGCCACGGCGATCTCCTCCGCCGCCGTCAGCAGCGGGGCCCGGCCCACCTCCTGGAGGTACAGATCAAGGATGTCGCGTTCCGCGTCGTAGACGCCGAGGCCGGCGGCACTGTCGCGTTTGCGGTTCCTCGCCTTGGTCATCGCGGGTGAACTCCCGGCGATTGGGGACGCGCTGGCTCGCTCGGAGACGTGGGGATGGTATGTTTTTCGCTTGACACTCCCGGAGCCCGCGGCTAGCTTCGCCCACGGCGGCCGCGCTCCCGGCGGGCGAGCAGAATATAGCGGGGGCGTAGCTCAGTTGGGAGAGCGCGTGAATGGCATTCACGAGGTCAGGGGTTCGATCCCCCTCGCCTCCATTCGCGCCGGTGGCGTGGCCGCGGGCGCGAGCGATTCGAGTTGCAAAGGGCGGGTCAGGGAAGTATTTTTTGGGCTCGTCCGGTCGCGGGAATAGCTCAGTTGGTAGAGCACAACCTTGCCAAGGTTGGGGTCGCGGGTTCGAGTCCCGTTTCCCGCTCTGGCTGGACGCAAGGACGCAACGACGGAAGGACGCAAGGTGGGGAAATGAGACGAGAATCTGCGGAAAGACTTTGCGTTATTGCGTCTTTGCGCCCTTGCGTCTCGACGGCAACGTCGCGGGGTGGAGCAGCCTGGTAGCTCGCCGGGCTCATAACCCGGAGGTCGTGGGTTCAAATCCCACCCCCGCTATAGCAGGACGCAAAGACGCAACGACGGAAAGACGCAAGGGTCATAGCGACGGATGGCCGATGTGCCCGGCGAGATCCGTCCGCCTTTGCGTCCTTTGCGTCTTTGCGTCTGACTCGGGCGGTTAGCTCAGCTGGTTAGAGCGCTACGTTGACATCGTAGAGGTCACAAGTTCGAGCCTTGTACCGCCCATACCCCCGCCCCGCCGCGCCCTTAGCTCAACGGGATAGAGCATCTGACTACGGATCAGAAGGCTGGGGGTTCGAATCCCTCAGGGCGCATCGGGATGATGGGGAACCGGGATCAGGGGTCAGGGCCCTGACCCCTGACCCCTGATCCCTGGCAGTACGGGGCGTAGCGCAGCCTGGTAGCGCGCCTGCTTCGGGAGCAGGAGGTCCCGGGTTCAAATCCCGGCGCCCCGATGACTACTAGGAGGTAGGAGGTAGGAGGTAGGAGGTAGGAGGTAGGAGGTAGCGAGAAGCGAGAAGGGCCGCCCCACCACCCCTCCTCGCTACTCGCTACCTCCTACCTCCTAGGAGAGGGCCCGTAGCTCAGCTGGATAGAGCGCTTGCCTCCGGAGCAAGAGGTCGCGCGTTCGAATCGCGCCGGGCCCATTCCTTCCGCTTCACATCACCCCCCGAAGGCCGGAGTCGTGCTCCGTCCGGCCGCGCTCCCCGCTCAATCCGCCGGGACCAGCCGGGCAAGGAACTGCCTCGCCTCCCACGCGTCGCGGACCCGGTACCGCGCCCGGCTCGGCCGCTCGCCCACGACGACGGTGACCGCCTCGGGGGGCAGCGCCGCGAACAGATCCTCGTCGGTCCGATCGTCCCCGATCACCAACAGCATGTTCCCGGCCAGGAGCCCGCCGGCGAGCTCGCCGGAGACGAGCCCCTTGCGCACGCCGTGGGGCAGGATTTCGAGCACCCGGTCGCCCCAGAGCAGCTCCAGGGGGAGGTTCCCCAGCACCTGGCCCAGGTGGAGGCCGAGCTCGTTGGCCTGGCGCGCGCCGATGGCGGGATCCGCCGAGCGCCAGTGCCAGGCGAGCGCGGCCTCCTTCACCTCGACCATCGCCCCCGGGGTGCGCCGGGCGAAATCGGAGAGGATCGGACGCACCGCCTCCTGCCAGGCCGGCCCAGGGACGGCGCGCCGCTCCCACTCCCGCCGGCCCGCCGCGCGGGAGAAGGTCCCGTGCTCGGCGTGGAGGTGGACATTGAGGCCCCCGAACCATCGCTCCATAAACCCGGTGGTGCGGCCGCTCAGCAGGTGGACGTCGGTGCGGCGGCGGGCCGCGAGACGGCGGAGCAGGCCGAGCAACGCCTCATCCGGCACCGCCTGTTCCGGTGAGGGTGCCACGGGCACCAGGGTGTCGTCGTATTCGAGCAGCAGCACCAGCCGCCGGGCCGCGAGCAGCGCGGGCAGCGCGCCCTCCGGATTCCACGCCGTGGCGCCGTCGGTGCCGCCTGGCGGCGAGCGGTACTCCGAGAGCGCCTGGAGAAAGCCGTCGGTCCAGCCGTGAACGTTCTGGGTTCCCACCCGGGTCCGCAGGGCCCGCATGCGCCGCCGCTGCTCGGCGAGCGGCATCATGAGCGCCTCGTAGTAGGTCTCTGCGGCGCGGTCAATCTCGTACGGATTGGTGATGACGGCTTCCACCAGCTCCGCCGAGGCCCCGGCGTACTCGCTCAGCACCAGCACCCCGCGCTCATCGGTCCGGGCCGCGACGTACTCCTTCGCCACCAGGTTCATCCCGTCCCGGATCGGCGTTACCAGCATCACGTCCGCCGCGCGGTAGAGCGCGATCACCCGCCGCTCCGGAAGGGGGCGGGTCATGTAGTGCACCGGCATCCAGCGCGGCGTGGCGAACGCCCCGTTGATCCGGCCGACCAGCGCGTTGAGCTGGCGGCGGAAGCGCTTGTACGCCTGCACCGCTTCGCGCGACGGCACCGCCAGATTGATCAGCTTGACCCGCTCGCGCAGCTCGGGGTGGCGCTGGAGGAGCGTCTCGTATGCGAGGAGCCGCCGGGTCACTCCCTTGGTGTAGTCGAGCCGGTCAATCGCCAGGAGCAGGTGCTCGCAGCCGGCGTGCACCTCCTCCGCTTCCGCCAGCACCCCGGGCTCTTCGACCACGGCCGAGATCCGCGCGGCGTCCACCCCCATCGGGAAGACGCCGACGCGCACCTGCCGGTCGTCCACCACCACCCGGTCCACCTGGGTGGGCAGCCCGAGCAGCTGGAGCAGCGCGGAGGCGAAGTGTCGCAGGTAGGAGGTGGTGTGGAATCCGATCAGGTCGGCGCCGAGGAGGCCGCGCAACAGCTCCTCGCGATGGGGGAGGGTCCGATAGAGCTCGGCGGCGGGGAACGGAATGTGGAGGAAGAAGCCGATCCGGGCGCGGGGGAGCCGGCGGCGAAGGAAGGCCGGCACCAGCATGAGCTGGTAGTCGTGCACCCACACCAGGTCCCCTTCGCGGTAGCGCTCGGCCACGGCCACGGCGAACCGCTCGTTCACGTCGCGGTAGGCCGGCCAGTCCGCGGACCGGCTTGGCACCTGCCCGGTCAGGTAATGGAAGACGGGCCAGATGAAACCGTTGGCGAACCCGTCGTAGTACCGCGTCATCTCGCTCGCGCTGAGGTAGACCGGCGCGAGGTGGTCCAGGGCGAGCCGCTCGGTCAGGGTCTCGAGCTCGGCGGGAGAGAAATCCTCGCAGGCCCCCGGCCAGCCGAGCCACCAGCCCCCGCCCCGGACGTGGGGCCCCCGGAGGCCGTTGGCGAGCCCGCCGGCGCTCCGCTCCAGCTCGAACCCGTCGGTGCCGCGACGCACGGTCACGGGCAGGCGGTTCGAGACGATCAGCACCCGGCCGTCCATCAGCTCCTGGCCCTCACCCGGCCGTCCCGCGCCTCGAGGAGCTCGCCGATCGTCACCGCCGCGTGCACCAGCCCGACGTGGGTGTAGGCCTGGGGGAAATTGCCCAGCAGGGCGCCGGTCTCGGGGTCAATGTCCTCGGAGAAGAGGCCGACCGGATTGGGCCCGGCCTCCACGACGCGGCCGATGCCGATCGCGGCGTGGTCGAGCGACGGAACCGGAGGCAAAGGCGTCGTCATGGCACCTGCCTGAGGAAGACCAGATTCATGCAGTGTATACCCGTGGGAGACGGCGGAGCGTCGTCCCTCCGGCACGGCGACTCAGGGGGGTGGATAGTCGCGCCCGGCCTGCTCTGCGGCCGAGACCTCGCGGAGGATCCTCCGCATCCTCAGCGCTCCCTCCTCGATGGCGCGGAGCGCGGCGACCGTCTCGGACGGGAAGGAGTCGGCCTCCAGGAGAAGAAGCTGCACCTCGGCAAGGACCGCGGACAGCGGGTTGGCGAGCTCGTGGCGGAGCCTGGCGAACTTCTCGGTGTCGGTCATGGGACCGGATTCCGGTGGATCATCGCCCGAAGGGGACCGGGACGAAGGTGACGAAGAAGACCGCGACACAGGCGAGCCCCACCCAGCGGCGGCCTCGCGGCACCGGCCGCTCGGGCACCACCACCGACGGGTGGGTCCAGCGCCCCCCGCCGATGAGGAACGTCATCACCACCCAGACAATCCAGTTGGGCGATTGCGCGGCCAGCACCAGCAGCGCCGCCACCGTCGCGCCCGCCACCAGACGCTGGTGCCGCCCGAGGAGGCCGTAGAGCACGTGGCCGCCGTCCAGCTGGCTCAGCGGAAGCAGGTTCAACCCCGTGATGAAGGCGCCCACCCAGCCGGCGAACGCCGGCAGGCTCAGGTGGACCGCTCCGGTGCCCCGAACCAGGGAAACCCGGAGCCAATGGGTCAGCAGCGAGTCGCCGAGGCCGATCGGTTGGCCCGCGAACACGACCCAACTCGCCGCTTCCGAATGGGCGCCGAGCGCCATCGGGGGGCCCACGGAGCCGGCCGAAATGTTGTAACCCCAGATCAGCACGCCGACCGCCACCACGAAGCCGGCGAGCGGCCCCGCCGCGCCCACGTCGAGGAGCTGCCGACGGTCCAGGACCGGGCTCCGGAGCCGGATGAACGCGCCGAGGCTTCCGATCGGGGAGAGGTTCGGAGGCAGCGGCAGAAAAAACGGCGGGGAGGTGTCAATGTCGTAGCGGCGCGCCGCGAAATAGTGGCCGCCTTCATGGACCAGGAGGATGCCGAGCAGCGGGAGGGCGAAGCTCCACCCGCTGAGGATCGGCCGCCAGTCCCCCTGCAGCAGGCCGACGAAGAACTGCGCGGCGCCGGTAAACAGCCCGAGAAACCCCGACGGGGCCCAGGGCGTCCAGACCCCCGCGAGGGCCGCGCCGGCCCCGAGGGAGCAGACCACCGTCAATACGAAGAGCGCCAGGTGCAAGAACCAGCGCGGCTGCCGGGCCTCGACCGTGGAGTGAATGAGGATGAGGCGGCGCCGGTCGGCGTCGGCCCAGTACCAGCCACCCCGCCAGCGCGCCAGCAGGTCCCGGAGCTCGGGGGAGGGCCCCCGGTGGGCCGGAGCCACCAGGGCGTCCACCACCTCGCGGGTCCCCAGGCGCATTACCCGCCAGGCCTCCAGCAGCGGAATCAGCTGGTCCATCCATCCTCTTGACGCGCAGGTTGGCAATTGGTAAGATGATGCCAATCCAACCGACTACTGTGCAGCCGTCGAGGCGCGAGGTCGTGTGCCCGGCCGGCAGCCCTCAGCCTTTCAGACCCCGACGCTGATCCCAACTTCCGTCTCTTCGTGACCCCAGCGGCCGCCGGGCCCGTTTCCCCGCCGACGCGCCAAAGGTTCCCTCCGTGGACATCTCCGAATTGAAGCAGAAATCAGTCGCCGAGTTGCACGCGCTGGCGCAGCAACTCAACATCACCAACTACTCCGGCCTGCGCAAGCAGGATTTGATCTTCCGGATCGAGCAATCGCTGCTCGAATCGGACACGGTCATCCGGGGCGAGGGGGTCCTCGAGATCCTGCCGGAGGGCTACGGCTTCCTCCGCAGCCAGGACTGGAACTACCTCTACGGCCCCGACGACATCTACGTGAGCCCGAGCCAGATCAAGCGGTTCGATCTGCGCACCGGCGACACCGTACTGGGCCAGGTGCGGCCCCCCAAGGAGGGGGAACGCTACCTCGCCCTGCTCAAGGTCGAGAGCGTCAACTACGAGGAGCCGGAGAAGACCAAGCACCGGATCGCCTTCGACAACCTGCGGCCCCGCTACCCCGACAAGCGGTTGAGCCTGGAGCGGAAGAACGGCGATCTCTCCATGCGGGTGGTGGACCTCCTATCCCCCATCGGGAAGGGCCAGCGCGGGCTGATCGTCTCGCCGCCCAAGGCGGGCAAGACGATCCTCATGCAGAAGGTGGCCAACGCCATCGCGGAAAACCACCCCGAGGTGATCCTCATCGTGCTGCTCATCGACGAGCGGCCCGAGGAGGTCACCGACATGCAGGAGAACGTCAAGGCGGAGGTCATCTCCTCCACCTTCGACGAGCCGGCGGACCGCCATGTGCAGGTGGCGGACATGGTGATCGAGAAGTCCAAGCGGCTGGTGGAGCACGGCCGCGACGTGGTGATCCTGCTCGACTCGATTACCCGGCTCGCCCGGGCCCACAACGTGGTGGTGCCGCACTCGGGGAAGATCCTCTCCGGCGGCGTGGACGCCAACGCGCTGCAGAAGCCCAAGCGGTTCTTCGGCGCCGCCCGGAACATCGACGGGGGCGGCTCGCTCACCATCATCGCCACCGCGCTCATCGATACCGGCTCCCGGATGGACGAGGTGATCTTCGAGGAGTTCAAGGGCACCGGCAACATGGAGCTGGTGCTGGATCGCCGCCTGGCCGACCGGCGGATCTACCCGGCAATAGACATCCAGCGCACCAGCACCCGGAAGGAGGAGCTCCTGATGGAAAAAGGCGAGCTCGCCAAGGTGTATCTGCTCCGGAACTTCCTCGCCGACATGCCGCCGGTCGAGGCGCTGGAGTTCCTGCTCGACCGGATGAAGCGAGCCAAGACCAACAAGGAATTCCTCGCCACGATGAACCAGTAGGGCCGTGGGGATTCCCGAAGCCGGCCGGGTCCTCGCGGTGGATTGGGGCGAGATCCGCATCGGCCTGGCCCTCTCCGACGCATCACAGACCATCGCCTCCCCCCTCGGCACCCTGACCCGCCGCCGCGGCAAGCGCTTTCCCATGCCGCCGTTTCTCGCGCTGGTCGCCACCCACGCCCCGGTGGGGCTGGTGGTCGGCCTCCCGCTCATGCCCGAGGGGGGCGAAGGTCCCTCCACCCTCGCCGCCCGCGATCTCTCGGGCCGGCTCGGCCGCCGGACCGGGCTGCCGGTCGAGCTGGTGGACGAGCGGTTGACCACGGCCCGGGCCCACGCGGTGATCCGGGAGCAGGACGGCTCCACCCGGGGACGTCGGGAGGAGGTGGACGCGCTCGCCGCCACGATCCTGCTGCAGCATTTCCTGGAAACCCGGCGGCACGCGAGGAGCTGATGCGGCGACGGCCGGTGCTCCTGTGGGCTTTGGCGCTGGGCTGCGGCGCCCCGGCGGGCGCGCCCCGCGAGCTGGTGGTGATTCCGCCCGGCGCCCCGGTGCGCTCGGTGGCGGAGAGCCTCGCCGCGCACGGGGTCATCGGTTCGCCGGGGTGGTTCCGTTTCCTGGCGCGAGCCGGCCGCTTCGACCGCCGGATCCGGAGCGGCGCCTACGAGCTGCCCCGCGGAGTGGGCGCCCTCTCCGCGCTCCGGCTCCTGGCGAGCGGGCGGCCCGTCCTGGTCCGGTTCACCGTGCCCGAAGGGACCTCGCTCCGGGACATCGCGGGGCTCGCGGCGGAGTCGCTCCGGATCGAGCCGGATTCATTCCTCGCCGCCGCGCGGGACACGGCGCTGCTCCGCGAATTCGGCGTCCCCGCCCCCGCAACCTCATTCGAGGGCTTCCTCCAGCCCGAGACCTATCTCCTTTCCCCCCGCCTGCCAGCGCGCGCGGTGGTGCGCGAGATGGCCCGCACTTTCCGGCGGCGATGGGACCCCGCCTGGGATGCGGCGGCGGAGGCCCAGGGGCTCGACCGATTCGCCGTCGTGACCCTCGCCAGCATCATCGAGGGCGAAGCCCGCACCGCGGAAGACCGCCCGCTCATCGCGGCGGTGTACCGCAACCGGCTCCGCCGCGGCATGCCGCTCCAGGCCGATCCCACGGTACAATACGCCCTGGAGCTCGCCCGGGGAGAGCGGAAGCCGAGACTCTATGAAAAGGACTACGCTCTCCAGTCGCCCTACAACACGTATCTCCACCCCGGGCTGCCGCCGGGTCCGGTGGGGGCGCCGGGCCGAGCCAGCATCGAGGCGGTGCTCGCGCCGGCGGTGGTGCCGTTCCTGTATTTCGTCGCCGGCCCGGACGGCCGGCACACCTTCTCGCGGACCTACGAAGAGCATCTGCGGGCGGTGCGGAAGGCGCGCCGCGAGCGGTGATCGCTCCTGGCTGACCCCATCCGCATCGTCGAGGTCGGGCCGCGCGACGGCCTGCAGAACGAGCCCCGGACCGTTCCCACCGAGGTGAAGGTCGCCTTCGTGGACGCGCTCTCGGGCTGCGGCTTCGACGAGATCGAGGTGTCCTCGTTCGTGCGCCCGGAGTGGATTCCCCAGCTGGCCGACGCCGAGGCGGTCTTCGCCCGGATCGGGCGGGCGCCAGGGGTCACCTATTCGGCGCTGGTCCCCAACGAGCGGGGGCTCGACCGCGCGCTGGCAGCGGGAGCGGACAAGATCGCCGTGTTCACGGCGGCGAGCGAGACCTTCAGCCGCAGGAACACCAACGCGACGATCGCCGAGACGCTCGCCCGCTTCAAACCGGTCGTGGCGCGCTCGGCGGTGCCGGTGCGCGGGTATATCTCGACCGCGTTCCACTGCCCCTTCGAGGGGCCGATCGCGCCGGCGCGGGTCGTGCCGGTGGCGCGCGAGCTGCTCCAGCTCGGCTGCACGGAGCTCTCCATCGGCGACACGATCGGTAAGGCCACGCCGAACGAGGTGCGGCGCCTGTTCGAGCAGCTCCTCGCCGTCGCTCCGGCCGAGCGTCTGGCCGGGCACTTCCACGACACCTTCGGCCAGGCGGTTGACAATGCGGCCGCCGCGGAGGGGCTCGGCATTCGGATCTTCGATGCGAGCGCCGGGGGGATCGGGGGCTGCCCGTATGCGCCAGGCGCGCCGGGCAACGTTGCGACCGCGGCGCTGGTGGCGGCGTTTCCGGGCCGGACCGGCATTGACGCGGCGAAGCTCGCGGCGGCGGCGAGGGTGGTGGGGCCGTACCTGAAACAGCGTGAACAGTGAACAGTCAACGGTGAACGGGAGTTGCCCCACGCGCCGTGATGGTCGTCATCGGGGCCGTTCCCGTTGACGGTTGACCGTTGACTGTTGACGCGTTCTCACTCCCAGCTATCTTCGTCACGCCGTGAACAAGGTCTTCCCCGACGCCAAGGCCGCCTGCGCCGACATCCCCACCGGGGCAAGCCTCCTGGTGGGCGGATTCGGCCTCTGCGGCATCCCCGAAGAGTGCATCATCGCGCTGCGCGAGCTGGGGCCCCGTGGGCTCACCATCGTCTCCAACAACGCCGGCACCACCGACCACGGCCTGGTGCACCTGCTCAAAAACCGGCAGGTGAAGAAGATGATCTCCAGCTACGTGGGCGAGAACCAGGTCTTCGAGCAGCAGATGCTCTCGGGCGAGATCGAGGTCGAGCTCACCCCGCAGGGTACCCTCTCCGAGCGGATCCGGGCGGGCGGCGCCGGAATCCCCGCCTTCTTCACCCCGACCGGCGTGGGCACGCCGGTGGCGGAGGGCAAGGAGGTCCGGGAGTTCGCCGGCCGGCGCTACGTCCTGGAGCGCGCCATCCGCTGCGATTACGCACTGGTGCGGGCCTGGAAGGGCGACCGGTTCGGCAACCTGGTGTTCCGCAGGACCGCGCGGAATTTCAACCCGATGATGGCCACGGCCGCGCGCATCACCATTGCCGAGGTGGAGCACCTCGTGGAGCCGGGGGAGATCGAGCCCGACCTGGTGCACACGCCGGCGATCTTCGTGCAGCGGATCTTCCGGGCCCGGGCCCCGTCGCACTTCATCGAGCGGCGCACCGTGCGGAAGCGGACCTGATCATGGACCCCCGCGAAGCGATCGTCCGCCGCGCCGCCCGCGAGCTCGCGAGCCTCAACGACGAAACCGGATACTACGTCAACCTCGGCATCGGCATGCCGACCATGATCGCCGACTGCGTGCCGGAGGGCGTGCCGGTCGTGCTCCAGTCGGAGAACGGGATGCTCGGCGTGGGGCCGTACCCGCTCGAGGGGGAGGAGGACCACGACCTGATCAACGCCGGCAAGGAGACCGTCACCGAGCTCCCCGGCACCAGCTACTTCGACAGCGCGACCTCCTTCGCCATGATTCGCGGCGGCCATGTGGCCCTCACCATCCTGGGCGGGATGCAGGTGTCCGCGCGGGGCGATCTCGCCAACTGGATGATCCCCGGGAAGATGGTGAAGGGAATGGGCGGCGCGATGGACCTGGTGGCCGGGGCGCGGCGGGTCATCGTCGTCATGGAGCACTGCTCCAAGGACGGCAAACCCAAGATCCTCACCGAATGCTCCCTGCCCCTGACCGGCGAACGCTGCGTGCACCGGGTCATCACCGAGCGCTGCGTGCTCGACGTGACCCCCGCCGGACTCAAGGTGGTGGAGCTGCTGCCGGGGTGGACGAAGGAGCAGGTGCTGGCCGCGACCGAGCCGCCCCTGATCTGGTAAACAGCGTCAACGGTCAACAGTCCACCGGACCTGCCTCGCGCGCGGCGATGCTCGCCGTCAGGGCGGCTCGCGTTGACCGTTGACTGTTCACGCAGTTCGCGTGTACCGCCGCGCCGCCGCCTCGACGTCGTCCTCCGCGAGGATCCCCGAGACCACCGCCACTCCGGCCCCGCCCGCCGCGTGGACCAGCGGCACGTCTTCGGGCCTCACCCCGCCGATCGCGACGCAGGGAATCCCCCCGCTCAGCGCGACGACGGCGCCGAAGCCCGCCGGGCCGATCGCCGCGCCCGCGTCGCTTTTCGTGGCGCTGGGGCGCCACGGTCCCACTCCCCAGTAGTCGGCGCCTTCACCCCCGCTCACCTCCCCCGCTCCGCCGACCGATGCCCCGATGAGGAAGCCCTCCGGCGCCATCCGTCGCGCCAGGCGCACTGGCAGGTCGTCGGGCCCGAGATGGACCCCCGCCGCCCCCGCCGCGAGTGCCACATCGAGCCGGTCGTTCACCAGCACCGGCACGTCGAGCGCCGCCACCAGGGCGCGTGCCGCGGCGACCAGCTGCCTCGGCCGGGCCGCTTTGAGCCGGAGCTGGACGCAGGTCACGCCGCCCCGCACCGCTCCCTGGCAGAGCCCGACCGCATCCCGGCCGTCGAGGAGCCGGTCATCGGTCACCAGGATCAGCCTGAGGGAGGCCGCTACATTCCGGATCATGATCCGAATCATACCGCCGTGCCAGTGAGCACCCAGGCTCGGCTGCGGGCGATCGTCACCCGCCGCGGCGCCGAGCGCTGGAGCCACGGCCACCCCTGGATTTACGCCAGCGAGGTGACGCGTGGGCCGCCCGAGCCGGGTCTGGTCCAGGTGCAGGACGCGCGCGGCAAGTTCATCGGCCAGGCGCTCTACTCGCCGCGCTCGGAGATCCGGCTCCGCCTCCTGGAGCGCGCCGAGCGGCCGGTGGACGCGGGCTGGTGGGAAGTCCGGCTCCAGCAGGCGCTGGCGCGGCGCGACGGCATTGACGCCACCGCCTACCGGATCGTCCACGCCGAGGGCGACGGGCTCCCGTCCCTGATCGTGGACCGCTACGACCGCTGGCTCGTGGTGCAGCTCCTCTCCGCCGGCCTCGAGACGATGCGCGGGGAGATCCTCGATGCGCTCCGCCGAGTCCTGGCCCCCGAAGGGATTCTGCTGCGACACGACGCGCCGGTGCGCCGTCACGAGGCGCTTCCCGAAGCCGTGGAGGTCGCCTTCGGCGAGGTGCCCCAGGAGATCCCGGTGCGCGAGGGCGCGGTGCGCTACCTGGCCGCGCCCTGGACCGGGCAGAAGACCGGCGCCTTCCTCGATCAGCGCGCCTCCCGGGTGCGCGCCGGCGAGCTCGCGGTCCCGGGGGGACACGCGCTCGACTGCTTCGCCTACCACGGCTCTTTCGCGCTTCACCTCGCCCGGCGGTCCGCCCTGGTCATGGCCCTCGACGCGAGCGCCGAGGCGCTGGCCCGCGGGGCGAGGAACGCCGAGCTCAACGGCCTCACCAATATCCGCTGGGACGAAGCCGACGCGTTCGAGGCCCTCCGCGCCCTCGACCGGGCGCACACCCGGTTCGAGACCATCGTCGTAGATCCCCCCGCGTTCGCCAAGGCCAGGAGCGCGGTCCCTCAGGCGCTCCGAGGCTACCGGGAGATCAATCTGCGCGCGATGAAGCTCCTCGCCCCCGGTGGTGTCCTGATCACCGCATCCTGCTCGTTCCATGTCCGGCGCGCCGATTTCGTCGAGACCATCACCGCCGCCGCAGCGGACAGCGGGCGCACGCTCGTGGTGGTGGAGCACCTGGCGCAGGGCGGCGACCACCCCGAGGTGATTACCATCCCCGAGACGGGCTACTTGAAAGGCGTGGTACTCCGCGCGGCGGACTGAGCCTGCCCGCTCGACCGACGAGGGGTCTCAGGATATCTTAACTTCCGCATTCCGCAACCTGACAGTCCGGAATTCGGCGCCTTCGCGAGCGCACCCCCTAGCACCATTGCCCAGGAGCTTCCTACTTTACAGATCATGCTGACGTCCGCCCAACTCGGGCCTCGCGCCGATTCCCCCAGGATTCGCCGGGCTCGCCCGCTTCCCTCGGCCAAACAGCGCTACCAGGCGTACCTCCTGCAACGGATCGAGGACTACAAGAACTCGCTCGCCCGCGGCGAGCTGCTGAAGCTGGGCAACGACGCCGCGAGCGAGCTCCGGGCCGCGACCGACGGCCAGTATTTCCTCACCGAAGTGGTCATGCAGGAGACGGTGGACCAGCTGATCATCAAGCGGTTGAGCCTGCCGACGTTTTCCCGCTGGCGCCAGAAGTTCGCCCGGCTGCGCCAGGCGCAGCAGTCGCCCACCCACTGGGGCATTGAGCGCCGGGGCGCGGTCGCGGCGGTGCTGCCGCGACTGGAGCCGGGCGACCACGCCGTGGTGGTGGGCGGCGGGGCGGAGGCGGCCGCTTACCTGCTCGCCGCGCACGACGTGCGGGTTACCTGCCTCTGCTCCGACGGCCCGACCTGCACCCGCATCGAGACCCGCATGGCGGCCGAATCGCTCACCGGCTACTTCGAGGCCCTCGCCGTCAATCTGGGCACCTGGTTCCCGGAGCTCGAGCTTCCGGCCAACTTCGTGGTGATTGACGCCGCCACGCTCGCCGAGCTCGAGTCCAACCCACGGCTCGCCCTTATGGCGAGACTTCAGGATGTCACGCTCCCCGGCGGACTCCATGCCGTCGTGCCAGGCGAGGGGGCGGGAACGGCCGAGGCGTGGCTCTCGCTCTACCCGGACTGGGAGCGGATCCCGCTCCCCAACGAGCCCGGCCGGCGCGGCACCAAGCGGGCGGCGCCGCCGGGCATTCTCCTCTCCTGCCCGATGTCCCGCGAACCGACTCAGGTGACAGAGGCGGAGGACTCGGTCCGGGCCACCCCGGCGTAGGTCCGGAAGCCCAGCCGGCCCGGAGCCAATCCCGGACGGTTCCGCGCGTGCTGCCGGATGCACGCCGGACGTCTCCTCTCGCAATCGAGAGGAGCTGGTATGGCCGCACGACCGCTGGAGCCGGACAAGCGGGAGCCCTGCGGCATCATCCTCCGGAGTGGCGCTCCACCCCGCCGCCACCTGCCCTTCTGGGCCTATCTCTGGAGCGAAGAAGTGGAGGAGGGAGCTTGCGCCGGACCTCGCGGCGGCCGTAGACTCGATTCGGCCCCCGTCACCGACGGAACGAGTCCTTCATGCCGAGCTTCACCCTGAATGGAACGCAAGTCCCCTTCGAGCCCGGTGCCACGCTTCTCGACGCGGCCCGGGCTCGGGGGATCGAGATCCCCACCCTCTGCTGGTACCCCAAGCTCCCCAACGTCGCGAACTGCCGGATCTGCCTGGTTTCGGTCCAGGGCATGCCGAAGCTCGCCCCCGCCTGCGGCACCCCCGCGGCGGAGGGAATGGTCGTCGAAACCGAGTCCGCCGCGGCCGTGGACAGTCGCCGGAGCGTGCTCCGCTTCCTGCTGGAGCGCTATCCGGGTGAGCACCTGAGCAACGGCGGCCGGACCGATCCCCGGAACGAGTTCGAGCGCTACGTCGCGCGCTACGGGGTGGAACCCCCGGCTCGGCACGAGCTGCCGCTGCGCGCCGGCGACACCCGGCCCGGCGACGTGATGATCAGCCACGACATGTCCCTCTGCGTGCTCTGCACCCGCTGCGTGCGCGCCTGCGAGAGCATCCAGGAGGTGGGCGTCCTGGACGTGGCGGAGCGTGGCGCGCACACCGAGATCATCGTCGGCGGCGACGGCGACCCCGACCACGCCGGTTGCACCTGGTGCGGCGAGTGCGTCCGGGTCTGTCCCACCGGCGCCATCTTCGAGGTGATGCCGCGCCGGAAATTCGATGCGGGCCAGATCCGGCACCCCGACCGGGTGGTCCGCTCGGTCTGCCCCTATTGCGGCGTCGGGTGCCAGATCGACATCCACGTCCGCGGCAGCGAGGTCGTGCGGGTGACCTCGCCGTGGATCGAGGAGCGGACGCCGAACCAGGGCTCCACCTGCGTCAAGGGCCGCTTCGGCTACGACTTTCCCCAGCACCGCGACCGGCTCGTGAAGCCGCTCATCCGCCGGGAGTGGGTCCGGCGCGACGACCGCTGGGACTGGACCGGCGAGCAGCCCCGCTACCGGCCCGGCCCCTGGCCCACCATCGCGGAGGAAGGCGAGGCGCGGAAGCCCCGGCCGCCGCAGCGACAGGTCGGCAAGCCGCCCCAGACCGGGCTGCCCCTCCTGGACGACGGCGACGTGCGCGACCGGGGCGCCACGCCGCCCGAGTGGTACCAGCCGTTCCGGGAGGCCACCTGGGAGGAGGCGATGAGCCTCACCGCCCAGGAGCTCGTCCGGATCCGCGATTCACAAGGCCCCGGGGCCCTCGGCGCGTTCTCCTCGGCCAAGTGCAGCAACGAGGAGAATTACGCGCTGATGCGGATGGTCCGCGCCGGTCTCCGCACCAATAACGTGGACCACTGCACCCGGCTCTGTCACTCCACCTCGGTCGCGGCGATGAATCGCGCGCTGGCCACGGCCGCGGCGTCGGGCTCCATGCGGGAGATCGAGGAAGCCTGCGACGTGATCTTCATCGCCGGTGCCAATACCACCGAGAGCCACCCGGTGTTCGGCGCCCTGATCAAGCGGGCCCACGCCGGGGGAGCGAAGCTGGTCGTGGCCGACGTGCGCAAGACCGAGCTCGCCGCGCTGGCCGATATCCATCTCCAGATGCTCCCGGGCACCGACGTCGCGCTCTACAACGGGATGCTGGCCCACATCATCTCGGCGGGGCTGGTGAACGAGGGGTTCGTGCGGGAGCGCACCCGGGAGTTCGAGCCGGTGAAGGCGGCGGTGGCGCCGTACACGCTCGAGGTCGCCGAAAAGATCACGGGCATCCCCCGGGATACCATCCGCCGGGCGGCGGAGCTCTACGCGCGGGGCCCCAACACCTCCACCCTCTGGGCGATGGGGCTCACCCAGCACGCCACCGGCACCGACATCGTGGCGAGCCTGCTCAACCTGCTGCTCGCCTGCGGGATGATCGGCCGCTGGGGCGCGGCGATGATCCCGATCCGCGGCCAGAACAACGTCCAGGGCGCGAGCGACGTCGGCGCGATCCCCTTCGCCTATACCGATTATCGCCCCGTCACCGACCCCGCCAACCGCGCCGAGTACGCGAAGGCGTGGGGGGTGCCGGAGGAGTCTCTCTCGCTCGATAACGGGCTCATGGTGACCGAGATCGTCAAGGCGGGGAGCCCGGTCCGCGGGATGTACGTCATGGGGGAGAACCCGGTGCTCTCCGACCCCAACGTCGCCAAGGCGGAGGAGTGGGTGCGGAAGCTCGAGTTCCTCGCGGTGCAGGATCTCTTCCTCACCGAGACCGCGCGCTGGGCCGACGTGGTCCTCCCGGGCTCCTCCTTCGCCGAGAAGGAGGGGACCTTCGTCAACACCGACCGGCACATCCAGCTCGCCGAGCCGGCGGTGCCGCTGCCGGGCGAGGCGCGCGACGATCTCCGGATCCTCATCGACCTCTCCCGCCGGCTCGGCCTGGCCACGTCGTTCAACACGCCGGCGGAAGTGATGGAGGAGATGGCCCGGGTGACGCCCAACTGGCGCGGCGTTTCCTACGCCAAGCTCCGCCGCGAAGGCTCGCTGCAGTATCCGGTGCTCACGCCGGATTCGAAGGGTACCCCGTTCCTCTTCGCCGACTGCTTTCCCACCAGGGATGGCAAGGCGCTGCTGGTGCCGGTCGAGTACCTTCCGCCGGGCGAGCTGCCCAGCGAGGAGTACCCC